>VGQX01000104.1 GCA_016882305.1 Cyanobacteria bacterium K_Offshore_surface_m2_239
CGAGCACGTGGTTCATGTGGTGGCGGTAGACCCGATGCCAGGTCGACGGCTTGATCTCGCCACTGATCAGCTTGTGCTCCCGGAAAGCAGCGATCAGCTCATCCCAGTCCTCCGGGGCAAGCACCGCCTCCATTCCCCTGGGCCTGGGCCTGCCGGGGTGGGCTGCCTGAGTACCGCGGCCTGAACCGGACTCCACCTCTGCTGCCCTCGATCCATCGGCACGGGGCATGCGGGCCACGCAGGCATCGGGCTCGATGCCCTGCTGGAACTCCTCGTAGACCTGAACCACCGCATCGCGGATGTGGTCGATCTGGTCACACTCCCACGGGATGGGCAGAAGCACCTGCCGGCGCCTGCCCCGTCCAGCCCCAGCAGCGATGTTCAGGCGCGCATGACCACGGTGATTGAGCACCGTCCAGCCACGACGGCAGCCCTTCTGAGACAGGGCATGAGACACCACCGCCCTGATCGTGTCCTCCCAGTCACGGGCCGCCGGCATGTGAGACGTTTGGTGAGATGTTTCGTCTCACAGCCTGGCACGGGCAATCAGGCGCTGGCAGAGGCTGGAAGCCCTAACGCCAGTCGCAGCATGGGCTTTGAGGCGAAAACCCTTATTGAGAAAAGGAAGCGGGCGGCGGGAATCGAACCCGCATCATCAGCTTGGAAGGCTGAGGTTTTACCACTAAACTACGCCCGCAATTGAACAACAATTATCAATTAAACTGCTCCGCGCGCCAAGGGGCATCGTCGCTTGCCCCCCTGCCAACAGGACTGGCAGTCCCATTCGCCTTCCCATCCTCCCACGACGCCGCCCCCAGCGTCAGCAGCCTGGCAACCCTTGGTTCAAGCATGATGGCCAGCTGAACTCCCGGCCGGTTTGACTCCTCCCCGCTCCACCCCACCCGGATGCGACCGCACAGGCAGCGCCGACGCCAGGTCCGAAGACCCGGAGGCGATCGCACCCGCCCTGGCCGCCCCCGGCGCCCAGCGCCGCCTGTTGCTGTCCTACGGCCTGGGGGACGCGGGCACGGGCATGGCGGCCTCCCTGATCGGCTTCTACCTGTTTGTGTTCTACACCTCCGCCGCCGGGCTCTCGCCGGTGATGGCGGGGGCGGTGCTGATGCTGGCCCGAATCTGGGATGCGATCAACGATCCGATCGTCGGCTGGCTCAGCGATCGCACCAGCCATCCCACCGGCCCCCGCCTGCCCTGGATGGCGTGGAGCGCCATCCCCCTGGGGGTGGCGATGGCGTTGATGTGGTGGCTGCCGCCCGGCAGCTTGTGGGTGAAATTCGCCTATTTCGTCGCCATCTCCGTGGTGGCCAACAGCCTCTACACCTGCGTCAACCTCCCCTACACCGCCCTGATGGCGGAGGTGACGAGCGACACCACCCTGCGCACCCGCCTCAACCGCTCCCGCTTCACCGGCTCGATCATCGCCGGGCTGATCGGCCTGATCCTCGGCGGCCTGCTGCTGCGCGATCACGCCAACCCCACCAGCTACTGGCGGCTGGGCCTGCTCTCGGGCCTGATCATCGGCGTGAGCACCCTGGCCTGCTGCTGGGGCATCGCCCCCGCCGCCCGCCACGCCCAGCAGCCCAACCCCTCCCGGGGCTCCACCCGACGGCTGCTGCGCCGCATCGGCGACAACGGCCGCTTCATGCGCGTGCTGGGGCTCTACCTGCTCCTGTGGTGCGCCCTGCAGCTGATGCAGACGGCGGCGCTGATCTTTCTGCCGGTGGTGATGCGCCTGCCGGAGAGCTGGAGCAACTGGATCCTGCTGCCCTTTCAAATCAGCACCCTGGTGGGTCTGCAGC
Organism: Cyanobacteria bacterium K_Offshore_surface_m2_239; assembly: GCA_016882305.1. Lineage (GTDB taxonomy): Bacteria > Cyanobacteriota > Cyanobacteriia > PCC-6307 > Cyanobiaceae > Cyanobium. Next base: position 1,818 of record VGQX01000104.1, read on the forward strand.
TCTGGACCCTGGTGAGCCACCGCCAGGGTCGGCTGCGGGCCCTGGCCTGGGGAGCGGGGTTCTGGGTGACGGGCTGCCTGGCGGCCATGCTGCTGGCCCCCCTCGACGTCCAGGCGGCGCCGCTGGAGACCCTCAGCAACCAGCTGCGGCTGGTCGGTCTTCTGGCGGCGATCCTCGTCGTGGGTCTGGGGGCCTCCACCGCCTATCTCATCCCCTGGTCGCTGCTGCCGGACGCCATCGACGTCGATCCGGAGAAGCCCGCTGGCCTCTTCAGCGCCTTCATGGTGTTCGTGCAGAAGCTGTGCATCAGCCTGGTGCTGTTCAGCTTTGGCAGCCTGATGAGCATCAGCGGCTACGTCCCCACCCTCGGCACCGACCAGCCGCGGGCGGCCCTGGTGGCCATCCGGCTGTGCATGGGCCTGATCCCGGCGGTGCTGGTGGTGTTGGGGCTGGTGGTGATGCGGCGCTGGCCCAAGAGCCCCCCGCCCGCCCTGGCTCTGGAGGCGCCATGACCACCCTGCGCCGCCCCCCCCGCTGGCGGGCCGCCTCCCCCCGCTGGCTGACCCGCCTTGGCGCCAGCCTGATGCTCGGGGGCCAGGCGGTGAGCGCCATGGCCAAGGGGCGCATCCACCCGGGGGATCTGATGGCGGAGCTGATGGAGGCCGGCCCCGGCAGCGTGCTGATCGTGTTGATCACCGGGCTGGCGGCGGGCACGGTGTTCAACATCCAGGTGGCGGCGGAGCTCTCCCGCCAGGGGGCCAACGCCGCCGTGGGGGGGCTGCTCGCCCTGGGGCTCTCCCGCGAGATCGCGCCCCTGCTCACCGCCACCCTGCTCACGGGGAAGGTGGCCACGGCCTACGCCGCCCAACTGGGCACCATGAAGGTGACCGAGCAGATCGATGCCATCACCATGCTGCGCACCGATCCGGTCGACTACCTGGTGGTGCCGCGCCTGCTGGCCTTGCTGCTCATGTCGCCGGTGCAGTGCCTGCTGTTCTTCGGCATGGCGCTGTGGTCGGGCCAGCTGAGCAGCACCTTGCTTTACAGCATTCCTCCCAGCGTCTTCTGGACCTCCGTGCGCACCTGGATGGAGCCGGATGACGTGCCGTCCATGCTGATCAAGGCGGTGGTCTTCGGCCTGATCATCGCCGTGTTGGCCTGCGGCTGGGGCCTCACCACCAAGGGCGGCCCCAAGGAGGTGGGAGCCAGCACCACGGGGGCGGTGGTGATGATCCTCTTGTGTGTGGCACTGGTGGATGTGGTCCTCACCCAGATCCTCTTCGGCGCCTGAGCGCCCAGCGGCAAGGCCAGAATTCCTCTCCCCCCGATGACCTCCATGGCAATCCCACCCTCCGCCGATGCCGATGGCGGCACCAGCGCCAGCAGCCCCGCGACCGCAGGGACGGAGGAGGTCACCCTCGCTCCCCGCTACTGGGTTCCCCTGGGCCTGGTGCTGATCGCGGGTGTTGTGCTCACCCTCAGCCCGCGTTGGCCCGTTTTTTTCTACGCGGCCCTGTCCCTGCTCACCCTGGCCGGCTTTCTGGCCTTGCAGACCAACCTGCTGCGGTTGTGTTTCCAGGCCGAGGCCCTGGTGGTGCAACGCTCCGGGGAGGAGATTCGCCGTTTTCCCTATGACGCCTGGCTCGCCTGGCGCGTCTTCTTCCCCGCCGTGCCGGTGCTGTTTTATTTCCGGGAACAGAACAGTCCGCATCTGCTGCCGATGTTGTTTGACGCCGAGGCCCTGCGCGCCGAGCTGGAACGCCGGGTGCCTCTCCCCGTTGCTCCGAGGCCATGAGCCGCGCTCCCGCCCTTCCCGACCCCCCCGAGGCCGCTGACGCCCTCGCGGCTCCTGAAACTCCAGGAGCTCCAGAAGCCCCTGAAACCCCTGTAGCCCCAAGACCTTCTGGAGCCCCGACCGAGACCCCGGCCGAGCCCCCGGCGCCGCTCACTCCAGCGCCGCCGTCCGCCCCGGCGGACGCGCTGCTGGCCCTCGCCCTGCGCGACCTGCAGGCCCGCCAGGCGGCCTTGAACGCGGAGATCCAAGCCCTGGAGAACCGCCGCGATCAGCTCAACGCGGAGATCGCGACCACCTTCACCGGCCAGTCCGAGGCGATCGCCAAACGGGTGCGCGGCTTCCAGGACTACCTGGTGACCGCCCTCCAGGCCCTGGCGGCCTCGGCGGAGCAGGCCCAGTTGGTCAGCCAACCGCTGATCGTGCAGCCCTCAGCTCTCGATCAGCGGCGAGCGGAGGAGGCCGCCACCCCCCAGGCGGCCCCCGCCGCGGCCGGCCTCTTCAGCCAGGACGAGGCGATCATCCGCGAGTGGCTGCGGACCTTCCAGGGGCAGCCCGACTTTTCCGCCGACCCCTGGCGCCTGCGCCGCACCCTCGATGCCGAGGGGGCCGCGCTCCTGGAGGAGTGGTTTCTGCGGCAGGGCGGTCGCGGCGCCCAACCGAGCCGGGGCACCCGCCATCGCAACCTGGTCGTCACCGCCGCCGCCATCGCCATCCTTGGCGATCTCTACGGGGATCGGTTCCAAACCCTGGTGCTCGCCAGCCGACCGGAACGCCTCGGGGAATGGCGCCGGGGGCTGCAGGATTGTCTGGGCCTGAGCCGGGAGGATTTCGGACCCAACAGCGGCATCGTGCTCTTCGAGCGGCCCGAGGCCCTGGTGGAGCGGGCCGACCGGTTGGAGGAGCAGGAGGAGCTCCCCTTCATCGTCATCGACTCGGCGGAGCGGGTCATCGAAACCCCGATCCTGCAATTTCCCCTCTGGCTGGCCTTCGCCGGCACTCCCATCGAGCTCGCCGCCGAGGATGAGCTCTACTGACCCGCCCCCCGTCATGCCCTCCCCGCTTCTCCCCCCGGGCCTCCTGCTCGCGGGCTATCTGCTCGGCTCGCTCCCCTGCGGCTGGCTGGCCGCACGCCTGCTCGCCGGCATCGACATCCGCGAGGAGGGCTCCGGCTCCACCGGGGCCACCAACGTGCTGCGGGTGCTGGGGAAGGGTCCAGCCCTGGCGGTCTTTCTGCTGGACGTCCTCAAGGGCACGGCGGCGGTGCTGCTTGCCCGTGAGGTGTTGGGCGGCGCCGGCTGGCAGGGAACGGAGCTGGATGGCTGGGTGGTGGGCGCGGGCCTGGCGGCGTTGGCCGGCCACATCTGGCCGGTGTGGCTGGGCTGGCGGGGCGGCAAGGCGGTGGCCACCGGGCTGGGGATGCTCCTGGGCCTGGCCTGGCCGGTGGGGCTGGCCTGCCTCGGCCTCTTCCTCACGGTGTTGAGCGTGAGCCGCATCGTCTCCCTCTCCAGCATGGTGGCGGCTGTGGGGCTGCCCCTGCTGATGCTCGGCTGGTTTCCGGGCCATGGCGGTTTCCGCCCGGCCTACCTCGCCCTGGCGGTGCTCACCACGGTGCTGGTGCTCTGGCGCCACCGCGCCAACCTGCAACGGCTGCTGGAGGGCACGGAACCGCGCCTGGGCAGTGGCGGCAGCGGCGGCGCCGCGAAGGGCTGAACCTCAAGACCGGCTCACGCCAGCGCTCGGCTCCGTTCCGCCGCGGCCAACACCGCCTCCAGCAGGGCGGATCGCAGCCCGGCGCGCTCCAGCTCCCGCAGGCCCGCGAGCGTGGTTCCCGCCGGACTGCTCACCATGTCTTTCAACTGACCCGGATGGAGCGCCTTCCCCTCCAGCAGGGCGGCCGTGCCGCTGAGGGTGCGCGGCGCCAGGGTTTGGGCCAGGGCCCGCGGAAGCCCGGCAGCCACCGCCCCATCCGCCAGCGCTTCGACCATCAGTGCCACAAACGCCGGGCCGGAGGCGGTGAGGGCGAGGAAGGCGTCCAGTTGGGGCTCCGGCAGGGTCCAGACGTCACCCACCCGGCGAAACAGCTGCTCCACCCAGTCGCGCGCCTCGGGTGCGGGGGCGTCTGCCCAGGCGAGGGCGGTCAAGCCCTGACGAACCAGGGCTGGGGTGTTCACCACGGCGCGCACACAGGTTCGGGAGGGAAACAGCTGGCGCAAACGGTCGAGCCGCACGCCCGCCAGGATGGAGATCAGCAACCCTTTCCCCTGGTCTTCCGTGGCCTTCTGGAGCGCGGCGGCCGCGACACCCTCCAGCTGCTGGGGCTTCACCGCCAGCAGCACAACCGGAGCGTCCCAGGCCTCCCGCGACTCGGTGCTCACCCGCAAGGATTGTCCGGCCAGGGTGGCCGTGGCCCAGCGATCACGGGAGGCCGCGCTGCCCACCACGGCACGAATGGCCTCGGGCGCGATCAGCCCATCCGCGATCCAGGGCTCAAGGAGGGCCTCCGCCATTCGGCCCAGGCCCACCACGCCCAACGTCGGAGGTGAATCGGTCAACCCAGCAGATCAGCGCGTCCCCAGGCCGGGCTGGGAGCGGCGTCTTGAGACTCCAGCGGCGTAGTGGACCGGGAGCGGGCCACCGGGGCGGAGGCGTGAGCCTCTTCCGCTCCGGCGGTGGACACCGTCACGCAACTGGGGGCAAACAGGAAGATGCTCTCTCCCACCCGCTCCTGCTGGCCATCGATGGCGTAAGTGCCACCCGCCACAAAATCCACGGCGCGCTGCGCCTGATCCGGCTCCATCATGGTGAGGTTGAGGATCACGGTCTTGCGTTCCCGCAGGGCTTGGATCGCGCGGGGCATCTCATCAAAGCTGCGGGGTTCCATCAACATCACCTCCGCCACGGTGGTCGTGAGCCCGGGCATGCCGATGACGTTGGTGCCGGCGAACGGGTCGTCGACACTGGGGGCGAAATCGGAGCTCAGCGCCAGGGCAGAGGTGCCGCGACTGGTGGGGGGAGCCGCGTCATTGTTGTCGCCAGCGTCGTAATCCAGCTCATCGTCGAAGTCGCCATCGAGATAGTCGTCACCAGAGACGACGGCACGGAGACGGGAAAACAACGACACGAGTGAGCCTCAAAGTGGAGCGTTGCACCTGAATAGCGTCCCCCGGGGCCGCTGGCAACCACCTGCGGTGGCACTTCAGATGTGGCGGCCACCTTAGCCTTCGGCAGCGGGGCGGTTCCCCAGAAGGCCGGACCCCAAACGGATCCAGGTGGCTCCCGCCTGAACGGCCTCGCGCCAGTCGCCGCTCATGCCCATCGAAAGTTCCGGCAGCTGAAGCTCCCGGCCCAGGGCCGCGCAGTCGTGAAACAGGGCCAAGCGCTGCGCGGGATCCAATCCCAAGGGGGGGATGGTCATCAACCCCCGCAGGCGAAGGGGAGCCAGATCCGCCAGCCGGGGCCAGGCCTCGCGCAACGCATCCGGCTCAAAGCCCGTCTTTCCCGGATCCGGCCGCAGCTTCACCTGGGCGAAGACCACGGGAGCAACCCCCTCCTCCATGGCGATGCGTTGCAGCCGCTCCGCCAGAGGAAGGCTGTCGAGGGAATGGAGGGTGCCGAAGTGGCGCAACACGGCTCGCGCCTTGTTGGCCTGCAGACGACCGATGAAATGCCAGTCGAGCGGGCCGAGATCTTCGAGCCGCTCCCGCTTGAGCAGGGCCTCCTGCAGACGGCTCTCGCCAAAGCTTCGCTGCCCGAGGGCAACCGCCTCCCGGATCACCTCCGCGTCCTGTCCCTTGCTCACGGCCAGGAGCTGACAGGTGGGCGGCAGGGCATGACGCACCGCCGCGAACCGTTCGGCCAGCGGGGAGTCGATGGCCATGGCGCTTCAGAGGAAGGTTTGGTCAAAAAGCTGTCGCCAACGCGCATGCTCCGCCTGCCCTTCGCGCCGAGACCGAGCGAGATTCTGCTCCGCGTAATGGCGCGCGTCGGCCAGCGGAATCACTTCAAAGGTCGCTCCCTTCGTCTGCAGGGTGACAAGGAAGAAAATCCGCTGGGCGTAGAGCGTGGCGAAGAGATCCCTGTTTTCACCAGCAGGAGCGACCCGATAGAGCATCCCGAAGGTGGGATGGCTGAGATACCGCTCTGCGCTCACGAGTCAGATCGAACTGGCACCATTAAAGATCACGGTCCTCCCAACCCCTCCGCACCCCCCCCACCGCGCCCGCCGCGGGTCCTCCCGTTCCCGTCGACAGGCGCCAGGCGCCAGCGAGGCGTTTCAGGAGCCGCCCACCGCCCAGCGCAAGCCCACCAGCAGGGCCAGGGCCAGGCCAGCGATCAGGGTGGGCAGGGGAGAAGTCGGCTCAGGTTGATGGAGACGATCGGGAGGCAACCAGCGCCCTCCGCGGGCCAGCAGCGCGTCCGCGCCCTGCTCGGATCGCAGCAAAACGTTAGCCAGCAGCCGCTCTCCAACCGCCAGCACGAGAGCCAGGCCCGCCTTCCAGCCCAGGGATCGCAGATTCACGGCACGGGTGGCCAGGGCGCGCAGCAGATTCTGCAGTTCCTCCTGCACCAGCGGCAGAAACCGCAGGGCCAGCAGGAGGGTGAACCCCAGCCGCTCCATGGGCCACCCCAGCCAGGAGAGGGGACGCAACCACCATTGAATCGCCCACACCAGGGCTTCCGGCGCGGTGGTGAGCAGCAGGAGGTTGGCGCTGTGCACCACGGTGAACAGCAGGGTGGAGGCGTTGATGGCCAGCTCCGCCGACTTTCGCGTCACGACGACCGGCCCCGCGGACAGCGGGCCGGACCCCCAGGGGCCCCAGCGCACCAGCTCCCAGGGCAAACCGGCCCGTTCCGCTGGCGTCCCGGCCCCAGGCGTGGGCCGCAAGAGGATCTCCCCCGGAGGCCGTTGCAGGTCGCCGCTGGGGCCGGGAGCGGCGGGCAGCACAAGCGACAGGAGGCCCACCAGGGCGGCGAAGGCCAGGAGAGCGGGCATGGAGCGCCTCCAGAGGCGCGATGGCACCCCGCTGAACAGCGTCACCAGCAGGAGGAGTCCCACCAGGGCGAGACGCCAACGGGGCCCGGCCATCACGGGGGCCACCAGAAACGCCAGGGTCCAGGCCAGTTTCAACCGGGGATCGAGCCGTTGCAGCCAGCTGGAGGTCTCCGTCGCGGAGGTGTCCACATACTGACCGATGGGGATCTGGCGCAGCCAGTCCATCAGCGGTGTTCGACGCCGTGACGGGCCTGATCCCGCTCCGCGTCGCGCTGCTGCTTGCCACGCCAGAACAAGCGGATGGGGGTGCCCTCAAATCCCAGGCCCTCCCGCAGCTGGCGCTCCACATAGCGGCGGTAGGTGTCGCCGAACAGCTTGGGATCGTTCACGAACAAGGTGAAGCTGGGGGGCTTGGAGGCCACCTGGGTGCCGTAGTAGAGCCGTCCCTGGCGGCCGGCGCGGGTGGCGGGCGGGCTGCGCCAGCGCAGCGCCTCCTGCAACACCTCATTCACCACCGAGGTGCTCACCCGGCGGCGATGTTGCTCCACCGCCGCCGCCGCCAGCGGAAAGATGCCCTGCACCCGCTGACCGGTGAGGGCGGAGGTGAAGAGCATCGGCGCCCAGTCGAGAAAATACAGGCGGCTGCGCAGATCTTTCTCCATCTGGTGGAGCGTGTGGCTGTCCTTCTCCACCGCGTCCCATTTGTTCACCACCACCACGCAGGCCCGCCCCCCCTCCTCGATGAGGCCCGCCAGTCGCTGATCCTGTTCGGTGACCCCGTCGAGGGCGTCGATCACCAGCACGCAGACATCACTGCGATCGATGGCCTTCAAGCTGCGGTTGACGCCGAAGAACTCCGGGCCATACTCCACGCTGCCGCGGCGCCGGATGCCGGCCGTGTCCAGCAGCTTCCAGACCCGATCCTCCCGTTCCAGGGTGGTGTCGATGGTGTCGCGGGTGGTGCCGCGCGTGGCGCTGACAATGGCGCGCCGCTCGCCGCAGATGGCATTGAGCAGGCTGGATTTGCCCACGTTCGGCCGCCCGATGATCGCCATCTGAATGGGCTCCTCCCCCTCCTCTTCCGGAGCCGGGGGGAGGAGGGTCACCAAGTGGTCCAGGAGCTCGCCGGTGCCGGCGCCATGGATGGCGGAGATGGCGAAGGGCTCCCCCAGTCCCAGGGTCCAGAACTCGGCAGCCATCGACAGGCCCTGTTGGGGCGACTCGCACTTGTTCACCGCCACCAGCACCGGCACCTTCTGAAAGCGGAGCCACTCGGCGATGCTCTCATCCGCAGCGGTGAGGCCGTGCTGGCCATCGACCACCAGCACGGCCGCCGCTGCCTCCTCCAAGGCCAGCTGCGCCTGCTCGCGGATCTCGGGCAGGAATTCGCTGTCATCGGCGAAGACCAGGCCGCCCGTGTCCACCACCTTGAAATGGTGGTCTCGCCAGTAGGCCTCTTGATAGGACCGATCGCGGGTGACGCCGGGCTGGTCGTGCACGATGGCCTCCCGGCTGCGGCACAACCGGTTCACAAAGGTCGACTTCCCCACATTCGGTCGACCGAGAATGGCCACCACCGGAAGAGCCACGCGTTCCTCTCCCCATCCGACGGACCGTGCTCCGACCCTACCGCGCGGCGCCCTTCACCCCGCGGGGGGATCTCCCGGATGGCCCAGGCGTGGATCGGCGGGCGGCTCCAGCGGCGGCGGGAGGGGGCCCGTTTCCAGCAGCGGCTCCCCCCGCTCCGCCAGGTGGGCCAGCAGCCAGTTCACGGCGGTGGCCCGCCGCGTGCGCCTCGGAAACAGCTCGCCGACGCGATAGCCGCCGAAGCCCAACCGCTCTTTGAGCAGCTGCTTGTGGGCCGCGGGCACCGAGCGGGTGAGGGCCACGCTGGCGGGCCGCTCGGCGATCACCTCCGGAGCCCTGGGGAAAGCCTCGGCCCAGGCGGCCGGCGTCGCGGGTCCCGCCAGCCAGGGCACCGCGTCGCCCGTGTCGCCATCGCCCGCCGCCGCCGCCAGGGTGGCCTCCACGACGGTGACGTCCGCCGGGACGTAGCCCAAGCGGCACCACACCAGGGCGCAGACGAGGCGGTCGCTGACGCGATCCGCCAGCACCGCCTCCAGCAGCGCGCGACTGAGGGGGAAGGGAGCGTCGTGGTCCATGGCCGGGCCGGGGGCGAAGTCCAGAGCGGACTCCAGAATGGCGGCCCATGATCCCCTCCGTCGCCCTCCTCGCCCCCCCGCCCTGGCCCGGCCCCCTCGAGCTGGAGGGGCGGGGGACCTCCCGCGCCATCCACTGCCGCGTGCTCCAGTCCCCCCTGGCGGGGGTGAGCGACAGGATCTTCCGCCGTCTGGTGCGGCGCTGGGCCCCGCAAGCCCTGCTGTTCACCGAGATGGTGCACGCCACCCGCCAGGAACGGGG
>VGQX01000105.1 GCA_016882305.1 Cyanobacteria bacterium K_Offshore_surface_m2_239
GAACTACGGCTACAAGTTTGGCCAAGAGGAAGAGACCTACAACATCGTGGCTGCCCACGGTTACTTCGGTCGCCTGATCTTCCAATACGCCTCCTTCAACAACAGCCGCAGCCTGCACTTCTTCCTCGCTGCCTGGCCGGTGGTCGGCATCTGGTTCACCTCCCTGGGAATCAGCACCATGGCCTTCAACCTGAACGGCTTCAACTTCAACCAGTCCGTTCTCGATGCCCAAGGCCGCGTGCTGCCCACCTGGGCGGATGTGATCAACCGCGCCAACCTGGGCATGGAAGTGATGCACGAGCGCAACGCGCACAACTTCCCCCTCGATCTGGCCACAGCGGCGGCCACGCCAGTCGCGCTGACAGCCCCCGCGATCGGCTGAGGTTCCCCCCGGGTCGCGCCCTCGCGGGCGTCAACGGTGCCCGGAACCCCGTCACCAGCCCCCTCGACGGAGGGGGCCTTTTTTGTGGCGGTCCGGATGGAGACGCTACGGTCTGGCGGGCACGCCCGCCTCCATGCCGCTTCCCTCTTTTCACGATCAGACCGTCGGGCTGGCGAACCGCCATGAGCAGCGCTGGCCCTGGTGGCCCCTTCTCCCCCTCTACCCCTACGGACGCCGTCGCACGCTCGTACGCACCTTGGTTCCAGGTCGGATCTGGAGTTTCGAGCAACTCCACGGCACGTGGTACGTGGCCGTGCCCATCCGCATGACGGTGGTGAAGGTGGGGGAGGGACTCATGCTGTACGCGCCGATTCCGCCAACAGAGGAGGTGGTGGCCCGCCTGCGGGAGCTGGAGACGGAACAGGGGCCCATCGAGACGATTGTGCTGCCCACCGCGTCCGGGCTGGAACACAAGCTGCCTGTGCCGGCTCTTGCCCGCGCGTTTCCGCGAGCGACGCTGTGGGTCACCGATCAGCAGTGGAGCTTTCCCTTGCGGTTGCCCGCGTCTTGGTTGGGGTTCCCGCGCCAGCGCACGCGGGTGTTGGGACGCGACGGTGTTCCCCATGCCGAACAGCTGGACTGGATTCCCCTCGGACCACTGGAGCTGGGGTTGGGAACGTTTCTGGAGCAGGCCTGTCTCGATCGAGCCACGGGGGCTTTGCTCGTGACGGATGCTTTGGTGGCGATTCAAGACACGCCGCCCGACCTGTTCGCCGAGGATCCAACCCCCCTGCTCTTCCATGCGCGGGACAGCGGTTCGGAACCCTTGATCGACAGCGAGGCCAACAGGCGAAAAGGCTGGAAGCGCATCCTTCTCTTTGCCAACTTTTTTCGGCCGGCCAGCGTCAGCGTGCCGGCGCCCGGGCCCTTGTTGAGAGACCTGTTCCAACCGGGCTGCCGCACGGCCCGCGAGCACTTCGGCTTTTATCCCTTCCGCTGGTCCGCCGGCTGGGAATCGGAAGCTTCCGAGCTCCTGCGGCGTTTTGCGCCGGAGCGACCCGCGGGCCTGGCGCCGGTTTTGGAACGCCTCGTCTTCCCTGGCGCGCAACGGCTGTTTGTGGACTGGCTGCGGCAGCTGGCGCGACGCACGGAGATCAAGCTCTTGATCCCCGCCCACTATCAGGCCCCGCAACCCTGCGACGCGCGACTTCTGCTCGAGCTGGCGGAACGTGTCCAGGCGGCCGACTGGGCGCCTTCGGACGCGTCCTGGGCCACGCTGGCGGCCATTGATCAAACCCTCTTGAACTGGAGGTTGATCCCCCCCCGCTGAGCCAAAGGGTTCATCCCTGGAGGGACAACAGCCGCCTGGCTTTGCACTTCGCGCGAAAGGTCAACTCCTGAGCCAGGCTCACCCACCTGGGGGCGGGGAGGTCGTCCAGGGGCGTCGCGGACCATGGCGTGGCCGCTTTGGCCGCCAGGTAGTGATCACGAAGGGGATGGGTGGAGCGCGCATTCCAAGGTTTGACGGGGCCAGGGCCAGCGAAATGCACAATCGCTGGCTGGCGGATCGCCAGCCTTTCGGAGGCTGTCAGCCGCTCCGGAGACAGATCGAAGTCGGGCAGCAACCCGAACAGGTGTGGGCAGGCGTTCCATCGCTCCCCGATGGGCAGCCATTCCTTGGCGAACACGGCGTTCAAGACATCTTGATCCCAATGCTGGAGTCGATGGGGATTGGCTTTGGCAAAGACCCGGCCCAAGCCCAGCACATCCTTTTGTCGCCAGACGTTCAAATCGATCAGCATGATGCCAGCGTTGAAATAGTCTCCATGCACATAGCCGTGATCCCTGCAGGAGACCCAGTGATCGGGAACCCCCGCCAAAGCCTTCCCTTGCAAGGGCAGTTGCCATAGCTCCCTGAGGCGATCCATGACGATCGCATCAGAATCAATGAAGATCACCCGTTGCACGTTGGCCGGCAGGAGCGAAGGCAGCAATAGACGGAAGTAGGTGGCTGCGCTGGCATGACCATCAAAAGGGAAATCCGCTACCAGCTCCGCATCGGCACGCAACACGTTGAAGGACGGAAACCGATCCTTCAGAAACCCCGCGGCCTTCAAAAAGGTGTCGCGATCAACATTGTCAAAGATTAGATGAACGGTGATGTTTTCTTCGGGATTCTTCTCCTTCAGCGAGTGGAGCATGGCGGTGCAATGGGGCAGGTAGTTCCCATCAGATGCACACACAACGTCCATGATCCAGCGGCATATCAGGGGGCATCGTAGAACATTTGCCGAGGAGATCTCCTCCAGGGTTTTGGGCGCCAAGCTCTGGGCAAGGGAGGAGGCCTGGCCAGCAAAGATCCTCGCCATGCCGGACCACGGTCAAACGCCGCAACTGGCTCTGCCCGCACCCCTCATCGGGCCAGCACCGTAAACTGGCGGGAAGGAAAAGCTCCACAACGTGCCCAACGGGCAGGCCAACATCATTCCCAGCGCTGCGCTGGACCTCCAGACCTGAACGATCCCATGAGTCGACGCATTTTTCTCACGTTTACCGATCGGCGCATGCAGACGGCCCGCAAACGCATTTGCCAACAGGCTCGATCTCTCAATGTTTATTCAGACGTGATTGGTGCATCAGAGAATTCGCTGGATCGCGACTTTCGTCATCGCTACGCATCCATTCTCAACGAAAAACATAAAGGCTATGGCTACTACATTTGGAAGCCCCGCATCGTCAAACAAGTCCTCGCCACGCTTCAAGAGGGTGACGTCCTTCATTGGTTGGATGCGGGTTCACACCTCAATCCAGCAGGCCTCTGGCGTTTGCAGCAATATTTCCAGCTCGCCGAAACGGCACCGGGAGGCTTTCTCGGGTTTGAGAACAAGCCCCCGAATGGACCCCTCGCCTACGACGGCAGGCCTCTGCCGGACAACGCCGAATATCTACTCACCAAGGGGGATTTGCTCGACTGGTTCAATGTTCGCGATCGACTTGAAATCTGTCGCAGCCAACAGATCGGGGCGACTACATTCATGATCAGAAAGTGCCAAGAGTCAGTCGGTTTCATCGAGCGCTGGAATCAGGTTTTTGAAGGTCGGCAACACCTGATCGATGATAGTCCGTCCATCTCCCCGAATGAAAAAGGATTCATCTGTCATCGCTGGGATCAATCTATTCTTTCGATATTAGCCAAACTCCACGAAGTGCCTACAGTTTCAGTGTTTGAATGTTGGTATCCAACTCTGGATGACTGCTGGTCTCCGGACTGGGATTACGTTAAGGACTATCCCATCTGGATGAAGCGTGATCGTGGGATCAAGCCAGAGAATCAATGGGGTCTACATTATCTCAAAGCAAAAGGGAATATCAAAGACATTGTGTCAAAAGCCGTTAAAAAAGTTTTTACTCTTTAACAACTTAAGCTGATCATATGGAAAATTTCCCCCAGTATAACCTATAATATACTCACCCTTTAGTGAATCTAACCAACAATATCTTCGGGCAGCTCACGCAATCCAGGCTTACAGAAAAAGAGGACCTGGATCCGAGTCGGAGGCCTCATTAGACAAAGGGCCACCGAGGAAGGACGCTTCCAGCTCCATGCGTTGTTCCATCTGGCGAAGGAAATAGCCAGTCATCATGGCTGAAGCCAGCAAACCAGCAAGGTTTTCGCGGCTGGTTTGTACTTTCACTTCAAATTGCTCTCCAGGAAGCATACCCAGCAAGCCATGAACATTGTGGCGAATGATATCCTGAATTTCTGAACTGGCAGAACGAGCGACCCTTTGCAGCACATCCGGCGGCTGCTCCTGAAGGTATTGAATCAGAGCATTGCCGCCAATGGCCTCACTGTCGCTGATGAGAAACTCAGGATTGAACATTAACCTCCCTGCGAAGCGGGGCTTCTCGGTGTTCGCCGTTACCCTAGCCCATGTTTGCCGTTTGCCAAGCGGGGAGCGGCGGGGCGGAGAACCGAAGCGGGCCAAAGCGTTCCAGGGGCCAGTAGCGCCAGACGGCCGTGCCGATCACCCGACGGAAGGGCAGGGGGCCCCAGAGGTGGGAGTCGAGGCTGGCGTTGCGGTTGTCTCCCAGGACCAGGAGGTGCCCGAGGGGCACCCGCAACGGTGGCAGGCTGTAGGCCATCGGGTCGCGGCTCCAGTCCGGATCGACGGCCTCTCCGTTTCGCCAGAGCCGACCATCTCTCACCTCCACCTGATCGCCGCCCACCGCCACCACGCGCTTGATCAGCGCCGCCTGGCTGTCGTAACCGGCCTCCAGCAGGGCCTCCGGCGGGTGAAACACCACGATCGACCCCACCCCCGGGCTGACGCCCAAGCGGGGCAGCAGCTTCTGCACCAGCACCCGATCCTCCAGCTGGAGGGTGGGCAACATCGAGCCGGAGGGGATCCAGCGGGGCTCCACCACCAGCCAGCGCAGCAGCACCGCCACCAGCAGCCAGGGGAGAATGCCCCGCAGCAGGGCGCCCACCTCCCGGAGCGGCTGAGATGGGGGATGGGAATCAGCCACAGCAGCAGGACCGTCGCTTCTTGAGTCGACCATGGCACAGCCACGAGCCAGCGCTCCAGGCCCGAGCGGCTGGCAGCCCCCCGTGACCGCTGAAGCGCGCTCCGTGCCGGCCGCCGCCGCCAGTGGCTTGGCCTGTCTCCAGCTCCTGGAAGCCCTGCGGGCGCGGGGCCTGCGCCGGCTGGTGCTCTGTCCGGGCAGCCGCTCGGCGCCCCTGGCGGTGGCCGCCTTCCTGCTGGAAGCCGCGGATCTGGAGCTGCACACAGCGATTGACGAGCGCTCGGCCGGCTTCTTTGCCCTCGGCCTCGCCCGAGGGGGCGATCAGCCGGTGGCGGTCGTCACCACCTCTGGATCGGCGGTGGCCAACCTCCTGCCGGCCGTGGTGGAGGCTGACCAGGGCGCCATCCCCCTGCTCCTGCTCACCGCCGACCGACCGCAACGCCTGAAGGGTTGCGGCGCCAACCAAACCGTGAACCAGGAGGCCTTCCTGCGCCCCTGCTGCCGCTGGTTCGCGCAAGGGGCCCCGGAGGGGTTGGCGACCATGGCGCCAGCGGCCCTCGACGGCCTGGCGGCCCGGGCGCTGGCGGCGGCGGTGGGCCAGGGGGGGGCGCCCGCCGGCCCGGTGCATCTCAACCTGCCCCTGGAGGAACCGCTTCACGCCGATGGCGAGGGGCTGGCCTGGCTCCGGGCGCGAGCCGCCCGCAGCGGCGACCCGACGGTGGTCGGTCCGGAGCCGGAGCCCCTCGCGCCCTGCGGGGAGGTGGGCCTCGATGCCGATCAACCGGGCGTGGTGGTGGCGGGCCCCTGGAGGGGCCGAGCCCGGGACTGGGCCGGCCATCTTCAGGCCTTGAGGCGCTGGCAGACGCGCAGCGGCTGGCCCGTGCTGGCCGATGCCCTCTCCAGCCTGCGCGGGGCGCTGGAAGGGCCGCTGGTGGCGGGTTACGACCTTCTGCTGGAGGCTCCCGAGAACGGAGCCGCGGACGACTGGGCCGCCGCCCCGCAGGTGCTGCGGCTCGGCCCCCTGCCCGCCAGCCGCCGGTTGCAGCGCTGGCTGGAGCGGCAGCGCGGTCCGCAGGTGTTGGTCAGCGAGGGGGATCCGCGCCCCCTCGATCCCCTGCGCCGCATCTGCGGGCAGTGGAGCAACGGCCTGGCCACCTGGCCCGGCCTGGTTCGGACCGGCTCCGGGGCCCCCTCGGCCGCGGCCCGCGCCCTCACCAACCGCTGGCTGCGGCGGGAGGAACGGCTCCAGGCCCGTCTTCCGGCCTGGTTGGACGGCGAGGAGGGCGGGGACGACCCGATCGGCGAGCCCTGGCTGGCGCGACGGCTGGGCCAGCTCCTGCCGCCGGGGCTGGCGGTGATGGTGGCCAACAGCAGCCCGGTGCGCGACTGGGAAACCTTCGCCGATCCCGCCGCCCCCGCCCGTCCCCTCTTCTCGTTCCGCGGCGCCTCCGGCATCGATGGCACCCTCTCGATCGCCTGCGGGTTGGCGGAGGCCATGGGCCGGCTCGTGCTGGTGAGCGGAGATCTGGCCCTCCTTCACGACAGCAACGGCTGGCTGTGGAGCCCCCGGCTCCGGGGCAGCCTGCTGGTGGTGTTGATCGACAACGGTGGCGGCGGCATCTTCGAGCAGCTGCCGATTCGCCCGGTGGCGCACGCCGACCTCGATTTTGAGCGCCTGTTCGCCATGCCCCAACAGGTGGATCCCCTGGCCTTGGCGGCGGCCCACGGGGTGCCGGGTCGGGAGGTGCGCCAGGCGGGGCGACTGGCGGCAGCCGTGGACTGGGGCCTGGCCCAACCCCTGGCCCTGCTGCGGGTGGTGAGCGATCGCGGCGCCGATGCCGCCCGCCGGCGGCGGCTGCGCACAATAGCGGCAGCGATGATCCACCGCCCATGACGCAGCCCCGACGGCCGGAGGCGGCCCCCGTCCTCTGGGAGCCCTTCGGGACCTATGCCGACATCCTCTGCGAGCGCAGCGCGGAAGGCCTCGCCCGAGTGACGATCAACCGGCCGGAGAAACGCAACGCCTTTCGACCGCGAACGGTCCGGGAGCTTTGCGACGCCTTTGCCCTGCTGCGGGAGGATCCGCGCGTCGGCGTGGTGCTGCTCACGGGGGCGGGGCCCGCGGCGGATGGGGGGTGGGCGTTCTGCGCGGGAGGGGACCAGAGCGTGCGGGGCGATGGGGGCTACCTCGATGAGGACGGTTTGCCGCGCCTGAATGTGCTCGATCTGCAGCGCTTGATTCGCAGCCTGCCCAAGGTGGTGATCGCCCTGGTGGCGGGCTACGCCATCGGCGGCGGGCAGGTGCTGCATCTGGTGTGCGACCTCAGCCTGGCGGCGGAGAATGCCGTGTTCGGCCAGACGGGCCCCCGGGTGGGGAGCTTTGATGGCGGCTTCGGGGCCGGCTATCTGGCGCGGGTGGTGGGGCAGCGCAAGGCGCGGGAGATCTGGTTTCTCTGCCGCCGCTACTCGGCCAGCGAGGCGCTGAGCATGGGATTGGTCAACGCGGTGGTTCCCCTGGAGGAGCTGCAGGCGGAGGGCGTGCGCTGGGCGCGGGAGGTGCTGGCCCACAGCCCCACCGCGATCCGCTGCCTCAAGGCGGCGTTCAACGCCGAGATGGATGGGCTGGCCGGGATCCAGGAGCTGGCGGGGCAGGCCACCCATCTCTTTTATCGAACGGCGGAGGGGCAGGAGGGACGCAATGCCTTTTTGGAGAAGCGTCCGCCCGATTTCTCCGACACGCCCTGGCTGCCCTGATGCGACGCGCCCTGGTGGCCCTGACGCCGCCGGGCCCTGGCTGGCCTGGCCCTCGCTGGGCTGGCCGTGGCTGGGCTGGAACCCAGGCGAGGAGAGAACTGCCTACGGTGATGTTGATGGTGATCCCGACAAGGACCGTGTTTCGGGTCTGGCGACCGCTGCGAATCAGCGCCTTTTTTGGCGCGACCCTTCTCCTTGACGTGGGCGGCCTCGGGGGGATGGGGATGGCGCGGCCCGCTCTCGCGAGTCCAGACCCGCGCTTGAGCGACCCGACGCCCATCCCGCCTCCGGCCACCCCGACGTCAGAGGCCCCCCGGGAGCCTGGAGCGTCGGACCTGCTCGGCGGCGAGCCGCTGCGGTTGGGCCTGATGCCGCAGGGGCCGCTCCTGCCGCCGGCCAACGTCGAGCCCCCTGTTGAGCCACCCGTCGAGCCACCCGCCAAGGCGACCCCCACCCCGGCCCCCAGCCGCCAGCTCGTCCTCGATCGCCGCCGCAAGGTGTTGCGGGTGTTCGATGGCAGGAAGGAGGTGCGCCGCTACCCCGTGGCGGTGGGGATGCCGGGCTGGGAGACGCCGGTGGGGCGATTTTCCGTGATTGAGAAGCGGGCCAACCCGACCTGGGAGCATCCCGCCAGCGGCCAGCTGCTCCCTCCGGGGCCGGCGAATCCCCTGGGAAGCCGCTGGATCGGCTTCCATCGCGATTGCCGCGGTCGCAGCGGGTTCAACGGCCAGGAGCATCTGGTGGTGAAGGGCTGTGTCACCGCTGGTTTCCATGGCACCCCCAACCGCGGCAGCGTCGGCCGGGCCGTCTCCCATGGCTGTGTGCGCCTGTTCGATGAACACGCCAAGGAGCTTTTCGATCTGGTGAGCCTTGGCACGCCGGTGACCGTGCTTCCCTGACCCGCGCCAGACGCCGGACCAGCTCCGGAGTCAGCGGCGTAGGTGACCCGTAGAGTGCGGCCCGTCCTGCCCGCCCGCCATGCGCATCCTCTTCGCAGCCGCCGAATGCGCGCCGATGATCAAGGTCGGGGGCATGGGGGATGTGGTGGGCTCGCTGCCAGCGGCTCTGGCCAACCTCGGCCACGACGTGCGCTTGATTCTGCCGGGCTATGGCAAGTTGTGGAGCCGGCTGGAGATTCCCGAGCATCCCATCTGGCGCGGGCACACGATGGGCAACGACTTCGCCATCTTTGAAACCCGCCATCCCACCCATGATCTGCCCATCTATCTGGTGGGCCATCCAGTGTTTGATCCCGAGCGGATTTACGGGGGAGAGGATGAGGATTGGCGCTTCACCTTCTTTGCCAGCGCCGCCGCGGAATTTGCGTGGAATGGTGGTTGGAAGCCCCAGGTGATGCACTGCCATGACTGGCATACGGGCATGATTCCGGTGTGGATGCACCAGGACCCGGAAATCAGCACGGTGTTCACAATCCACAACCTTAAATATCAGGGACCCTGGCGCTGGAAGCTGGAGCGCATGACCTGGTGTCCGTGGTACATGCAGGGGGATCACACCATGGCGGCGGCCTTGTTGTACGCCGACCGGGTCAGCGCCGTGTCACCCACCTACGCGATGGAGATCCGCACGCCGGACTATGGCGAGCGCCTCGATGGGTTGCTGAACTTCATCAGTGGCAAGTTGCGCGGCATCGTCAACGGCATCGATATCGAGGACTGGAATCCGGAAACGGATGCGACCCTGCCGGAGCGCTTCAGCGCCAGCAACCTGGAGGGTCGAGCGGTGTGCAAGCGGGTGCTGCAGGAGCGCTTCGGGTTGACGCCCAATCCCCGCACCTACTTGATGGGCGTGGTGAGCCGATTGGTGGATCAGAAGGGGGTGGATCTGCTGCTGCAGGTGGCGGATCGGGTGCTCGCCTACACCGACAGTCAGTTCGTCGTGCTCGGCACGGGGGATCGCGGGCTGGAATCCGGGTTGTGGCAGATGGCCTCCCGCCATCCCGGCCGCTTCGCCGTCTTCCTCACCTATGACGACGCCCTGTCGCGCCTGATCTACGGCGGCACCGACGCCTTCCTGATGCCCAGCCGCTTCGAGCCTTGCGGCATCAGCCAGATGCTCGCCATGCGCTACGGCTCCGTGCCCGTGGTGCGTCGGGTCGGCGGTCTGGTGGACACCGTTCCCCCCCACGACCCCATCGCCCACAGCGGCACCGGCTACGGGTTTGATCGCTTTGAACCCGTCGATTTCTACACGGCGATCGTGCGTTCCTGGGAGGCCTACCGGCACCAGAGCAGCTGGGAGGAGCTGCAACGGCGCGGCATGGCGCAGGACTTCAGCTGGGAGCGCTCGGCGCGGGAGTACGACCTGATGTATCGGGATGTCTGCGGCGTGAAGGAACCCACCCCCGATGCCGATCAGGTGGAGCGCTTTTCTCAGGGCCAGGGCGCCGATCCCAGCCTGCGGGAGGAGGCGCGGCGGGAGGCGCGGGACGAGCGCGAGGCCCAACGGCGGGAGAGCCACGAGGCTCGGACGCTGGACGAGCGCGCGCCCGCGAACGACTCCGCCGCTCCGACAGGGGCCGCCACGCCGACGCGCCCGCGCAATCCCCTCAGCCAGCTCCTGCGCCGCCGCGACTCCTGATCCTCCATGCCCCTGCCCGCCCCTTACGCCCCGCCCTGGAAGCGGCTCGGGGAGGACGGGGTGGCGCTGCTGGCCTGGTTCGGCCTGAAGACGCGGGAGTTGTGGCGCCGCAACCGGGAGGGCCTGCTGCCGGTGCCGGGGTTCTGGCCGCGCCGTGGGCGGCGGTTGTTCTGGCCCCTGGCGCTGCTGGTGGCGCTGCTGGGGGTTGGAGGGGTGGGGCGGGTCTGGCTGGCTGGATCAGCGGCGGCTCCGGTGGAACGGGCCACCGCGTCCCCTCCCGTTGTGGATGCGACCCCGCCCGCCACGCCCCGTCCACCACGGGAGGGGGACGGCTCCGCCAGCGGGGAACGCCCCGCCGAGCCGCGCGCAGCCTCCGGTGACGTCGATTCCCCGCGCGACGTTGACGCTCCACTCGACGCGCTCCCCGATCGCGCGGACGCCCCTGAACAAGGGAGCGCCCCCCCGACCGCGACGGCGGAACTGCCCGAACCGCCCGAATCGCCAGCGGAGCGGGAAGCCAGGCGTCTGCGCGCCGCCTGGGGCGCGGAAGCCGACACCGCCCTCATCCTGGAGTTCGCGCCGGATCCCGCCAGCACCACCCTCACCCTCCGCCTCGGCGAGGACCTTCTCGCTCTCGGGGCCGC
>VGQX01000106.1 GCA_016882305.1 Cyanobacteria bacterium K_Offshore_surface_m2_239
AGCTACGTGATCCTCGAGCTGCTGACCCTGGGCACCTACCTGATCGTGGGCACCTGGTATAACCAGCCCTTGGTGGTCAAAGGAGCGCGAGACGCCTTCCTCACCAAACGGATCGGAGACCTGATCCTTCTGGCGGGCGTGATCGCCCTGCTGCCGATCACCGGCACCTGGAACTTCCACGGCCTGCAGGCCTGGGCGGCGGATCAGGCCAACAACCATCACACCCTCGCTCCGGGCGTCACCCTGATCCTCCTGGCCCTGATCGCCGGACCGATGGGCAAGTGCGCCCAGATCCCGCTTCACCTCTGGCTGGATGAGGCGATGGAAAGCCCTCTGCCCTCCACCGTGCTGCGCAACTCCATCGTGGTCGTTGGAGGGGTCTGGGTGTTGCTGCGCCTGGAGCCCCTCATCGCTCTCAGCCCCCTGGTGCAGACGGTGCTGGTCGTGGTGGGCGGCACGAGCGCCCTGGTGGGCTCGCTGATCGCCCTGGCGCAAATCGATGTCAAGCGGGCCCTGTCGTTCCTGGTGACCAGCTGGATGGGTCTGCTGTTCATGGCCGTCGGCCTGGGCGGCATCAACGTGGCCGATCACCTGATGCTCGTTTATCCGCTGCCGATGGCGCTGATGCTGATGGCCATCGGCGGCATCGTCTTCACCAACGTCACCCAGGACCTGACCCAACTGGGTGGTCTGTGGACGAAGCGCCCGCTGCTGGGGCTGGCGTTTCTCTCCGGCGCCGCTGGCATGGTGGGTCTGCCGCCCTTCGCCGGCTTCGCCGTCCTGCGGGAGCTGCTGGCGGTGGCGGCCGACAGCGACCACCCGCTGCTGCTGTCGGCGATCGTGCTCGTCACCAACGCTCTGGTGGCGGCGGGTTTGATGCGGGTGTTCGGCCAGATCTGGGGGGGGCGGCCGACGCCGTTCACCACCCGTTCCCCCGAGGCTCTCTGGCTCTTGGTGCTGCCCACCCTGGTGTTGATGGGCATGGTGCTCCATCTGCCCCAGCTCCTGGTGCGCAACGGGGTGTACCCCCTCACCCCGTTGGCCGGCTGGGGACCGATGGCCTGGCCGCTTTTGGCCAGCACCCTGATCGGCGGCGGCCTGTCGGCGCTGTTTTATCTGCGCCCCCACCCCTTGGCCCATCTCCCCTCGGCCCTCGGGGGGCTGCAGGACTGGCTGGCCCATGACATGCAGACCGAGCGCTTCTATCACCGCACCATCGTGGGCTTGGTGGTGGCGCTGGCCCGCCTGAGCGCCTGGTCGGACCAGCGCCTCGTCGATGGCTTCAGCGGCACCACCGGCTCGGTGGCCCTGGAGGGGGCTCGGCGCCTCAGCCTCACCACCACCGGACGCTCCCAGGCCTACGCGCTGACTCTGCTGCTGGGCATCGTGTTGATGGCCGCCTGGCTGCTGGCGAATCCCGCCTCCTCCGAACTCCTTCGCCCGCTCCGCTGATGGCCTCCTCCCTCCCGCTCCTGCTGCTGCTGGCCCTCCCCTCGGCAGCGGCGCTGTTGATTCCTTTGCTCGCCAGCGCCAGCCCCGCCCGGGTGCGCAACCTGGCGGCCCTGGCCTGTGCCGGCCAATTCGTGGTGGGCCTGCTCTGTTGGCGGCTGGCGCCGGCCGAACTGCACCTGGCCTGGCTGCCGAAGCTCAAGCTCTCGCTCGATCTCGGCCTCGATGGTCTCTCCCTCCCCCTGGTGCTCCTCACCGCCCTGGTGAGCACCATGGCGATCCTGTCGGCGGAGGCGGACCACGCCCGCCCGCGCCTGTTTCATTGCCTGCTGCTGGCCACAAACATCGGGGTGGTGGGCTCGTTTCTGTCCCGCAATGCCCTGCTGTTTCTCCTGGCCTTCGAGCTGGTGCTGATCCCCGCCACCTTGCTGGTGGCCATCTGGGGCGGCAAGCGTAAAGCCGGCGCCGCCATTCGTTATCTGGTGTATGGCTCCGTGTCGGGGCTCACCCTGTTGGGCGGCGTGCTGGCCCTGGCCTGGTGCAACAGCAACGGGGTGAGCTTTGACTACGCCGAGCTGGCCAAAGCCCAGCTCTCCCCCAGCGCCCAGGCCTGGATTCTGGCCCTGTTCCTGCTGGCGTTCGGGTTGAAGCTGCCGATCGTGCCGCTCCACGGCTGGCAACCCTTCACCTATGCCGAAGCGCCGATCCCGGCGGTGATGCTGCTGAGTGGCGTGGTGTCCAAGCTGGGGGCCTACGGACTGCTGCGCTTCGGGGTGGGCTTTCTGCCGGAGGTGTGGGCCGCCTGGTCGCCCTGGATCGCCGCCGCCGGAGCCGTTTCCGCCGTTTACGGCGCCCTGAACGCTATCGCCCAGAGCGACATCCGACGCCTGATGGCCTACAGCTCCCTGGGCCACATGGGCCTGCTGGTGCTCTCCCTGGCGGCGGCCACCCCGCTGAGCCTGCAGGGGGCTGTGGCCCAAACCTTGGCCCACGGCATGATCGTGGCCCTGTTGTTCGCCTGTGTGGGGCTGATCGAGCGCAAGACCGGCAGCAGCTCCATCCCGGAGCTCTCGGGTCTGCTCAACCCCCTGCGCGGCCTGCCCTTCACGATGGGGATGCTGCTGCTGGCCCTGATGGCCGCCGCCGGCATTCCCGGCCTGGTGGGCTTTCCGGCGGAATTGATCGTGTTCGAGGGCAGCTGGGTGGTGTTTCCCCGGGCGACGCTGATCTGCCTGATCTCCTCCGGTTTCACGGCGGTCTACGCCATTCGCCTGTTCAACCGGGTCGGCTTCGGACGCCTCGACAATGCCCGCGCCGATTGGGCGTCCACCCGCTGGTCGGAGCGGGCGCCGGCCGTGGTGCTCACCGTGTTGATCGTGGCCTGCGGCATCTGGCCCCAGGCCCTCACCGGCTGGAGTGAAAGAGCCACCTCCAGCCTGGCCCTGCGCACCTTTGCGCTGCCGAATCCCATGGTGGCCTCCCAACGGGAAGGAACCGCCGCCGTCGCCCTCGCCACCCGGACTCTCCCCTCATGACCCCCCCCGCCGCCACCGTCGCCGAACCGCTCCAGGTTCCCTTGATTCCCCCCTCCGAGCACCGCTGGGCCGATGTGATCCATCGGCTGGAAGCCGGCGGCTCGATGCTGCCGGACACGCCAGAAAACCTGAAGCAGATCATCGGCATCTACAAGGCCTACGCCGTGCCGATGGATTTCTACTGGCGGGATCTGCTCTACATCGCCGAGAAGGTGTTTCTGAATCCCTTGCCGGCGTTCAAGTATTTCCCCTCTCAGGCGTATCTGGACCGGCCGAACTCCTACGCGGGTGAGCAATCTCAACTGCGCATCTGGCGAGGTGGCGAGAAGGCCCATCCCGAACTGCTGGAGTTCATGGCGAAGGGGGAGACCAGGGCGATGCCGAAGCTGCTGCATCACCTCTGGCACGACCGCATCAACATGGAGTTCGCCGAGGCCTGCATGCAGGCCATGCTCTGGCATCAGGGCATGGGCGGCCGGTTCAACGATTATCTGGAGAGCGAGGCCTATCGCGCCAACGCCGACCGGGCAATCAAGGCCTTTTTCCGGGGCAACCCGGTGATGCTCGGGCTTTACAAGCTGTTCCCGGAGATGTTCATGGAACAAGTGAAGCAGATGAGCTATTACGCCAACCTAGGGCTGTTTTGGGAGGTGATGGCGCCGGTGTTCTTCGAGATGAGCGACATCTACGACGAGGGCGGCTTCAAGGGGGTGCCGGACGCGATGGATTTTCTCGTCAATGGCATCTTCGCCGTGGCGGGGCGTCCCATCTATCACCATGTCTATGTGGGTGAGGAATGCATCGAGGTGATCCCCAAGACGGAGGGGTTCACCTGGCTCTACGAGGCCGCCCTTCCATACGTGGAGGCTGTCTTCTACCGCACAGCACCGTTCCGGGGCACAAAGAGCTATAACGCTCAGGCCTATCAGGTGCCGGACAACCAGGCGGATTTCCACTACGGCATTCTCTACGCCGATGTCTTCCCCGTCGGTTCGGCGGGCATTCCGCCCACCTTGCTGATGCAAGACATGTTGCATTTCCTGCCGCCCTATTTGGAGGAGATCTACCTGCAGTACAAGCGGGGTGAGGAGGATCAATTGATCCAGTTGGGCATCACCTTCCAGCGCTCGATGTACAACGTCACCTCGGCGGTGATCCAGGCGCTGCGCTGCGCGCTGCTCTATCCGCTCGACGACACCGATCCCGAACATCTGCTGGCGAATCGCCAGTTCTTTGAAGCCCAGATGGATCGCTTTGTGCGGCCTGAGGCGCGCCTGGGGGATGTGCAAACCCAGGACTATCGCTGACCCACCACCTCCTGTTGACCCCTTCGTTGTTGTTCTGAGCTGCCTGGATGGCCACGATCATTGAAACGGCGAAAGCCGCCGGCTGTTTTTCCACTCTGCTGACCGCTGTTGAGGTGGCCGGCCTCACCGCCGCCCTGGAGAGTCCGGGCCCGTTCACGGTGTTCGCCCCGGTGGATGACGCCTTTGCCGCCCTGCCCCCCGGGACGGTGCAGACCCTGGTGGACAATCCACCCCAACTGGCTCGCATCCTGAAGTTCCACGTGCTGGCGGGCGAGCACCGCAAGGCGGAGCTGGTGGATCAGGCCGAATGGGCCAGCCTGGAGGGGGCGCCGGTGGCGATTCGCCGCGCCGAACCCTTAGAGGTGAAGAACGCCACGGTGCTGACGGCCGATGTGGTCTGCGACAACGGCGTGGTGCATGTGATCAACCGCGTGATCCTGCCCGGTTGATCCCCCTGGCTGATCGGGCCTGGTGAGAGCCCCGAGAGCATGTAACAATCGGCCCACTTTCCGTCCACCCGATGCAGCGTCTGGCTCGTTGTCTTCCTCTGCCCCTGCTGCTGGCCGGACTGTTGGCGGGTTGCGCGCCGGAAGGGGGGTCGGGCTCGGGGGTGCAGAGCGCCAAGCTCAGCGCCGTTCAGGGCCGCGGCACGTTGATCTGCGGCGTGGACGGCAAGCTGCCGGGCTTCAGCTTCGTCGGCCCCGATGGCACCTACAGCGGCCTGGATGTGGACGTCTGCCGGGCGGTGGCGGCGGCCCTGTTCGGCGATCCCAACAAGGTGGAGTATCGCGATCTGAACTCCAGTGAGCGCTTTGCCGCCCTGGCCAGCGGCGAGATCGATCTGCTCTCCCGCAACACCACGATGACCCTGAGCCGCGATTCCTCAGGCGGCAACGCCCTGAGTTTCGCCCCCACGGTGTTCTATGACGGCCAGGGAGTGATGACCCCCAAGGCCAGCGGCATCACGACGCTGCAGGGCCTGGCGGGCAAGCCGATCTGCGTGGAGAGCGGCACCACCACCGAGCTGAACCTCGCCGATCGGATGCGTGAACTCAACGTGCCCTACACGCCGTTGAAATTCCAGACCGGCGATCAAACCTACGCCGCCTATCTCGGCGGCCGCTGCGTGGCGGTGACAAGCGACCGCTCCCAGCTGGCGGCGAAGCGCACCAGCTTCCCCCAGCCGGATGACCACGTGCTGCTGCCGGATGTGATGAGCAAGGAACCCCTCACGCCGGCGACGGTGAACAGCGATGCTCCCTGGGCGGATGTGGTGCGCTGGACGGTGAATGCCCTGTTCCAGGCCGAGGAGCTGGGCCTCACCAAGGCGAACATCGCCACGAAGGTGGCGGAGGCGAAGGCCAATCCCAAATTGGCGGATCTGCGCCGCTTCCTCGGCGTGGAGGGCGATTTCGGCAAGCAGCTGGGCCTGCCCGCCGACTTCGTGCCGAAGGTGATCGCCGCCGTGGGCAACTATGGCGAGGTGTTTGATCGCAATGTCGGTCCGCAGTCGCCGTTGAAGCTGGATCGGGGCAGCAACAAGCAGTGGAAGGACGGTGGCTTGATCTACTCGCCTCCCTTCCGCTGAGCCGATGCCCCCCTCCTCTTCATCGAAGCTCTCCCCCCCTCTTCCCCCGACCGGCGACACCCCGCCCCCCTGGTGGCGCGACAGGCGCGTCGTGCCCTGGCTGGTGCAGGCGGCGGTGGGTTTGGTGGTGTTGCTGGTGATCGCCTTCCTGCTGGGCAACCTGGTGCGCAACCTCTCCGCCGCCGGGTTGCTGCTCACCTGGCGCTGGCTGTCCCAGCCGGCGGGCTTCGATCTGGCGGAAAGCATCGTGCCCTTCGATGCCGGCATGCCCTATTGGCGCGGCCTGCTGGCGGGGTTGGCGAACACCCTGCGGGCGGTGGTCGGCGGCCTGGTGGGGGCGACGGTGCTGGGGACGCTGGCGGGTATGGCGGCGTTCAGCAGCAACGGCCTGCTGCGGGGTTTGGCCCGGGTCTATGTGGAGGTGGTGCGCAACATTCCGCTGCTGCTGCAGCTGGTGTTCTGGTATTTCGTCGTCTTCCTCACCCTGCCCAATGGGGCGGCGGCGTTCCAGTTGCCGGGGATTGTTCTGGCGAAATCGGGCCTGTATGTGGCGGGGCTGGCGGAGGGGCTGCGCTGGCAGGGTCCCCATTTGCTGAATGGCGTCTGGCAGGCGCCGGTGCGGCTGAGCGTGGAGTTCGCCGCCCTGCTGACGGGGTTGATCATCTATTCCGGGGCGTTCATCGCCGAGGTGGTGCGGGGGGGCATCGCCGCAGTGCCCAAGGGCCAGTGGGAGGCCGCCTCCTCCCTGGGCTTGCGCTGGTTCACCACCCTGCGGCGTGTGGTGCTGCCCCAGGCCTTGCGGGTGATCCTGCCGGGCTTGAACACGCAATACATCTCCCTCGCCAAGAACTCCTCCCTGGCTGTGGCCGTGGGCTTCAGTGATCTCTATTCCGTGGCGGAAACCACCCTCAACCAGACCGGCCGCGCGGTGGAGGTGTATTTGATCCTGCTGGGTGTCTACCTGAGCCTCGACCTGTTGATTTCCGCCCTGATGAACGGTCTGAATCAACTCGTGCAAATCCGGGAGCGTTGAGATGAATTCCCTCCTGCGTCGCCTGCGCCACGAGCTGTTCGCCACCCCCGGCGATGCCGTGCTGAGCGTGGCCCTCCTGGCGCTGCTCACCCTGGCGATGGGCGGTCTGCTGCGCTGGGCCTTGGTCCAGGCGAACTGGGCCGTGATCCAGGCCAACAGCACCCTGTTCGCCGTGGGCCGCTATCCGGCGGAGCAGCAATGGCGCCTGTGGCTGCTCACCAGCCTGCTGGTGGGCGCGGCGGGTCTGAGCTGGGGGCTGCTGCGAGCCCATCCGCGAGCAGATCGGCAGGGACTGCTTTGGCCCCGCAACGATCGCGTCGCGGTGGGACTCCTGGCTGGCCTGGCGGTGTGGTTGCCCTGGGCTTTGGGGCTGACGGGCGGGATCCAGGCCCGCTGGTGGGGCTTGGCGGCGCTGCTGATCGGCCTGCGCTGGCTGGCGGGCCGGCAGGGAGCGTCCTGGCCACCGCGGTTGCTGAAGCTCGTTCCCCTCGTCTGGCCATTGCTCTATTTGACGGGGATGGTGTTGATCGGCGGCGGGCTGGGCGTGGCGAAGGTGTCGCCCTCGGAATGGGGCGGCCTGCTGCTGACGCTGCTGTCGGCCAGCTTCGCCATCCTGCTCTGCTTTCCCCTGGGAGTGCTGCTGGCCCTGGGCCGCCGCAGCGAACTGCCCCTGCTGCGCTGGGCGTCGGTGATCTATATCGAATTCATCCGCGGCGCGCCGCTGATCACGTTGCTCTTTCTCGGCCAGAACATCTTCGGCTTCCTGCTGCCCAATGGCCTGGCGCCAGAGCGGGTGTGGCGGGCGGCCTGGGTGTTGACCTTCTTCGCTGCCGCCTATCTGGCGGAGGCGGTGCGCTCCGGTCTGGCGGCGGTGCCCACCGGCCAGGTGGAGGCCGCCCGCTCGTTGGGGCTCTCCCAGGCAAGGGCGTTGCAGCATGTGGTGCTGCCGCAGGCGTTGCGGGTGGCGCTGCCAGCGATGGTGGGGCAGTTCATCTCTCTGTTGCAGGACACCACCTTGCTGTCGTTGATCGGTTTGCTCGAATTGCTCGGTGTGGCCCGCACGGTGATGGCCAATCCGGAATTCTTGGGCAAGAACGCCGAGGTGTATCTCACCTTGGCCGTGTTGTTTTGGTGTTGCTGCGCGGCCCTGGGCCTGGGCAGCCGCGCCCTGGAACGTCGCCTCGACCCCCGCACCGTCCCCAGCCGCTGAGCGCTCCCTCTTGACTCCCCCTCCCGCCACTCTCCCCCTTCTTCCATGACCACCACCCCCGCCGCTGCCGCCAACACTGTGGTACCAGCCAACACTGTGATGATCGAGGCCCAGGGGGTGCAGAAGTGGTATCCCAATGGCTTCCATGCCCTCCGGGGGTGTGATCTGCGGGTGAACCGGGGGGAGGTGGTGGTGATCATGGGCCCTTCGGGATCAGGAAAGAGCACCTTCATTCGCACCTTCAACGCCCTGGAGGATTTTCAGAAGGGCCGCATTGTGGTGGATGGCATTGCCCTCTCCAACGACCTGCGCAACATCGACGCCATCCGTCGGGAGGTGGGGATGGTGTTTCAGCAGTTCAACCTGTTCCCCCACCTCACCGTGCTCGACAACCTCACCCTGGCGCCGGTGCTGGTGCGCAAGCGCGCGAAGGCGGAGGTGGAACGCCAGGCGATGGCGCTGCTGCAGCGGGTGGGCATCGCCGAGCAGGCGAGCAAATTCCCCGGCCAGCTCTCCGGCGGCCAGCAGCAGCGGGTGGCCATCGCCCGCGCCCTCTGCATGGAACCCCGCATCCTGCTCTTCGATGAGCCCACCAGCGCCCTGGACCCTGAGATGGTGCGCGAGGTTCTGGATGTGATGCGCAACCTGGCGGAGGACGACATCACCATGGTGGTGGTGACCCACGAGGTGAAATTCGCCGAGCAGGTGGCCCACCGCGTGGTGTTGATGGCCGAGGGCGAAGTGGTGGAAGAGGCGCCGCCACAAGTGTTTTTCAACACGCCCAGCCATGAGCGCACGCGGCGGTTTTTGGATCAGATTCTTTGAGGGAGTGCGTAGGGTTGCCAGCGAAGTGGACCACAAAGCTGAGACAAGATGGTGTAAAAAGCCTCCGAGCCAGAGGAAGCACCTCACTGATCGCTTTGCATCAAAGCGAACCCTCATCGGCTGGTCCACCCATCAAGAACGGTCTCGTTTCGACGTGCATCAGTCACATTGCGTTGCAAGCGATTCGCCGGGCGCCCGACTCTCGAATCCTCCTTTTACACGGCCAGGATAGCCAAGGAGGGATATCGGGCGGGTCCACCAAAATGTAAGTTAGAAGGATCGACTTACAGTCACAAAGCTGGGAATCACTGGTTAGACGTATAGGAGAATCAACAGGAACATGGGCAGAAAGGATAAGCTCCATGAAACAGTTGGCCGCGGAGATCTAAGGGTGATGAGCAATTACATCACTTACTTTAGTACGTTGCCGCATGGGCTCCCGCAGGCATGCCGTCATTCCGTATCGCCCGATACAAGTGCTTACCTGTTTCTGAGAACCACTGTACAAACTGAACACTATCTCTCAACAAGCCCTGCCAGCACTCGTTTTTCCACCCATGATGTGCCTTGCTAAACGGTTTATTTATCGACCGACGGGGCGCGCTGCCGTGGTTCTCAGAACCAGCGAAATACAAGTTAGCGGCACTCCTCAAGGCTAAATTGCAGTAGAGTCTCCTAGACGGCCTCTGATCTCACTTTCATGTCATCATCTCTTCACCAAATCGAAGAGCAGGCTCGGGCACTCTCGGAAGAAGATCGTGCAAAGCTTGCTGAATGCATGCTGGAATCACTCCACACTTCCATCGAAGCAATAGAAGCGGCATGGTCTGAGGAGATAGCATTGCGAATTGAAGCCTTTGAAAAGGGTCATATTTCTGCCTATTCAGCAGAGCAAGTATTTGCAGAAGCCCGTCAGATCTTGCTGTGAATCGTGTTCGATTTGTTGAGCCTGCAAGGCTTGAGGTTCTTGCTGAAGTTGGCTACTACCATCGAGTTGAAGCAGGGCTGGGCGCCAAATTTATTGAAGCTGTTGAAGATGCTACAGCTCGTGCTCTCGCGTACCCATTGGCAGGCTCACCAGCGCAACATAAAACGCGACGTGTTTTTCTCAGGGATTTTCCCTTCTCACTGGTCTATCGCTCAGACGAACAGGGAATCACAATCTATGCACTAGCTCATCATGCACGCAGACCAGGTTATTGGCGGAACCGCACAGATGACCGCTAACATCAAGATACAGAAGACGGGTGCGGAGGTTGCCTCATATGCCGAGGCTGCTCCCCGCTTCTGATCTTGGCGTTAGATCTACTATCATGAAGCTAAGGCGAAGAGCAAGGTTTAGACATGGCTCATCATTTATCAACAGTCAGAGCCAAGGATACAAGGCCAGAATGGATTATTCGTAGCGCACTGCATCGTCTTGGATTTCGTTTTCAGATACACAGAAAAGACTTGCCAGGCAAAACTGATTTGGTGTTTCCGAAGTATCGAGCGGTGGTGCTTGTACATGGTTGCTTCTGGCATAGGCACATGAAATGCAGAGATGCATCAATGCCATCAACAAATCAAGAATTCAGGTGCAACAAGTTCTCGGCCACAATCAATCGCGACTCCAGAGTGTTGAGAGAACTGCATGCGCAAGGCTGGAGAACGATGGTAATTTGGGAATGCAAGTTGGAGAGAGATACTATCTCAACACTCAACACAGTGGTAAAATGGATTGGTCAGACTAAAAAGGCCGAAAGTTCCTCTCTTGACGTTGGCAATACCATCAGCAAAACAGTGCTTATCAATGCCGCCACAGAAAAGGTCAGA
>VGQX01000107.1 GCA_016882305.1 Cyanobacteria bacterium K_Offshore_surface_m2_239
TGGAGACGTAGGAGAACAGTGCGCCGCTGCGCTCCTGTTGACCTCGCATCTGATCCGCTTCGGCTGATCCATCATCGCAGGGCTGGCCGGGTTTTTCAGCGAACTCTTAGGCAGGCCTCACCCCAACATCAAGCCGCCCTCCTCGCTGAGGCTGGCGCGCGCGCTGCGCAGATCAAAGAGCAACTCCGCCAGCGTGAGGGCCTCCAGCTCCCGTTCCACCGCGCGGGAGAGGCGTTGCCGCAGCAGGGCCGCCACCTGTTCCGCAGCGGGATCGGGGCCCGCCTCCACCAGCGGGTGATCCGATCGCCTTGGAGAGGCGGCGCCCTCCGGCCAGGCGCCCACCGCCCGCAGCACCCGGCTCAGCGACAGCTCCTCCGGTCGGGTGGCCAGCTGGTAGCCCCCCTGCCGGCCGCGACGGGCCACGAGCACCCCCGCCCGCCGCAGCCGCAGCAGGAGCTGCTCCAGATGGGCCGCTGGCAGCGCCTGGGAGGCCGCCAGATCGCTCACCGAGCGCCAGCGACCCGGTTCTGCGGCCAGCTCCAACAGGGCTTTGAGGGCTAGCACGCCCGTGCGGCCAAGCATGGGCAAACCGCGACGCCTCCCCAACAATGCGGCAGGGCCTGGACCTTCCCATCCCGCCCCTCCCCACCCCTTCGGACGGTCGCGTTCATCGCGCCGCCTGCCCCTGGAGCCGCTCCAGCAGGCGCTCCAGCGTGTAGCCGAACAGGGTCGGATCAGGCTCCCCCTCCGGCAGATCCGCCAGCCCGAGCTCGCGCCACCGCGCCGTCACCCGCTCCTCCAGGGCCGCGTCACGGGAGAGGGGTTCACCCCAGGGATGACGCCGCTCCGGCCCGATCTTGGTGGTGGCGTCGATGGCCAGGCGGCCGCCGAGGCCGAGGCGTTCACTGGCGAAATCCAGGCTGTCGAAGGGGGTGTTGTCGAGAACGAACAGATCCCGCTGCGGATCGACCTGGGCGCTGATGGCCCACACCACCTGGCGCGGGTCGCGGATGTTGATCGCCTTGTCGACCACTACCACGAACTTGGTGTAAGTGAACTGGGGAAGAGCGCTCCAGAAGGCCATCGCCGCCCGCCGGGCCTGGCCGGGGTAGGCCTTGTCGATGGCGATCACCGCCAGCTTGTAGCTAAGGGCTTCCATCGGCAGGAAAAAATCCACGATCTCCGGGATCTGCTGGCGAAGGATCGGGGTGTAGATGCGGTTGAGGGCAATGGCGAGCATGGCCTCCTCCTTTGGCGGACGACCGCTGAAGGTGGTGAGGAAGATCGGATCCCGGCGTTGGGTGACGCAGTGAAAGCGCACCAGGGGAGACGCCTCGACGCCGCCATAGAAGCCCATGTGATCGCCGAAGGGGCCGTCAGGCAGCTCCTCCCCGGGGGTGATCGTGCCCTCCAGCACCACCTCGCTGTGGGAGGGCACGGAGAGATCGAGGGTTTTGCACCGGGCCAGCCGCACCCCCTCACCGCCGTAGAGGCCGGCAAAGAGCCATTCGCTGAGCTGCACGGGAATCGGCGTCGCCGCGGCCATCACCAGCAGGGGATGCACGCCGATGGCCACAGCGACCTCCAGCTTTCGCCCGAGGGCCGCCGCCTTGCGCAGGTGCCGGGCCCCGCCCCGCACACTCAGCCAGTGCACCGTCATCGTGGTGGGTGACTGGCGCTGAAGGCGGTAGACACCCACGTTGGGGGTGCCGGTTTCCGGATCCTTTGTGATCACCAGGCCCAGGGTGATCACGCCCCCGGCGTCCCCCGGCCAGGGACGCAGCAGGGGAAGAGCGTCGAGGTTCACCTCCGCGTCCCGGCGCACCAACTGGTGGCACGGGGGGAGAAGGTCGATGTCGGGCACGGCGCGCAGGAGATTCCAGGCGAGGCCGCCGTAGCGCTTCAGCTCCTCCATCCCCTTGGGCGGTCGGGGCTGTTGCAGCAGGGCGAGCTTCTCGCCAAGGGCCTCCAGGTCCTCGGGCCGCTCCAGACCCATGCTCCACACCACCCGCTGCACGGTGCCGAGCAGATTGACGGCCACGGGCATGGAGGATCCGCGCACGTTTTCAAACAGCAGGGCTGGACCTCCGAGGCCGAGCACCCGATCGGCGATGGCCGCCAGTTCGAGGTCGGGATCCACCGGCGCGCTGATGCGGCGCAACTGGCCGTGTCGTTCGAGAAGGTGGAGAAAACCGCGCAAATCGCGACCCTGCCGGGCCATCACGCCAGCCAAAACCGCTCCCTTGAAGGTCCAATACTTTGGCCGATCCAGGCTGCGCCTGCGGGGGGACGGGAGGTTGGAGGCCAAGGTGAGGACAACCGACAAGGTGGCTCCTGACGCTCGCTCCTCCCTGCGCTCGCTCTTCCCCTGCGCTCGCCACCGGCCCGTCCAAGCCCGCCGCGTCGCCGGCGACCACACCCTGAGGTCGGCCGATCCCATCCGGAGATCCGCACGCCGCCCGGCCCACGGACCACATTCCGCCTGCCAAGATGAGCATACAGCTCCTTTTCTCAAGGACATGCCCGCCAACAGCGACTTTCAGCAGGCCATCCAGGCCGCCCAACGCAGCGCCCTGGTCGGGCCCAACGTTCTCCGCAAAGCCCTGCCTGTCGTCGGAGGCGGCATGGTGCTGACCGCCGCCGGGGTGCTCGGCGGCATGGCCCTCTTGGCCAGCAGTCCGGCCCTGTTCACGCCGCTCTTTTTTGTGGCCTTGATCGGCAACTTCATCCTTTTCTTTGTCGCCCAGAACGTGGCGATGAAAGGAAACAACAGCACCGCCCTGCCCCTGCTCACCACGTACAGCCTGTTGACGGGCTTCACGCTCAGCGGCCTTGTCGTTCAGGCCCAGCTCGTCGCCGGGGCGGGGGCTATTGCAACGGCGGCGATCGCCACGGGCATCACCTTCGTGCTGGCCTCCGTCTTCGGGCGTCGCATGAGCGATGACGTGGGCCAGGCCCTCGGTGGCGTGGTGGGTCTTGGCGTGGTTGGCCTGCTGATCGCCATGGTGGTGCAGCTGGTAGGGGGCATCTTCTTTCCGGGCTTCGGCGGGGGCGGGCTTGAGCTGATGATCGCCGGGTTCGGCACCGTGATCTTCATCGGCGCGGCCTTCGTCGATTTCTACACGATGCCTCGTACCTACACCGATGACCAATATCTGGCCGGTGCCCTGGGCATGTATCTCACCTACATCAACCTGTTCATCTTCATCCTGCGCTTGATCATCGCCATCAACGGCGGCGGCCGGCGGGAATGAGTCCAAACCTCTGACACACCAAACCCCCTCTCCTGCGGAGGGGGTTTTTTCATGGGCTGGCGGTTCCCTTCCTGGCTTCCCCGTCCATGGCGATGCCCTCCCCGCGCCCGCTCCCCCGCTCTGCCACACTCGCCCGCAGCGGCCAGCGGCGATCATGCAACTGTTCTATTTCCACACCTCGGAAAGCGTGCCCGCAGTGGAGGGCCCTGCGGACGGTGGGCCTGACGGGGCGGTGGTGATCGACGTGCTGCGGGCCACCACCACCATCGCCTGGTCGCTCCAGAACGGCGCGGAGGCGATTCAGGCGTTTGCCGATCTGGCGGAGCTGGAAGCGGCGGCGGCGGCATGGCCGGCGGAGCAGCGCCTGCGGGCGGGGGAGCGGGGCGGTCGGCGGGTGGAGGGCTACGACCTGGGCAACTCCCCCCTGGCGGTCACGCCCGAGGTGGTGAGCGGCAAGCGCATCTTCATGAGCACCACCAATGGCACCCGCTCCCTGGCGGCGGTGCGGGAGGTGCCCCTGCTGCTGACGGCCTGCCTGCCCAATCGCACCGCCGTGGCCCGCCGTCTGATCGAGCGCGACTGCCAGCGGGTGTGGCTGGTGGGCAGTGGCTGGGAGGGGGACTATTCGCTGGAGGACAGCCTGGCGGCCGGGGCGGTGGCCTCCGCCGCGATGGAGCTGGCGGTGGCGCCCCACCGGGGCGTGCGCTGCGGCAATGACGAGATGCTGGCCGCTCTCGCCCTTTGGCAGCAGTGGCGCCACGACACGGAAACCTGCCTGCGGGCCGCCAGCCATGGCCAGCGGTTGCTGGGCCTCGGCAATCACGATGCCGACTTCGCCTGCTGTGCCGCCGTGGATTCCCTGGCGATCGTGCCGCTGCAGGCGGAGCCGGGGGTGTTGCGTGCCAGCTGAGGGGCCTCCGGGCCGCCCCGACCCTTGTCTTCTCCAGCGCGTCCCTTACAGTTCGCCCCTGCGATGACAGGACGGCAGTGAGCAGTTTTCTGGCGGCAGCCCTCCAGCTCACCAGCACGTCGGATCCGGAGGCCAATTTCGCCGCCGCTGAGGAGCAGATCGAGATGGCCGCCCGGCGCGGTGCCGAGCTTGTGGGCTTGCCGGAAAATTTTGCCTTCATGGGCGATGACCAGCGTCGGCTGGAGCTGGCTCCCACCCTGGCCGAACGCTGTGAGCGCTTTCTGGTGACCATGGCCCGGCGCTATCAGGTGACGCTGCTGGGGGGGGGCTTCCCCGTGCCCGCCGGAGCCGGCTGCACCTTCAACCGGTCGGAGCTGGTGGGCACGGAGGGGCAGCTCCTGGCCCGTTACGACAAGATCCACCTCTTCGATGTGGACATCCCCGATGGCAGCACCTATCGGGAATCCGCCACGGTGAAACCGGGCCAGGAGCTGCCCCCGGTGGTGGAGGTGCCGAGCCTTTGCCGGGTGGGTCTGTCGATCTGTTACGACGTGCGCTTTCCCGAGCTTTATCGCCATCTGGTCGGGGCCGGGGCGGAGCTGTTGCTGATCCCCGCCGCCTTCACCGCTTACACGGGCAAGGACCACTGGCAGGTGCTGCTTCAAGCGCGGGCGATCGAAAACACTGCGTATGTGCTCGCCCCGGCCCAGACCGGCCAGCATGAGGGGCGCCGCCACACCCATGGCCATGCCCTGGTGATCGATCCTTGGGGAACGGTGCTGGCGGATGCGGGCCAGGCGCCGGGCGTGGCGGTCGCCCCGGTCGACACGGAGCATGTGCGCCGCGTTCGGGCCCAGATGCCGAGTTTGCGGCACCGGCATCCCGCCCTGTTCTGAGGCGGCCATGGTGACCCCCCGACGGACGCTCGTCCTTCTGGCGGGCTGGTTGCTGCTGGCCTGGCCAGCCCTTCCAGCCCGCGCGGCCAGCAGCCTGTTTGCCTGGCGGATCAATCGCGAGGGGCAGCTGGAGTTGCGCACCTCCCCCAACACCCTGGTGCGAGCCTTTTTCCAGGAGGGTCGGCCGGGCAAGGGTCCGCGGGTGTGGTTCGATCTGCCCGGGGCTCCGATCCGTCCCCGCAGCCTGCGGGGCGAGGGCGCGCTGGTGGAGGTGCGGGTGGGGCGGCCGGATTCCCAGACCACCCGGCTGGTGCTGGAATTCAGTCCGGGCACCGAGCTCGACCCGCGGCAGTTGCGGCTGGTGGGCGTGGCGCGCGATCGCTGGCGGATGGATCTGCGCGGAGTGTCGCGCCGCAGCCTGCCGCTCGTCGGCGAGGGGGACCTCGACGCCCCCACCGTCGTCGCCGGCGGTCGCGGCTCCCGCGGGGGTGGCTTCACCCCGGCCACGATCACGCCCGTGACCACCGACAATCCGCCCACGGCCCGCAACCTCCCCGCCGTGCCGCGCGGACGCTTCCGCGTGGTGCTCGATCCGGGCCATGGCGGGCCGGATCCTGGCGCGGTGGGGATCGGCGGGCTGCGGGAAACGGATGTGGTGCTGGACGTGGCGCTGCAGACGGCGCAGCTGCTCCAGAGCCGGGGTGTGCAGGTGTTGCTCACCCGCACCAGCGAGGTGGACGTCGACCTGCCGCCGCGGGTGGCGTTGGCCAACCGGAGCGGCGCGGATCTGTTTGTGAGCCTGCACGCCAATGCCTTGAGCATGGATCGGCCGGACGTGAACGGCATCGAAACCTTCTATTTCCAGGGTGGCCGCTCCTATGAGCTGGCGCTGTCGATTCAGCGGCAGCTGATGGCGGTCTCGCCGGGAACGCCCGATCGTGGCGCGCGACCGGGACGCTTCTTCGTGATCCGCCGCACCGTGATGCCGTCGGTGCTCGCGGAGATGGGGTTCGTCACCGGGGAGGTCGACGCGCCTCGGCTGGCGGACCCGGGCTTCCGGCAGAGTTTGGCGGCGGCGATCGCCAAGGGAATCCTGGAGGTGCTGGGTCCATGAGGCGGAGGCAACCATGACCAACCAGCCCATCGGCCTGTTTGATTCCGGTGTCGGTGGCCTCAGCGTCTGGCGGGAGCTCGTGCGCCAGCTGCCCACCGAATCCACGCTCTATGTGGCGGACAGCGCCCACGTTCCCTATGGAAATCGCAGCGGTGTGGAGGTCATGGCTTTCTGTGAGGGGCTTTGCCGCTTCCTGATCGACCAGGGCTGCAAAGCGGTTGTGGTGGCCTGCAACACCGCCTCTGCCGTCGCCCTGGAGGCCCTGCGCGGGCGCTATCCAGCCGTGCCGATCCTGGGCCTGGAGCCTGCGGTCAAACCGGCGATCTCCCTCAGCCGCAACAAGGTGGTGGGGGTGATGGCCACGCCGGCCACGTTTCAGGGTCACCTGTTCCGCGCCACCGTCGGGCGCTGCGCCTCCGGCGTGCGTCTGGTGGAGCAGGTGTGCCTGGGATTGGCGGATTGCGTGGAATCCGGCGCTGCGGAGGAGGAGCTGGAGCGGCTGCTGCGGAGCTTTCTGGATCCGATGCTGGCGGCCGACGCCGACACGATCGTGCTCGGTTGCACCCACTACCCGTTTGTGATCGAGACCATCCGCCGCCTGGCCGGTCCGGAACGGCGGGTGATCGATCCGGCGCCAGCGGTGGCGGCCCATCTGGCGCGGGTGCTCAGCGAGCGAGACCTCGCCGCCAGCTCGGATGCCCGGGGGGTCCATCGCTTTTTCACCACTGGAACCGCCGCCCGCTTCGATGCGGCCTGCCAACGGCTTGTGGGCCTCGATCCCCGCAGCGAGGAATTGGGCTGGCAGCGGGACGGCGCCGGCCTCTGGGTGGTCCGGGCAGCCTCTGAGCCGACCGCCCAGCAGTAGACACCACGCGCCTTCTAAGATCTTGACCTCAAGGGAGGTGATGTGAGCACGGTTGCGGAGCTGCTGATGCCGGTCGCGGCCGATCTGGACATCCTGGTGGCGGATCTCCGTCAATTGATCGGCGCCCGTCACCCCATCCTCCAGGCGGCCGCTGAACATCTCTTCGCAGCGGGAGGCAAGCGACTGCGCCCCGGCATCGTCCTGCTCATCTCCCGCGCCATCGCCCCCGACGGTCTGCTCACGCCGCGCCACCGGCGCCTGGCGGAGATCACGGAGATGATCCACACCGCCTCCCTCGTCCATGACGATGTGGTGGACGAGGCCTCCACGCGCCGGGGTGTGCCCACCGTGCACAGTCGATTCAATCATCGCGTGGCGGTGTTGGCGGGGGATTTTCTTTTCGCTCAGTCCAGCTGGCATCTCGCCAATTTGGACAATCTGGACGTGGTCAAGTTGCTCAGCCGCGCGATCATGGATCTGGCGGATGGTGAAGTGCGCCAGGGCCTCTACCGTTACGACACCGGCCAGACCTTTGAGGCTTACATCGAAAAGAGCTACTGCAAAACAGCCTCCCTCATCGCCAACAGCGCCCGCGCCGCGGGTGTGCTGACCGACCTCGCGCCCGAACGGTTGGAGGCCCTCTACCGCTTCGGTCGTCAGCTGGGCCTGGCCTTCCAGGTGGTGGATGACATTCTTGATTTCACCGGCAGTGATCAGCAGCTCGGCAAGCCAGCCGCCAGCGATCTCGCCTCCGGCTATCTCACGGCCCCGGCCCTCTATGCCCTGCAGGAGCGGCCCGCCCTGGCGGGGTTGATCGAGCGGGAGTTCAGCCAAGAGGGTGATCTGGAGCAGGCTCTGGACCTGGTGCGGAGCTGTGAGGCCATCCCGCGATCCCGCGCCTTGGCTGAGCAGTTCGCGCGGGAAGCCGGCGAAGCCCTGGCCTGGCTGCCCCCCTCCGAGCCCCGCGGCGCCCTGCGCGCCCTCCCCGACTTCGTCCTCAGCCGCCTCTACTGACCCCCCGTCCCTTGCCTCAAGGCTCCAGCTCCACGTCCGACAGACGGCGCACCAGCCGACAGCTCGCCGGAAAGGTGGGGCTCTCTCCGTCGGCCCCGCTCGGTTGGGGAGGCAGCAGCACATGCACCAGACAGCCGGCGGCCAAGGCCGATTGGGCGCCAGCGAGGGAGTCTTCAAAAGCCCAGCAACGGCTGGCCTCCACCAGCAGGCGTCGCGCGGCCAGCAGGTAGGGGTCCGGGGCCGGCTTTCCTGCCGCCAGCTCGGGATCGTCGCCCATCACCCGCAGCGTGATGGCCCGCAGCCAGCCATGGGGCGCGCATTTGCGCTCCACGGCCTCCCGGGTGCTGCTCGTGACCAGGGCCATCGGCACGCCCTGCTGCCGACAGCGGGCGACCAGCGACTCGGCGCCATCCACGGGCCGGGCGGTGGGCATCAGGCGCCGCGCCACCGGCTGCTGCACCGCCAGCAGGGCCTCCGCCGAGGGGGCAGGGCCGCCTGTGCGCGCACTGATCCATTCCCTGACCTGGGCGACGCAATCCAGCCGACGGCGACCGCGCAGGTGGAGCAGATCCCGCTCGCTGAGGGTGAGCGCGAAATGGCGGGCGGCCTCGCTCCAGGCTTGGGCATGGAGCGGCTCGGTGTCGAGCAGCAGCCCATCCAGGTCGAAGAGGCAGGCGGCGGGCAGTGGCATGCCTCCAGCCTGAAGGATCGCCGCACCCCCTCCCGGGTCAGGAGGGCTGGGTGTCGGCCCCGTCAGTGTCCTGAGGGCGAGGCGGGGGAGTCCTCGTCGGGAAAGAGCTCCTCCAGGGCGGTTTCCAGGGTGGTGACGAGCAGCACCAGGGCCGCCCGACCATCAAGATCCGGGCCGCTCACCGCCGCGATCCAGCGACGGGCGAGGCACTCGATCTCGTGAAACAGCGCCCCCCCCCGCTGCAGGGTGGCCATCACGCGCTCCAGGCTGGCTGGATCGAGGTCGGGCGGCAGCCCCACCACGTAACGGCGGCCATCCTCGCCGATGTACGACAGCTGCCCCTGCGCATCCAGGGTGGGTGCGGCATGGGGAGTGATCGGGGGGGGTGAGTCGGAATCCGACCCCGCATCCAGGGTCCACGCCATGCGGATAGGTGGCGAAGCACCCCTTGCCTAACGCTCCTGGCGCCGCTTGCCAAGCGGGGATCAGCAGGGCTGATCATCCAGGGGCCTCCCGAGGGTTGACGGGATCCCCCCCCGCCCAGCCAGGCTGATCGTCTGCTGCGGCATCCCCATGGATCAGTTTTCGTTCCAGGGACCGTTCGCGTATCGCTGGATCGATGACGTGCCCGTGGAGCGCATTGACCTGCGCAGTGGTGAGCGCTGCCCCATCGCGGTGGGCGCTGGTGGCCTGACCTCGCGTCCTCCCGAGGCGGAGCCGGCGGGTGGGTTGGCGCCTCCGGGGGGCGCCGGGGAGGAGGGGGCGAGCGAAGCGATCGTGCGGGCGGCGATGGCCGCCTGGAATTGAGCCGCAGAAGAGGGTCCTCGATGCCGCGCTCCGGCTCAGCGGTTGAGGCGCTCCATCCGCCAGGTGACGAAGGTGCCCACCGGGCTCCAGAGGAGGTAGGGGAGGAGGAGGAGAGCGGCGGGCAGGCTGTGGCTGAGCACGATGATGGCCAGGGCCACGCCCCAGACCCAGCCCGCGAAGCCTGCGGTCGTGCCCGTGCGCAGGTTGCGGGTGCGACAGATCAGCCAGGTGTAGCTCTGCACCAACACCAGCAACGGCAGGTAGGCCGCCACCAGCCAGCCCTGGCGGGTCGTCTGCCAGAGCAGCAGGGCGGAGGCGTAAAAGCAGGCGTAGATCAGCAGCCAGATCAAGGGGATCAGGCGTTCAAAGGTGAGCCAGCGGGGCCGGCGCAGCCGCAGAAACCACTGAAAATCCTCCCGGGAAGGGGTCAGGGCGACCACCACGGCGACCATGACCCCAGCGAGCAGGGCGGCGATGGGAAGCCAGGCCGGCATGGGCGGGATGACGGTTACCGCCAGGATGGCGCAGCGGAGGGGGGCCTGCGCTTAAATATTGGCCAGTTGCCACCTCCCGCGGATGCCTGAGGTCACCATCGAGTCGGTGCTGCAGGAACAACGACTCTTTGCCCCCCCGGAGGCGCTGGCCGCCCGGGCCCGCATCGGCTCGATGGAGGCCTATCACGCCCTGGTGGCCAAAGCGGAGGCGGATCCGGAGGCGTTCTGGGGGGAGTTCGCCCGCCAAGACCTGCACTGGTTCGCGCCGTTCCACACGGTGCTCGATTGGAGCACGCCGCCCTTCGCCCGCTGGTTCGAGGGGGGCACCACCAACTTGTCCTTCAACTGCCTGGATCGCCACCTGACGAATGGCCGGGCGGAGAAGACCGCTCTGATCTGGGAGGGGGAGCCCGGCGACGGCCGCTCTTACACCTATCGGGAGTTGCACGCGGAGGTGTGCCGCGCGGCCAACGCCTTGAAGGCCCTGGGCATCGGCAAGGGGGACCTGGTGGCGCTTTACATGCCGATGGTGCCGGAAGCGGCGATCACCATGCTCGCCTGCGCCCGCATCGGCGCCCCCCACTCGGTGGTGTTTGGCGGCTTTTCTG
>VGQX01000108.1 GCA_016882305.1 Cyanobacteria bacterium K_Offshore_surface_m2_239
CAGCGGCGCCAACTCCCCTCCACGCCACCCAGCTCGTGGCTTATCCCAACATTGAAGCGATCCTGGAAGAAGGCGGAGACATCACGGTGGGGCGTGTCGGTCCGATCGAGTGTGTGGCCTCCGCCAGCACCAGTTACGCCGGAATCAGCCCGGCCGCCTCCAGCTCAGGGATGAAGCCAAAAGCAGTGGGATCACTGAGCCGGTCGGGGAAAAGCACGCCATCGAGATGGTCGCACTCGTGCTGCACCACCCGGGCATGAAACCCCTCCACGCAACGATCGACGGGCTGGCCATCGCCATCGATCCCCTGATAGCGCAGCCGTTGCCAACGCGACACCCGCCCTCTCAACCCCGGCACACTCAGGCATCCCTCCCAGCCCTCATCACGCTCAGGTCCGAGCGGGGTGAGCACGGGATTGATCAACAGGGTGCGGGGAAGCGGTGGCGCATCGGGGTAGCGGGGGTTGGGCCCACCACAACCGAACAGCACTACCCGCAGCAGCACGCCGATTTGGGGAGCAGCCAGGCCGGCGCCGCTGCAGGCCTCCATCGTGTCGTGCAGATCCGTAATCAGTTGCCTCAAGGCGGGATCGTGAACATCCGGCACAGCCTTGGCGCTCTGGCGCAATCGAGGGTCACCCAGACGCAGGACGGTGCGCACCCCCATCAACGAACCGCAACTGACGCCATGCAAGCAGCCCAGCTGGGTCGCTAGATTCCGCAAACACAGCGCAGTATTTTGATCTCCCCGTTCTTCCAGCGTCTGGGCCACCTGTTCACACGTGGCCAGAAACTCCGCATTCAACAGTTCCCGATGGGCTTCCAGGAGCGCTGGCTCCTCCCCACTGGGGCATTGCAGCAGCTGCTGGATCAGGGCCAGGTAGGCCTGTTGGCGTGAGGGCTCCATGGGCAGGGATGGAGAGCGGCAGGCAAGGAACCCAGGCCCATCATGCTTGCAAGCAGAAGTGGGGGGGCAGCCGGGCTTTTCGGCTGGATCCGTGCCTGACGCTGATCTGGCTGGGGAGGAGGCCATCACGAGGAAGGCGCGGGTCACCCGCGTCAGGCCCGGCTACTGCGACCTGGCAGATCTTCCCTGAATTCAGACCCCTCGCCGACCGTGAGGCCTCTGGTCCTGGCAGATGCCCTGCAGCAAGCCGACAGGCAGATCAGCAGGTAAGGCAGAGCGCCTTACAAACCCTTTATGGCTACCGTCACACTCACCTCCAAGGGGCAGCTCACTCTCCCCAGGCCCCTCCGCGATGCCCTTGGGCTGGTTTCCGGGGCCCGGCTGCAGGCCAGCATCGATCGACAGGGGCGGCTGGTGCTGGTGCCCTCGAAATACGAGCCGGAGGATCTCTTCCTCCACCGACCCAAGGTGAACCGCAGCCTGAGCCTGGAGCAGATGGAGCAGGCCATCGCCGCTGCCGCTGGCAGACCCGATGACCTTGACGACGCTTGACACCAACGTCGTCAATCGCCTGCTGATCGGCGACGATCCCCAGCGGCGGCGTGTACCTACCCGATGTCGTCCTGGCGGAGGTGGCCTGGGTGTTGCGCGGCTGCGACCTCACCCGTCAGGCCCGTTACGACCTGCTCGAACGCCTGGTGCGCACGCGCAGTGTCGTCGACGACGACATCGATGCGGTGATTGATGCCCTGGAGCACTTTCGCCGGGGGGGCGACCTGGCCGATCAGCTGATCCTGGCCCGAACAGTCCGTGCCGGGGCATTGCCGGTGTTGAGTTTTGATCAACGCTTCTCCAGCTGCGAGGGTGTGGAGCTGCTC
Source organism: Cyanobacteria bacterium K_Offshore_surface_m2_239 (assembly GCA_016882305.1). GTDB lineage: Bacteria > Cyanobacteriota > Cyanobacteriia > PCC-6307 > Cyanobiaceae > Cyanobium. Next base: position 1,786 of record VGQX01000108.1, read on the forward strand.
GCGGCGAAGGCATCCCCGTAAGTCGTCGTCAGCGTTCAAGGCTTGAGCCAGCTGCACTGCTGCAGCTGCGCTTTGCGGGACAGAGGGGCCATGGGAGGGCTCCGCAGTGGACCCCCCACCATGGGGCGGACCGAAGCGGAGCCCGTTCAGGAGTTGGTGGCTGCATCGCCGCTGCTCTGCTCGGCCCTCATGGCCACCTGAGCCGACCGGACACTGCTTCTAACGTGAAGGAATCCAATCAGAAGCGCTGGCATCCTGTGCTTGCCCACCACGGCGCTGAGCTCTTCCATGCTGAGCCCCAGCACCCGGGCAGCACGACCACAGGCCTCGACTACGACATGGGCGTCGGATTTGGCGACTGGCTCCCCGGGCATGTCAGCTCCACCCCTTCCCAGTGAACGGGTCGAACAGCGGCACGGCAAAACCGCTGAAGTCAGCCACGTTGCGGGTGACCACCGTGAGGTGATGCAATTTGGCGATGACGGCGATCATCGCCTCTTCGTAGAGGGTGTCGGACTGACGATGCATCAACCGAGCCCAGCAGCGAAAGGCCGAGGCATCCAGGCTGAGGATGTTGAAGGTGTCGCTCACTTGATCCAGCCAGCGCGCGATCTCGGAGGCTTTGACGGGGTCCTGCTCGCGGATGCGTTCGATCCCGGCCTGGATGTCGCCGAGGGTCACGCTGGCGATGTGAAGGTCGGCGTCATCAATGCTCTCCAGCCAGGCGCGCACGGCTCCATGAGGGCGCGGCCGGCGCAGTTCGGCCACCACGTTGGTGTCGAGCAGAAAGGCCATGGCCTACAGCGCCACCACGGGCCAGCAACAGCTGCTTGAGGCTGGGCCTGGCCGCGGCCTGCAGGCGACGCCACTGCTCGATCGGCACCAACACGCCGGTTTCGGTGCCGCGTCGGGAGACCACCTGAGGGCCCTCCCGCAGGCAGGCATCCAGCAGCTCACCGAAGCGCGCCTTGGCGTGCTGCACGGGCCAGACGAACATGATGCCCTCAACTCTGACGAGTTTGCTGACTGGTTTATCAGCTGTCGAGCCAGCCCATATGATGACGTCTCCTGATGACGGCATCACCATGCGCACGATCGTGGACCTGCCCGATCCGGAGCGGGCCCAGCTCGATGCGCTGTGCAGGCAGCGGGGGTTGTCGCGGGCGGAGGCGCTGCGTCAGGCCCTGCGGTTGTGGCTGGCGCAGCAGCAACCCGGCCACAGCGCGGTGTTCGGCCTCTGGCGTGACCGCCCTGAAGAGAGCGTGGCGCTGCAGCAGGCGCTGCGGGCCGAGTGGAGCGAGCGCTGATGCTGCTGCTCGACACCAACATCCTGATTGATGTGCTGCGAGGCGAGGCGGCGGCGCTGACCTGGCTGGAGCAGCAGCAGAGCCCGCGCATCAGCGTGATCACCTGGATCGAGGTGCTGGTGGGTTGCCGTGACGGCGAAAGCGAGGCGGTGCAGAGCTGGCTGGAGGGCTTCCCGCGGCTGCCGCTGGATGACGCCATCGCCCGCGAAACGGTGCGACTGCGCCAGCAGCATGGCCTGAAGATGCCGGACGCCACCATCCTGGCCACGGCACGCTGCGCGCAGCTCACCCTGGCCAGCCGCAACAGCCGCGCTTTTCCGCTGACGTTGGGAGGTGTGCTGCATCCCTATGTGATCTGAGCCTGAAACGCCCGCCCTGCCTTGCAACCATGGCCAGCCCCCAGGTCCCATTCGCCAACCTGCCAAGCCCCGGCTGCGACTGGCATCAACCAGCTGGCTCCTGGCGGATGACCCCCGCGAACCCATCACCACCAGCCGCTGACAGGGCATGAGCTGCTGGGCCGTCTCCAGACGGGCGCTGTGGGCAGGATCAGCCAGCGATGCCGATTCAGCGGAATGCGCAAAGGCGTTGCGCACGATCAGGCCCAGACGGCGACCGAGGGCGACCAACCGCAAGCGGAAGCCCTTCTTGCCAGGGCACCGCGTGAACCCAAAGGCCGATCCAGCAGAAACAGGTCACCACCACGGCTGGATGCCTGTCCATTGAACCGGGACAACCCCACAACACCCGCAGGAACAAAGAGAGCTGGGTGGCGGCGGCACCGGCTTCCAGACGCTCCAGGGTGCGCTTGGAGATGCCGGCCTGCTCCGCCAACTGAGCCTGGCTCAGGTTTCGCTCCAGCCGCAACCGGGCGATGCGCCGCCCCAGCTCCTGGAGGAGGGCCTCGTCGCTCATCAGGCGTTGGATGGGCATGAGACAACTGAATGACTTATCGCCATCTGTGGCGAATCTTCCAATCCTAGTGGCTTGTTCTCGACATTTCTGCCGAGCCGGCGACGTGCTCGCGACGAAGCTCCTCCAGGAGGAAGTCACCCACACTCAAAAAGCCGATCCCACGCCTCCAGCACCAGCCGCGAGGTGCGGCCCACCGTTTCAAGCCTCAGCAAAAGGCAGAGGCCCTTGCCCTCGGCCAAAGCGTGGCGGCGCTTGGGCCAGGGCACTGGCCGCTGCCGCCAGCCGTTGCCGCCTGATCGTCTCCTCGCGCCAACTGCAGGGCATAGCGCACCGGCTCGCCCGCCAGCCGATCGAGCAGATTGGCTCCGACCCGATCGGCCAGGGCGTCGTGCCAGCGCTGACCCGGGCTCTCGCAGCGCTGGATCTGCTCCCGGGGGATGGGGGGGCTGAGGGTGAGGCTGAGCAGCCGCGCCAGCTCCATCGCCTCCGGCGCCAGCGTCCGCCAGCTGCTGAGCTGCGACGCCACCAACCCCTGCTTCGCCATGAGCTCGGCATGGGCGATCTGGACGGCCTTGGCCCCGAGCTCCGGCTCGGCCAGCTCCAGCCGCAGCTCAGACACCGACAGGGACGACAATCGCCGCAACCTCTCCGCCAACAGCACCAGGGCCAGCGGCAATCCCTCCACTTCCGCCACCAATCACCGGGCCGCCTCCCGCTCCCGCGCGATCCGCCGTCACCGTCGTCGTCGTCGTCGCCGTCGTGGTCGTCGCCGTCGAGAAGAGGCCTCGCGCCGCGCCCTCGCTCCACGCACGCAACAGGGGCGACGTTCGCCATGGCCACCCCGCCGATCCGCTCCACCTTCGCCAGCGCCAGATCCGCCGCAAGGCGACAAACGGCCATGGGAGCACCCGAGCGTTGGCGCGGCTGGCGCGGCTGGCGCAAGCCCATGAACGGCCGAAAGGCCGACCGTCATCGACGCTCCACCCCCCACCGCCGCCGCCAGGCGCCGCTGCACCCCCGCGCTCCGGAGGCCAAGGCCGCCCGCTGGGCTTGCGAGCGCCGAGCCAGGATCGTCGCCGCGTCATCCGTGCCGTCGGGATCGCGATAGGGCTCGCCCGCGGCGCTGCGCAGATGCTCGCGCTCCATCAGCGACAGCTCCCGCCACAGCGATTGCGCCGCCGGTCGGTCCCCCGCCGGGGAGTCGCTCGCCAGGGGGGAGGGGCTGGCCACCGTCCCCCCGCTCCAGAGTGTGCGCCCCGTTGGATGCTCCCCCGGGGCGGCCACCTCCAGCGCCACCAGGTGCAAGCCGAGCTGGCGCAGGCTGTCCCGCACCGCCGCCGCCGCGCTGTAGCTGATCCAGCGACCCTCAGGCGCCAGCGGCGCTGTCGTCGCCTGGAGGTGCTCCAGCGTCCAGAGCTGGGGGCAGCGGCGGGGCGAGAAGGCGTCATGCCACACCAGGTCCACCGGGCCCGGCAACGCCCTCGGCAAGTCCCGCATGGTCTGCCGCGCGTCCCCCCAGAGCAGGCGCGCTGTCGCTCCCTCGCCGTGCCAGTGGCCCCGCGCCAACAGCTCGGACAGGGCTGTCAGGGTGCTCGGTTGCCAGGGGCGTCGAAACGCTTCGGAGGCCAGCGCCAGCGCCAGGGGGCGGCGATCCAGCTCCAGGCCCCACCACTCCAGCGTCAGCCCCCGCGCCGCGCAGGCCTCCAGGAGCAGGGCCACGTTGCCTCCCGTGCCCGCGCACACTTCCACCACCCGCACCAGGGAACCGGGCGGGAAGCGCTCCAGCCGGGAGGGCGCCAGAAACGTTTCGCGGGCTTCCCGCAGGGCGCCGCGACCACTGTGAAAGCCCTCCTGGAAGGCCGCGCTCCACAGGCTGAAGCTGCCATCGGCTCCCGTGCGGACCACCAGCTCCGTGCCGACCTCGTCCGCCATGGGTTCGGGGTCAGCTCCGCAGGCGGGCCAGGTCGTCCCAGAAGCCGGGGTAGGAGACAGCGGCGGCGGCGCTGTCCCGCAGGCGGGTGTCGCCGCGCGCCACCAGGGAGGCCACCGCCAGGCTCATCGCCACGCGGTGGTCGGTTTCGCTGTCCACCTCCGCGCCCTGGAGGGGGGTGTCGCCCTGAATCGTCAGGCCATCAGCGTGCTCCTCCAGGCGGGCGCCCATGGCGCCCAGCTGACGGGCCATCACGGCGAGACGGTCCGTTTCCTTCACCCGCAGCTCCTCCGCGCCACGGATCCGGCTCACGCCCTCCGCGCGGCAGGCCGCCACTGCCAGCACCGGGATCTCATCCACCAGCCGCGGAATCAAATCGCCATCGATGGAGAAGGCGTTCAAGGGGCCATGGCTCACGTGCAGGTCGCCCACCGGCTCGCCGGCCACCTCTCGCGGCTGGCGCACCTCCACCGCCGCGCCCATCTGGTGCAACACCTCCAGAATGCCCGTGCGGCTGGGGTTGAGGCCCACATTCTCGATCGTGAGGTCCGCGCCGGGGGTGATGGCGCCGGCCACCAGCCAGAAGGCGGCGGAACTGATGTCGCCCGGCACCACCACCGCCTGGCCCCGCAGGGACGCGCCGGGGGTGACAGTCACCGTGGTGCCGCCCGCCCCGCTGACCTCCAGATCCGCGCCAAAGGCGCGCAGCATGCGCTCGCTGTGGTCGCGGGAGAGGGCGGGTTCGATCACGGTGGTGGGGCCGCTGGCGGTGAGGGCCGCCAGCAGCAGGGCGCTCTTCACCTGGGCGGAGGCCACCGGGGTGCGAATCGTGGCGCCATGCAGGGTCTGGCCGGCGATGGCCAGGGGCGCCAGGTTGCCGCCGTCGCGGCCGTGGATGGCGGCGCCCATGTCGCCCAGGGGACCCCCGACGCGCCGCATGGGACGGCGGCGCAGGGAGGCGTCGCCGGTGAGCACGAAGTGCCGTCCGGCCCGTCCGGCGAGCAGGCCCAGGAGCAGCCGCATGGTGGTGCCTGAATTGCCGCAGTCGAGGATGTTGTCCGGTTCCCGCAAGCCGTCCAGACCCACCCCCCGGACCGTGACCGGTTCGCCAGCGCGAATCTCCGACACCTCCACACCCATGGCGCGCAGGCAGGCCGCAGTGCTGAGGGGATCCTCCGCTGGCAGAAGCCCTTCGATCCGCGTTTCCCCCTCGGCGATGGCGCCGAACAGCAGGGCGCGGTGGGAGATCGATTTGTCGCCCGGCACCCGCACGGTTCCCCGCAGACTGACCCCGCCGGGCAACAGCAGAGGCGCGGCGGCGGAGACAACCATGGTGGCGGGGGCGAGGAGCGGGCGGAGTCGATCCTATGGAATGGGGAGTTGAGAGGGGGGAACGGCGAGATCTGGCGAGGCTTCAGGGTTCAAAGAGCAGGCCAGAGGCCATCACCAGCACAAGGCCGCCAAAGGCCAACCACTGAACCAGGAGGTCGACGCGATTGATCCCTCGCAGCACCTCAGCTTCCTGTTCTTCACCGCAAGCATTTGCGTGAGCGTTCGTGCCCCAGCAAAATAACAGGAACAGCAAGGCGGAGATTGCGTAGGCATAGATATAAATCCAGTCCAGATAGCTGACGTATTCCAATGCTGGCAACTCTGCCTTGTAGCCCATTTGCAAAAAAATCAACGTCAGCAGGATGGTTGTTGGAATGGCAAGGCGCACATCACCCAAAGAGCCGGGCAGGGAGGGTGAGGCGATGGACACACCGATCAGGACCAGCAGAGGAAAAATGTAGATCCAGAAGGCGGTGGTAAAATTAGCACGATAGACGACGTTGGTTTGCACAGCGCTGGTCGCAATCTTTGAGCTACGACCAAAATTGGTGCTGTATTGATGAAGAAACTCTCTTGATTCTGAACCGATGATTGAATAGCCATTGATGCTGGTGTATTGACCCAGGGCTTGCGCATTGGAATCCTTGTCAAAGATCAAGGAGAAACAACCCAACTCATTTTCGGGATAACAGGACAGGAGGTCGGGTCCCAGCTCCATGGCAATGGGCAAGACAAGGTCATCGAAGGGGAAGGCGCGAAGCTGCAGATCTTCGATGTAAAATGTGCCAGAGAAATGAAATTTTTGCCAGTATGACTCATCCTTAAGGCGTTCTGGATTTGGTTGTTCAATCTCAATCAGCATCGAATCGGAATCCACCTGATTAATGAGATTAATGATCTTGTCCTGCGCAATCTCATTCTCCTTCATCACGGTTTGAACAAGCTCAGGCCACTTGAGCCAATACCAGCCCTCTGCTTGGAATGTTCGATCCCTCAGGGACAGGCCATAGATGTTGGTGATCTCCATGCCAAGGCGGACTGTCTTGTCGGCGGAGGCGCTTGGCTTGGCGAGGGCCTCATCGCGAAACACGTAGGGGTGCTGGCTCCAGCCTTGGCGCGCGACGGCGGAGCGAGCGGAGGTGGTCCGCTTCCAGTCGCTCAGCGTCGGCGTGAAGTGGTGATGCAGACGCCCGACCAGCAAAACGAGAGATAGGCCGATCACAAGGATGGCGGATCCCGTTCGAACCAGGCCTCGTTGGCGCTTTGGCATGGGAATCAACGCTGGGATGAGTGGGATTGTGGCGCATGAGCGGGCCGTGCTTCACAGAGGGGAGGCGACGGTGATGGACGCGAGAGAATTCATTCTGAACTGGGAGATGACCCGTCGGACAGACAGCGATGAAGAAGTTGATCAATCACGTTTGTCGCCACCTCAAGCTCTTCCAACCTGGCGCGGCCTCGCGATGGGTTCTGTCGCAAATCATTCATGAAATCAGCGGAGATAATCATATCGGCGATCGGTCCTACCTGCATGCGAAACCACTCTTTGATCGTTCCATCGTTCGGCAGGGATTGTGTGCGAGCGCCACCCTCTACGCTGCTCGGTTCAAGTTGGGATGGGATCAGTGACCGCTCCAGGAGTTCAAGGTCGATTCCTTGATGCTGAAACAGTGTGCGCAACGTTTTCACGTCGCTTGCACGGAGTGGATCTGGCAAAGGCTCCATCAGAAGAGAGGCCATCGGCCCGATGGCCAGCGTGAGTTGCGCCAGCAGGACCGTCTTGTCCCAATGGTCTGCCGCTTCGGCTGGTGAGGGCCACTGGCTGGAGCGGCTCCGGTCTGGTTCCCCACGGGGAGAGCGATCAGCCTGCGGGACGGGTAAGGCATCCAGCACACTTTGCAAGCCCAGGTTGCTCTGTAGGTCATCAACGACAATGAACTGCAGCCCTGCCAGTTGATATTTCATCGTGTCCGGGATCTCTACCTGCTCTACCATCACTGGTAAGATTAAGCGAGATGAGCTCTCGGCTAATGAGAGTTCACGCACCACATTGACGGAATGAATGGAATGGGGAGATAGAAGAAGCAAAAAATAATCACATTCTTCGATGGCCTGCACAATTTCTTCTCTCCAAAGCTCTCCCAAGCGCAGCCTATCTGTATCCAGCCAAACGTTGAAGCCGCGGTTGTTTAGTGCGGACTCTACCCCGCGAGCAAAATCTGAATCATGACGTGAGTAGCTGATGAAGATTCGAGCAGACATTGAAGGAGGTGGCAGGGACATCAATCCAGGAGTTTTTCAATAGGAAGAAACCTTCGCTTTCATTGCTCGTGATCCTCATTCATGAGGAGTGTTTCTGGGCTGTTGCAACATCCGCATTGCGATCAGAAGGCTTTGTTTCATGCGTTCCATGCTCTGCGCAATCAAGCCGATTTCGTCCTGGCGATGCTTTTCTGAAAAGTCTACATTCTCCGGATGAATGCTCGCTTCAAATGCGCGAGAGCTGATCAATCGCATCGGCTGGATGATGGAACGTCCGAGGAAGAGCAACAAGGCTCCCGCAGTTATTACAAATGCTGCGGTGTTCAAGAGACCCACCCACGTGAGCGAGGCTTGCTTTGCGGCAATGATGGCATCGACCGGAACAGAAACGATCTGAGCACCGATCACTTCGCCGAGCTGCCAACCGAAGCCATGTGTTTTGCCGTAGCTGGCCACAAGGCTAGGGGGCGCTTGTTGGTAGGTGGAATGGCAAGCCAAGCATTTGGGGTCAGTCACCTTGATTGGTTTGGCTACGTAGTTATACAATCCATCTGCATTTTGGCGATTCCCTGATAATGTTTTCAGGGATGGGTCAGCACGAAAAGCTTTGATCACGGATGCTTCGCGAGAATCGGCTTGATCTTCGGGATTGGTGGGATTGAGGGCGGTTTCGCGGTAGGAGTACTGAGCGTAATCTGGATTGGCTTGTAAGTAGGTGAATACTTGCTTGGCTGAGTAGGATGGGATTGATTCCGTCAAGAACTGTTCAGATTGTGCGTTAAGGGGTGTAAGAATGGGATCAATCTGCTTATCTGTATAAGTTCGTACGGCAGACATTGAATCGATCAGAAAGCTGGCTTTGAAATCAATCTGCTGCACAGAATAGTGCGTAAATAGGATGTTCAACAAGCTAATTAGGGCTTGCTGAAAAACCCAAATCCGTTGCGCCACAGTTGATTCCAGGCTCAATCTCGCGTTAGGATGGGACGCAATCGGCCATTCCTGGCTTAGAAGAACCTGCTGAC
>VGQX01000109.1 GCA_016882305.1 Cyanobacteria bacterium K_Offshore_surface_m2_239
GATTGGCGGTGATCAACGTGCTGCACACCAGTTGCACGCTGACCATCAACGAGAACGCCGATCCCCGGGTGCTGGCCGATCTGACCGCCTACCTGCGGGCGCTTGTGCCGCAAGAGGGCAGCCGTTCCCTCAGCGGCCAGGGTCCCCTCCGCCCCTATGTCCATGACGACGAGGGCCCGGATGACATGCCCGCCCACATCCGCACCGCCCTGACCTGCACCAGCCTGAGCCTGAGCTTTCACCAGCGCCGGCTGGTGCTCGGGACATGGCAGGCGGTCTACCTCTGGGAGCATCGCGCCCACCCCCACCGACGCCGCATCGGCCTCCATCTTCTCGGCGCGCCCGTCGGCGCGGCGTAGGAGACCATGGACTCCAGCGACTCACCATCGCCTTCCGCGAGCCCGGAACCGCGGAACCCTGCAGGACACCGGTTCCCCTCGACGCGCTGGTGGGTGCTCCTCACCGCTGGCGGGTCCGCCCTGGTGGCCGCCACGTGGCTGGTGGCCCAGCTCAGCTGGCAGGGTCGGCTGCGGGCCCTGGACGCGGAGGTGAGCTTTCTGCGGCGCACGCGCGATGTGGATCTGGCGCGCTTGGTGCGGGATCTGGAGCGGCTGGCCGGACCCGCCGCCGACCGGCTCGCGTTCCAGGACCTCCAACGGCGCCACGCCGCGCTGACCCGGGAGCACAAGGCCACCCTGGAGGCCTTGGCAAGCCTGCGCCGCGGCCGCCGCCTGGAGGAGCGTTTCCGTCTCCCCGTTGGCGCCTCCCGCGAGGTGCTGGGAGGAAAGGTTTCCCTGACTCTGGAGGGACTGGAGGGAGAGGGCGCCAGCGTGAGCCTGGCGGGCGCGGCGGCCAGCCTCTGGCGTCCCGGCGACTTCCGCGAGCTCAACTTCGGCGGCGGCCGCTACCGCCTCACCCTGGAGGACCTTCCCCAGCCAGCGGGCAACGCGGCGAGCTTTCGCCTCGATGCCCTGCTGATCTCTGAGCCATGACGCGCTGGCACGGCGCATCCGCCGGGATCCGAGCTGGCTAGGCTCGATCTCACCAGCTCTGTTGCCCGCCGCCATGGCCGCCCTTGCCCTGACCGCCTCGGAGATCCAGGAGCTGGCCGAAACCCTCCCCGCCTGGTCGCTGGTGGACGGCCGCTTGCAACGACAGTTCCGCTTCGCGGATTTCTGCGAGGCCTTCGGGTTCATGACGCAGGTGGCCCTGGTGGCCGAACGTCTCGACCACCATCCGGAGTGGAGCAATGTGTGGAATCGGGTGACGATCGCGCTCACGACCCACGACATCGGCGGGTTGTCCACCCTGGATGTGGAGTTGGCCCGACGGATCGACGCCTTGGCGGCCTGAACCGGGCCCACCTTCGCCAGGCGTGCGCTCCGGCGCCGAGGTCCGGCCGGGATCCCCATCAGGGGTCCCCATCACGGATCCCCATCACGGATCCGGGCGGAAGATCAGCGGCGCCCTGGGCCCGGGCCGCCACGGGTGGAGAGATAGAGCTGCTTGGACCACCGGGTGACGCTCAAAGGAAGCAGCTCATTCATCAGCCCGCGGGCAGTGGTGAACGCATCATTCTGGCGAGAGAACGCGAGAGTGTTCGAGAGTTTCACCATGACCAAGGGACTAGCCTTCGACTCTTTGACACCAAAGATGGCCTTGATCTCTTCCTCAAAGCGGTGCTCATCTTCACGCACAAATTTTGCGTAGGCAGCAAAATCGTGCCTGCGCGTTTCATAAGACACCAGACAAGCGCGGATCGTTTCCAGGATCCTCTCAGTCTCCAACCGCTCCATGTCGAACTTGTAGCTGTCCGGGATCGGCACATCCGCCTGGAAGCGAGCGGCTCCGGCTTGACCAACGAGAACGCAACAACCGTTCACCACCGCTTCCCGGGGCTGCCGGTCCTTGCCGGGATGGCGACCAAAATCGACATAAACCTTACCGCGACGCATGGTTTGCGCATGCAGCTTGCGAATCATCCCAGTCAATGGCAGCCACTGGATGGAGGGATCACCCCGCATCAATCGATCGATGAAATGCTGCGCTCCTTTGACTGGCGTGTATAGCACGACATCATTTTTTTGCTGTGGATTGATTCGGGAAAAATAAACCGGATGCAGATAATCTGTCAGATAGAAGAAGTCGGTCTGCCCCTTGCTCTCCAGAAAGGAGGCCGCATAAGCGCTCTGGACAAAATGAACGACACCCGCGGTTTCGGGGCGGCCGAATTGAAATTGATCCTTCAAGGCCTCGTGATTATCCACACTCAACCACCACAGGGCCTTCTGGATCGAATGATAGGCATCCAGCCCGCGAGGGTTGACTTCCGAGGTGATCAGAACATGGCGCTCGTTGTCCACCACGCCACTGTCAAAAGCGACGTCATAATTCCTATACTGGAGCAAGACGGGGTTAGGGACTGCCGGCGTGGGCACGATCCTGGCATCATGGCCGAATCGCCTTAACTTATGCACCAATTGATGAATTGCCTCAATACCGCCCGTGACAATCTTCGCGGGACAAAGTACGTAAATAATCGTGTTCTTGTAGATATTCAGCATCGTTAATGTGGCTTATTTCAAAGCTTTTCAGGCCCCCAACTATGGCCCACAGCGGCGGAACCGTCAACGTGCTTGATCGACCCGGGCGGCCATCGCGGACGAGGCGGGACTCAGGTCTCGAGCCCGGGGGCTGGGGGCTGGGGGCTGGGGTCAGAGATCAGCGCTCTGTGTCAGGGGCCGGCGAATCTGCCGCAACAGTTCGCGGTTGAGCGCGTTCTCGCAACTCAGCCACACGATCGGGTGCAGGGAGCCCCCTTCCGCCTTCCGAGCGGCCTGGAGGCACACCTGCCGGCGGCTGGACCGCCATGGCTCGAGCCGTCCGGGGGAATCGAGCAGGCTCTCCAAGGTGGCGTCGTCCTGATTGCGCCGCTGCCAGAGGCAGGCCACCATCTCTTGGGTGTTGCCGCCGCAGTCAGGCTGGAAGGGGAAGCGGCGGAGCTGTTCCCGCGACTGCCCCAGGGAGTCCTCGCCCGCTCCCGCCGACGGGGGGGCGATCCCGGTCCCGATCGCCAACACCAGGCCCATGAGCCAGGACACCCACGCGCCCCCCGCCGGACCCCGGGGTGAGGGCGGCGCGGGAGCGGCGGAGAGCGCGGGGCGACCCATGGGCAGGACTCGGATAACGCCGGCACCCCTCAGTCTGCCGGGGCCTCGCTGGACGGGTCGTTGTGAGAAACGTTGGCTTTTCTTCCAGCCCGGTTCAAGACCTCACTCAAGCCAGGCCTGGCCTGGCGGTCGATTGCGGAGACGGGATCCTCCGTGGCCCCGGCGATGACGGGAAGGTGTGTAGCACCTGTGGCAACGACGGTCAGGGTCGCCTGTCTTGGCTAAGAGAACAGTGAGTCCTGACCCACCATGCCTTCTCCCGCCCGTCTGCAAGCGATGCACACCATCCTGGAGCGGCAGCCCGTTCCCGTGGAGCCAGCGGCTTCGCTGGAGAGCCTGTGGGCCAGCGATGTCTTCGGGCTGGAAACGATGAAATCCGCTCTGCCCAAGGACGTCTTCAAGTCGATCCAGCGCTCGATCCGCCTGGGGAGCAAATTGGATCTGGGGGTGTCCGACACGGTGGCGCAAGCGATGAAGGAGTGGGCCTGCGCCCGTGGCGCGTTGTATTACGCCCACGTGTTTTATCCCCTCACCAACCTCACTGCGGAAAAGCACGACGGGTTCATCTCTCCCCAGTCGGACGGCAAAGCAATCGCCGAGTTTTCCGGCAAGCTGCTCGTGCAGGGGGAGCCGGACGGGTCCTCCTTTCCCAACGGCGGCCTGCGCACCACCTTCGAGGCGCGGGGCTACACCGCCTGGGATGTCACCAGCCCGGCCTGGTTGATGCGCACCGCCAACGGCGTCACCCTGTGCATCCCGACGGTGTTTGTCAGTTGGACAGGCGAAGCGCTCGACAAGAAAACACCGCTGCTGCGCTCCAATGCCGTGATGAATCGCCAGGCGCAACGGTTGCTGCATTTGCTTGGCGAGACCGACATCGCGCCGGTCAACTCCAGCTGCGGCGCCGAACAGGAATACTTCCTCATCGATGCCGCCCTCGGTGCGCTGCGGCCCGATCTGCAGCTGGCCGGCCGCACCCTGTTCGGGGCTCCGCCGGCCAAGGGTCAGCAATTTGATGATCACTACTTCGGTGCCATCCCGGACCGCGTTCAGGTGTTCATGCAGGATGTGGAACTGCAGCTCTACCGGCTGGGCATTCCGGCCAAAACCCGCCACAACGAGGTGGCGCCAGGGCAGTTCGAGATCGCGCCCTACTTTGAGGCCGCCAATGTCGCCACCGATCACCAGCAGCTGATCATGACGGTGCTCAAGGCCACGGCCAAGCGACATGGCCTCACCTGCCTCTTGCACGAGAAACCCTTCGCCGGCGTGAACGGCAGCGGCAAACATGTCAACTGGTCGATCGGCAACGCCACCCAGGGCAATCTGCTGGACCCGGGAAAAACGCCCCATGCCAACCTGCAGTTTCTGCTCTTCTGCGCCGCCGTCATCCGCGGCGTGCATCGCTATGGCCCCTTGATGCGCGCCGCCATCGCCACGGCGAGCAACGACCATCGCCTGGGGGCCAATGAAGCGCCGCCAGCCATCATCTCCGTCTACCTGGGGAGCCAGTTGGAGGACGTCTTCAACCAGATCAAATCGGGCAAGTTGGAGGGCTCGGCCGAGAACGCGCTGATGTCCCTGGGTGTCGATACCCTGCCGGACCTCAACCGCGACCCCGGCGATCGCAACCGCACGTCTCCTTTTGCCTTCACCGGCAACCGCTTTGAGTTTCGCGCCGTTGGCTCCGGGCAGTCGGTGGCCGGCCCTCTGGTGGTGCTGAACACCATTCTGGCCGACTCCCTCGGCTGGATCTCCGATCAACTCGATGATCAGCTGGCGTCGGGAGCGTCCCTGGAGGAGGCGGCGTTCGCGGTCCTCAAGCGCACCATGGACGACCACGGTGCGGTCGTCTTTGGCGGAGATGGCTATTCCAGCGAATGGCACCGCGTGGCGGTGGAGGAGCGTGGCCTGGAAAACCTGCGCACCAGCGCCGATGCCCTGCCGGTGCTGGAGCGGATGGAGATCCGGGAGCTGTTCGAGCGCCAGGGGGTGCTCACCCCGCTGGAACTGGAGAGCCGTTTCGAGGTGTACACCGAGCAGTACATCCTCGCCATTGAGGTGGAGGCGCGCTTGGCGCTGCGGATGGCCCGCACCCAGATCCAGCCCGCGGTGACCACCTTCCTGCAGCGCCTCGCCAGCTCCATCCGCGAACAGGAGGCCCTTGGCCTGGTGACCGACCGCAGCGTGATCGAGCGGGTGGCCCACCTCCATCAGCAGCTGACGCAGCGAAGCACGGAGCTGGAGGCGGCGCTCCAAGGGGCGCCCCACGAGGTCCATGGCCACCTTCGCCATTGCGCCGACACCCTGTTGCCTTTGATGGGACAGCTGCGGGAGACGGTGGATGGCCTGGAGGTGCTGCTGGATGACGACCTCTGGCCCCTGCCCACCTACCAGGAGTTGCTGTTCGTGCGCTGATGACCCGCGACGCCGAGGGCGGGGCCTCAGGCCAGGGCGAACCAGAGGAGATCCGCCCCCCGTCCGCCCGCGGTGAGCGCACGGATCGCCCCGGGGTTGGGGGGCTGGGCGAATCCCAGGCCATCCCCCCGCCCCAAGGTCGTGGGGAGCGCCGAATCGGCGGAGGGTTCGGCGTCGAAGGCGAGCCGCGCGTCGCCGTTGATGACCTGAAGCCAGCCCAGCGGCGACGCGGGCTCGGAGGCCACTGGCGGGAGCAGGGTCTGTCCGGGATCCAGGCGCCCGCGCCAGAGGCGCACCGGACGATGGATGGCCAACGCGCCATCAGCGCCGCGCGGATCGATCAGGAGCGTCCACCCCGCAGCCTGAGGGAAGGGTTTCTGGGCATAGGCCGGGGCATGACCAGGGGCGTCCGGCACGATCCAGATCTGCAGCAGACGACAGGAGCGGTCACCACCGTTGATCTCGCTGTGCGCGATGCCGGTGCCGGCGCTCATGCGCTGCACCTCGCCCGCGCGGAGCACGGCGCTGTGGCCCATGGAATCCCGGTGATTGAGCTGCCCCTCCACCATCACGGTGATGATCTCCATGTCCCGGTGGGGATGCTGACCGAAGCCCTGGCCGGCGGCGATGGTGTCGTCATTGATCACCCGCAGGGGGCCGAAGCCCATCCAGGCCGGATCGACATGGGAGCCGAAGGAAAAGGTGTGCCAGCTATCCAGCCACGCGAAGCGGCTGTGAAAACGCTCCGCCGCAGGGCGATGCAGGGGCAGGGCCAAGGAAGCGTCGCTGGTGGCGGGGGAACGGGTCGGTTGGGGATGGGAGGTCATCGGGTCGCGGGCCTGGGTGGCGGCATGACCTTCATCCTGAATCCCCTCTCCCGAGAGCGGTCGACCGCCCCCCCGAAGGGTGAGCCAGGGGGCACGATGGACGCAGGGAGGTACCCCCGGCCGGTCATGCAGCGACATCCCCATCCCCGGGCCCGGCCCCTGCCGGTCCTGCCATGCGTGGCGGCGGCGAGCGCGGTGCTGCTGCTGGGGATCGGGCACCTGGTGGGATCGGTGATCGCGCCGGGAGCGTCGGAGGCGGCCAATACTCCCTTGGAGGCGCGCCATCTGGCCCTGGTGATCAATGCCGCCGACCCCGTGAGCGAGGCCATCGGCGCCCGCTACATCCAGGCCAGGGGATTGGAGCCGCGTCAGGTGATCCGGGTGCGGTTCCCCCCGGGACGCCTGACGTTGTCGCGGGCGGAATTTCAGGCCCTCCATCAGGAGGTGCGGCGGCAGACGCCCCCCGAGATTCAGGCCTATGCCCTGGCCTGGGCCGCCCCCTGGCGGGTGGAGTGCGTATCGATCACGAGCGCCTTCGCCTTCGGACGGGTGCGATCCGACTGCGGCGACACCTGCCGCGCCACCCCCCTGAGCCCGTATTACGCCCGCGGCGATGTGCGACGACCCTGGTCCGCCCTGGGGGTGCGCCCCACCATGCTCCTGGCGGCCAGCACAGCGGAAGCCGGCCGCGCCCTGATCGCCCGTGGGCTGGCCGCCGACGGCACAACGCCACCGGGTACCGCCTACCTGTTGAGCACCAGCGATGAGGCCCGCAACCGGCGAGCGGAGCGTTACGACGATCTGCTGCGTGCCGCCGCCCCCGGCTTTCGCGTCCAGGTGCTGCGGGGGGATGGTCTCCAGGGCGCGCGCGACGTGATGCTCTACATCACCGGACTCACGGCGGTGCCGGATCTGACCAGCAACCGGTTTCGCCCCGGAGCGGTGGGCGACCATCTCACCTCCTTCGGCGGCATGCTCACGGGCCCGTCCGGCCACGCCGACGATGGCGGCAACGGCCAGATGAGCGCGCTGCGCTGGCTGGAGGCCGGGGCGACCGGCAGCTACGGCACGGTGGTGGAGCCCTGCAATCACCTCTCGAAGTTCCCCAACCCGGGCCTGCTGCTGGCCTACTACCGGCGGGGCGACACGCTGATCGAAAGCTATTGGCGCAGCGTGGCGATGCCCGAACAGGGGGTGTTCATCGGCGAGCCCCTGGCCCGTCCCTGGGGACCGCGCCCCCTGGCCGGGAAGGACGCGGGGTGGCGACCGGGGGTGTGAGCGTGATGGGGCTTAGTTGTATTCGCCGGGGAGGTCGTTCTTGCGCACCGTCACGCGATCGAACCGCTGTCCGGAGACGCGCAGGAGTTCATCGCCCGAGAACTCAAAGCCAAGGCGCAGGCCGATCTGCGCCACGTCGTCGGCGGTGGCGGCGGCCAACACCTCTCGCTTGAGGGCCTCATCCTTCTGCATGCGGGCCAGGAAGGCCCTCAACTGGTCCAAAGACATCGGGGACGCGCGGGTCTGGGAAAGGCAAGAATGGCTCACCGAAGCCGTTCCGCGTCCGCGCCCACCTCGCATCGCCACCATGACCGTCTCCCCGTCCTCGTCCCGTCCGGAGGCTCCGCACCCCGCTTCGGCCCGTTCAGCCCTCACCGACGCTGACGCCAAGGCCCCCGACCTGGACTGGCTGGCGGGCGATCTGCGGCTCGGCCTCGACAAGGCCGCCGCAGCCCGGGGCATGACAGCGGCGGCGATCTGTGAGCAATGGCTGCGGGACGGCCTGGAGCGCTTTGAGGCTCTCCAGGCCGCCGCCGAACGGGATGGCTCCGGCCGCTGTTCCCTGCGCACCGGCACCAGCTCCCTCGGGCCCGTCCCCCTGCCAGTGCAGCAGTAGGGGCCGGCAGGAGGCCTCGCGAAAGGCGGCGCGCCGCCGCGACTGTCCCCAATCGGGGGCTGTTCCATCTGGGTGCGCCAGCGGAGACTGACTCCATCGACGAAGGAGGTGCACGATGCCACGCACCGACGACCCCCGAAGCCTGACCTGTCTCGCGCGGACGTGTCTGAAGTGGACGGCGGATGGTGAGCTCAGCGAAGAGGACAAGCGGCTTGTGCTCAACCGCCTGAAAGCGGTGGACGGGGCCATCGCGGAATCGCCTCGGCCTTGACAACGGCGGGAGCGTCCTCAGCCCCTTCGTCTGTCTCCTCAGGCCCTTCTTCTGTCGGCTGGGTCGCCCCTGGCCGCCGGGATCGCGCCGTTTGCCGCCGCTGGAGCCGCTGGAGCCGCACCAGGCCCAAGGGGCGGCGGATCAAGCACCGAGGGGCGGCGGCGGCGGAAGGAGCGGGGAGCCAGGAAAAGACGAGGTCAGCCGAGACAGCGAAGGCGACCAGAAAATAACGGGGAAGACTACAAAGAAGAGCGAAGATAGATTTCGTTGATGGATTTGTTGTCGGCTTTTTCATCGCCCGCCTAGCACGTCACCCCCCCAAGCGGTACAGCGCTGTTGACGCTAATCAGACCGGCCGATCGTCGCACTTGAGATCAACATCCGCGCCACAGCAAGGACTTTGCGCGACAGGCAGCCCATCCGGAGTGCACGTTATCTGGCTTTCTTAACAAAAGTCCCAGCATGTGACTGCGGGATTGACCAACCACGAGACGCATGATAGGTTTAAGGAAATATTTAATTTCATGCGACTCGCTGTTCTTTAATTTCATGCGACTCGCTGTTCTTCTGTTTCCCGCTTTTGGACTTGGGGTGTTTGGCGCCGGCCTGCCAACCCATGCTCTTTTTTTGCAGACTGTCGCCGCTCCAGTTACATTTACAACAGTTGGCAATGGAACATTAAATACAACTGGCTTTCGCTTCCCTCCCTTCACCAATGCGCCAGCCTCCACCCTTGTGGTTGCCCAGCCAAGGTTTTCGCCCACTCCAGCCATCACTGGGACCGCCACCGCGGGATTTTTTATTGCCCCGAGCACGGGCGAATTCTCCGGGACAGTGAAAGCCCAGCCATCAATATATTTTACCTCAATCCCCATCCCCCCTTATGCTGCGGCTTTCACCGGCTTCAGTGTTGATGTGGCATCCATTCCATCCATTTCTTGCACGACTGGTGAAGTTTGCTTTAGAGCCGTTTCTTCTTTTGCCCCCTATTCCGGGACTTTTCCATCCATTGCCGCCAATGTCGATGAGGCCTTTAGAAACTATGTCGCTGCCGGCCCCGTTGTAAGCTCTTTTAAAACCAATTATACATTTTACGGCAGCAATCCTGATCTGGCTTTTGCCACAACGAACATGAGGTTTGAGGGACAACTCCTTTTTGATTATTTTTACGTCCCCGCTCCCCTTCCCATCATTGGCGTAGGCATCAGCTTGGGCTGGTCTCGCCGCTTAAGAAAAAGAATTCATCATGGGAAATAAGATTCCCTCATCAAACCAATCGTGTTGCCGACCGTTTTCCCTGTCTTGAAAACGGTCCACAAGCCCGAGCCCTCCCTACAAGTGAGCAAAAGGGTCTTTTTCTCGTCAGATCTCCAGTGCCTCGGCCTTGAGCACCCCCCTGAGCAAGGCCGAGAAGGACAACCAGAATTTGTGATCCCAAGCCACAGTGTCCAGCAACCAAGACCTGGCGGTTCTTTTGGGTCCACTTCAAGACATCAATTGCGACGATTTCAGCACGCTGCTTGATTGCCGTGCCCCTTGATTACCACGCCCCTTGATTGTCGCAGCTGTTGATTGTCGCCGCTGGTGACGGCTGCTAACGGCTGCGGCTGTTGATTGGATGGACAAGTCTTCCATTGCCAGGCGCACGTCCCAAGAACGCTCGCCATGGTCAGTCGGCCCTCCGGCCGCGCCCTGGCCTGCGGGTGATACACAGCGTCGAAGAACTGATGCACATTGAAGCTCTTGATTACGCAGATGACTCCGCGACCGGCCCGGTGAGCCCGTAGAGTGGTACGCAAATACCACTGATGTCATGGGACGGAACGCCATCCAGTTT
>VGQX01000110.1 GCA_016882305.1 Cyanobacteria bacterium K_Offshore_surface_m2_239
CGGCCCCTCCGCCGCGCCCAGCGCCGCGACCACGGAGGCCAGATTCGCCCGCGCCACCGCCGCCACCCGCCGATCCCGCTCCACCACCACCACCGCGCCGGCCCCCCGTCGCAACGCTTCGCAGGCCATCACGCCGCTGCCGCCGCACAGTTCCAGCCAGCGGCAGCCGCGCAGCTCTGCCGCAAACATGTTCATCACCGCCTGGCGCACGCGCGCGGTGGTGGGTCGGGCCACCTCCCCGCCAGGGCTGCGCAGCCGGCGCCCGCCGCTCAGCCGCAGGCCCATCCTCAGCCGTGCTCCACCCAGGACAGCCAGCGCCGCAGCATCGCCGCGCCCGCCTCGCTGGATTTCTCCGGGTGGAACTGGCAGGCGGCCAGCCCCCCCCGCCACACCGCGGCCGTCACCGCGTCCTCTCCCCAGGCCACCCGCGCCGTGACGCAGGCGGCATCCGCCGGCACCGCCGCGTAGGAATGCACGAAATAGACCCAGGTGTCCGGAGAACCCGACGGCAGCAGGGGAGAGGGCTGAACGGGCTGCAGCGGCGCCCAGCCCATGTGGGGGATCGGATGGCCCGCCCAGCGGGGCAGGGCGGCCACATGACCCGGCAGGAGGCCCAAGCCCTCTCTCCGGCCTTCGTCGCTGCGCTCGAAGAGCAGCTGCAGCCCCAGGCAAATCCCCAGCAGGGGGCGCCCCACCGCGCAGGAGCGCCGCAGGGGATCCACCAGGTCGGCCGCAGCCAGGCGTTCCATGGCGGGATCAAAGGCCCCGACGCCGGGTAACACCAAGGCGGCGCAGTCCTCCATGGCCGCCGCGCCGCGCACGGGGGCCACCTCCGCCCCCAGGCGCTCGAAGGCCCGCTGCACCGAATGCAGATTGCCCATGCCGTAATCCACCAAGCCCAGCCGTGTCATGGGTCGCTTACATCGGGGAACAGAGCCGTTCTCCAGGATGGTTCAGGGCCGGAGCGGTGGGCAGCTCCAGGCCGTTGAGGTGCTCGAGAAACTGATAGAGACGACCCACGCGGCGCTTGTCAAAGCGCAGGCGCAGACAGGGGCGCAGGATGCCGTTGTCGTCCACGCTCTCGCCCGCGGCGATGGCGCCATCCTCCAAAAGATCACCAAACCGCTGGTTGAGCTCCGGCAGTTGCTCCGCAGGAATGGGGGCATTGAGCAACAGCTCCACCCGATCCTGTTGCAGGCGCGCGCTGTGATAAATGCGGTAGAAATGACAAATCCTGGCCACCGCGTCTGCGGCGCAGCGCGCCTCCACCACCAGGGCCCGATCCTCCGGCAGGATCAAGCCGCGGTTGGCGAGCACCTCCGTGACGCTGGATTGCCACATCGACCAGAAGTCATCTCCCTCGGGGGCTAACACCACGAGAGGAATCGGTGAGGTGCGGCCGGTTTGGATCAGGGTGAGGGATTCAAACAACTCATCCAGCGTGCCAAAGCCTCCGGGCAACACCACCAGCGCATCGCTTTCGCGCAGAAAGAACAACTTGCGCGTGAAAAAATACCGGAAATACAGCAGGCGCCCCGAGCGGTCGCTCACATATGGGTTGGGATGCTGCTCAAATGGCAGGTCAACATTCAGGCCGATGCTGTGGCGGGTGCCAGCCCCGCTGTTGGCGGCTTCCATCACACCGCCACCCGCCCCGGTCATCACATCAAACCCCGCTTCCACGGCCAGGCGAGCCACCTCCTCCGCCAAGGCATGGCACGGATCGTGGGCCTGGATGCGGGCGGAGCCGAACACGCTGATCTTGCGCGCGCCCCGGCTGGGACGAAACACCTGCAACGCCTCGCTGATGTCCGCCAGACAACCGCTGATCAGCCGCCAGACCTCCTCCTCCTCCTTCTCCGTGCGGGCCACCTCCAGCAGGGAGAGCACCGCCCGCTCAATCAGCCGTCGCTGCGGATGTCCGTCCAACTCTTCCGCGAGCGCCTCCAGGGGTCCGCGACCGCGGGCCGGGAAGGAGTGCGAGCAGGCGGTTGTGGACAGAGGAACGCAAGCGAAGGGAGCAGACCCGGGACAGACGGTCACCAGACGACTCACCACAGACCACGGGCCGGATATTCAAGACCTGGGGGGGACAGAACGGTGGCGGGGGAGGAAGCGGTGGCGAGGTGGCGAAGGGTGCTGGAGGGCGGGCGGGGCGCAGCGAACGGCGATCGGGCCCCTACTTGGCCAGATGCTTGGAGATCGTGCCGCTGAGAGTAGTCTTGGGCACAGCTCCAACAACGGTGTCGACCTTTTCTCCACCTTTGAAAATCATCAGGGTGGGAATGCTGCGAATGGCATATTGGCTGGCCACGTTGGGATTTTCATCCGTGTTCAACTTGTAGACCTTGAGCTTGCCTTTGAATTCCTCGGCGATTTCATCGACAATTGGCGCCACCATCCGACAAGGTCCGCACCATGGGGCCCAGAAATCCACCAGCACAGGTACGCCACTCTTGAGGACGTCTTGCTCGAAGGAAGCGTCTGTGACAGCCGGAGCGCTGGACATGTGGATGCGTGGCAGATGATCTGGTCAGTTTAGCAACGGTGAACCGGGCGACCACGAAATTCCGGCAAGCGTTGCAGGCCGTTGCACAGGCCGCGACGAAAGACAAAAAGCCCGGACGCGCCGGGCCGAACGGTGTGAGGAGTGTGCGAGCCGGAGCCCCCACAGTCACAGGGTAGCGTCCATGGGGCGTGCCATTCCCGCATCCGCCACACGGCGTGTCATTTCCCCATGCCAAGCTGCTGAGCTTTTTGGTAAACCTTCCCCTCCGTCAGCAGAGAGGGCGCGACAACCACTTCCACCTGCTGCATCTCCCGCAAGGTGCGCGCCCCGAGCGTGCCCATGGAGGTGCGGATGCAGCCCAGCAGATTTTGGGTGCCGTCGTCCAAGCTGGCGGGACCGCGCAAGATCTTCTCCAAACTCCCCGTGGTGCCCACCTGAATGCGCGTGCCGCGCGGCAGCACCGGGCTGGGGGTGGCCATCCCCCAATGGAAGCCCCGTCCCGGCGCTTCCGCGGCCCTGGCGATGGGGGAGCCGATCATCACGGCATCCGCCCCGCAGGCCAGGCATTTGCAGATGTCGCCGCCCGTGACGATGCCGCCATCGGCGATCACGGGCACGGCGCGGCCACTCTCCTGCAGGTGGTGCTCCCGCGCGGCGGCGCAGTCCGCCACGGCGGTGGCCTGCGGAATGCCGATTCCCAGCACCCCCCGGGACGTGCAGGCCGCCCCCGGACCGATGCCCACCATCACGCCAGCGGCGCCGGCGCGCATCAGCTGGAGGGCCACCTCATAGGTGACGCAGTTGCCGATCACCACCGGCACCCCCAGATCACGGCAAAGGGCCTCCAGATTCAGAGTCTCACGGCCCACCGGCCCGACGTGCTCGGTGGAGACCACCGTGGCTTGAACGAACAGCAGATCCGCCCCGGCCTCCGCCACCGCAGTCCCCAACCGCAGCGCGGCCGCCGGCGTGGCGCTCACCGCAGCGATGCCACCCCGCTCCCGGATCTCGGCGATGCGGCGACGCACCAGCGCCTCCTGCACAGGCTGGCTGTACAACTCCTGCATCAGGGTCACGAAGCCGTCCTTCCCCACCGCAGCGATCCGATCGAGCACCGGATCGGGATCCTCGTAACGACACTGGACGCCCTCCAGGTTGAGCACGCCCAGGGCGCCGAGGCGGGAGAGCTCCACCGCCATGCCCACGTCCACGACACCATCCATGGCGCTGGCGATGATGGGAATCTCCCGTTCGATGCCAGCGAGGGTCCAGCGGCTGTCGGTGACCTCGGGATCCACCGTGCGACCGCCCGGCACCAGGGCGATTTCATCGATGCCGTACGCGCGACGGACGGTGCGGAAGCGGCCGAGCGAGAGGGTCAAGGGAACAACGGGGTTTGGCGACAAGCTATCAAGCGGCCGGCCAACCCTTCGGGTCCAGCGACCCTCAAGCGCCGCGAAACGCATCCCAGCGGCGCTTCCAATCGTCGAGCACCTCCTGGCGGTCGCTGCTGCGGGTGAGGCGAAGCACGCTGAAGCGCAGCACGGCGATCAGGCCCGCCAGCTGCAGAAGACGGGGCAGCAGGAGCACGTCATCGAGGGTGTCGAGCAGTGACACATAGAGCTTGAGCACGAACAGGGACACCAGGAGCACTCCGAACCCGCGCAAGGGACCGCCCAGCCGCTCCCACTGGCCCGGCAGATCGTTCTGCTCCAGCCAGTCCCTGAGCTTCCCCATGAGCAGGTCCCACTCGCCCCCCTCAGCGCCCGGGGTCCCGGGGTCTGTCGCGCCCGCGCCCGCGGCGCTGGCGAGCTTGGTGAGCGAAGGCCGGGGGCTGGCGGGCAGGGGGGGGACCTCCAGGGTGGTGGCCACGCGGGGCTCGCCGAGCTCCACCGCGTCGAGAGCCTCCAGGGCTGGGGTCACGGGGGTGGCCTCCAGAGCGGCCGCCAGCGGCGTGATCGCGGGCGCCGGGGGCTCTGGCGAGGCGGGCGGGGTGGCGGGCTCCCCCGCGAAGGGCGCGGGTGCGGGAGAAGCGGGGGTTTCGGCCATCGCGCGGCGAATGTGCTGGCACGAGCTTAAGGGCCATGTCCCGGAGGTTCGCGCGGCGCGCGGCGGCGGCGACAGCCCTCGGGGGGGACCGGCCGATCCGCTCAGGGATCCAGGGGCCGCAGCCCGGAGCGCGCCCCGAGCGGCGCCAGGGGCAGGCGCAGGGGGAAACGGCCCTCGCGCAGCTGGAGGGCCAGCTCGTCGCCGATCTCCATCGCCAGTCGGGTGCTGTGGGCCGGCAGGGCTCGCAGCCGGCGCCCCTCCACCTCGATCCAGCCGGCCCGCAGGGCGCTGTAGCTCACCCCGCCGAAAGACGGCTTGAGCCGTCGCGGGATCGCCACATCGAGGACCGGCGCCTCCAGGGAGCGATTGCTGGTGGCGGCCCCCGCGGCCGTGGCGCCATCGATCAGGGGCACCGGGGCGGCGATGGCCACCAGCAGCACGTCCCCATGGCCCTCGAGCGCGCCCACCCGCAACCAGCGCCCCTGCAGGCCGTGCAGATCAACGCCCACCGCCGCCACCGCCCCGGGGGTGCGGGCATGGCCGTTGGGCAGGCGGCGCGGCTGGGGCTGGTGCCCCCCCCCGGGGCCCACCACCCAGCCCACAGCCCCGGCCACGAGCACCGGCGAGCCTGGCCCGAGGAGCGCCAGGCCGGGCATGGCCAGTCCGATGCTGTCGGCACCGGAGCAGGTGTAAAGGGCCTGGACCCGGGGGCCGAGCACGGCGCCATAGGGGGTGTGCAGGAGTCCTTCAGCGCTGCTGATGGCCACCACGCCGTTCTCCGTGATCGCCCGGGGCAGGAGCAGCTGGCCACTGCCGATGTCCTCCAGGCGCAGCGCAGCATGCAGCTCCCGACGGGGGAAGAGGGGTGTGCCCTCGCCGCTGGCGGTCAACTCCACCGATCGGCCGGCCAGCCACTCCTTGAGCAAGCGCGCCCCCGACACAGGCAGGACGAGATCAGCGCCCGCGCCACCGGGCAGGGCGGGCACCCCACCGACCTGGACCTCCCGCAAGCGAATCGGTGGATCCGCAGGACCCAGGCTGAGATGGAGGCTGGCGTGGCTGGTGAACTCCGCCGAGGCGGCCACCACCACGTCGGTTTGTCCATAGGCCTCCTCCAGTCCGACGGTCTGAGCCAACCGGCGAAACTCCGCCGCCTGCCGCACCCGCAGGGTGCCGTCCTCCTGGCGGCGTCGGAGCTCCGCTTCCGTGCGCGGGAGGAAGGTGGTCAGGTTCATGGCCGGGGGGATTCGGGCAGGGCACGGGGGCCTCGGATAAAGTGTGGGGTGACCCAGGTGCCTCTTCATGGCGGATCCAACCGGACAGTCTCCGGGAGCGGGAGAGAACAATCCGGGAGGCAAGGGTCCAGGAGAAGGCGACGGCCGCATCATCCAGACGGACCTGCGCAACGAAATGTCGCGTTCCTATCTGGAATACGCGATGAGCGTGATCGTGGGGCGGGCCCTGCCCGATGCCCGCGATGGCCTCAAGCCCGTGCATCGGCGCATCCTCTATGCGATGTACGAGCTGGGTCTCACCAGCGACAGGCCCTACCGCAAATGCGCCCGCGTCGTCGGGGAGGTGCTGGGCAAATACCACCCCCATGGCGACACGGCGGTCTACGACGCCCTGGTGCGCATGGCGCAGGACTTCTCCATGCGCATGCCCCTCATCGACGGGCACGGCAACTTCGGCTCGGTGGACAACGACCCGCCAGCGGCGATGCGCTACACCGAGTCGCGCCTCCAGGCCCTCACCAGCGACAGCCTGCTGGAGGACATCGAGAGCGAAACCGTCCCCTTCATCGACAACTTCGATGGCTCCCAGCAGGAACCCACGGTCCTGCCCGCCCGCATCCCCCAGTTGCTGCTCAACGGCTCCACGGGCATCGCGGTGGGCATGGCCACCAACATCCCGCCCCACAACCTGGGGGAGCTGATCGATGGCCTGCAGGCGCTGATCGCCAATCCGGAGCTTGAGGAACGGGCTTTGATGGCCCTCATCCCCGGCCCTGATTTCCCCACCGGCGGACAGATCCTGGGCCGCAGCGGCATTCGAGAGATGGTGCAGACCGGTCGCGGTTCGGTGACGATGCGCGGCGTGGCCCGGATCGAAACGATCGAGGCCCACGGGCGACCCGATCGGGACGCGGTGATCATCACGGAGCTGCCGTATCAGACCAACAAGGCGGCCCTGATCGAGCGCATCGCCGAGCTGGTGAACGACAAGAAGCTGGAGGGCATCTCCGACATTCGCGATGAAAGCGATCGCGATGGCATGCGAATCGTGATCGAACTGCGTCGCGATGCCTATCCGCAGGTGGTGCTCAACAATCTGTTCAAGCTGACGCCGCTGCAAAGCAATTTCAACGCCTACATGTTGGCGTTGGTGGGGAATGAGCCGGTGTTGCTGACCCTCCGCAAGATGCTGGAGGTGTTCCTCGACTTCCGAGTCGAAACCATCGAGCGCCGCACCCGCTACCTGCTGCGCAAAGCCGAGGAGCGCGATCACATCCTTCTCGGTCTGTTGATCGCCCTCGACAACCTCGACGCGATCATCGCCATGATCCGCGCCGCCGCCGACACGGCTACAGCGCGGGAGCAATTGATGAGCCAGTTCGGCCTGAGCGAAGCCCAGGCGGATGCCATCCTGCAGATGCAGTTGCGGCGATTGACGGCCCTGGAGGCGGACAAGATTCGCCTGGAGCATGAAGACTTGCTCGCCAAGATCACCGACTACAAAGACATCCTGGCGCGTCGTGAACGGGTTTTCGCATTGATCAGCGAGGAACTGCTAGCCATCCGCTCCAAATACCACTCCCCCCGTCGCACCCAGATTCTTGATCTGGAAGGCGGACTGGAAGACATCGATCTGATCGCCAACGAACGCTCGGTGGTGTTGCTCACGGAAACGGGTTATCTCAAGCGCATGCCCGTGAGCGAGTTTGAGGCCACCAGTCGCGGCACCCGAGGCAAGGCCGGCACCCGCTCCCAGGGGGAGGAGGCGGTGAAGCTGTTCATCAGCTGCAATGACCACGACGCCATGCTGCTCTTCAGCGATCGCGGCGTCGTCTACTCCCTCCCGGCGTATCGGGTGCCGATCTGCAGCCGCACCGCCAAAGGCACACCGATCGTGCAGCTCCTGCCCATTCCCCGGGAGGAGGCGATCACCTCCGTGTTAGCGGTGAGCACCTTCGGAGCGGACGAGCAGCTGGTGATGCTCACCAGCAAGGGCTACATCAAACGCACCACCCTCTCCGCCTTCGCCAACATCCGCGTCAACGGCCTGATCGCCATCTCCCTGGAGGAGGGCGACGCTCTGCGCTGGGTCCGTCTCGCCCTGCCCGGCGACAGCGTGCTGATCGGCTCGCGCAATGGCATGACCATCCACTTCCGGCTCAGCGATGAGGAGTTGCGTCCCCTGGGGCGCACGGCCCGGGGGGTGCGCAGCATGAACCTGCGGGGCGGAGATCACCTGGTGAGCATGGACGTGCTGCCGGCGGAGCTGGCGGATCGCGTCGCGGAGGGAAGCGACGACGAGGACGCCGAAGGCGAGGAGGTGATCAGCGTCGAAGGGCCCTGGGTGCTCGTGGCCAGCGCCAGCGGGTTGGGCAAGCGGGTGCCCGTGCAGCAGTTCCGACTGCAGAAGCGGGCGGGGATGGGGTTGCGGGCGATGCGCTTCCGGCGGGAGGGCGATGTGCTCATCGGTCTGAAGGTGCTGGGCAGTGGAGAGGAGCTGCTGCTGGTAAGTGAAAAGGGCGTGATCGTGCGCATGCAAGCCGACGCGGTGCCCCAGCAATCGCGAGCGGCCACGGGCGTGCGGCTGCAGCGCCTGGATGCGGGGGATCGCCTTGCTGAAGTGGTGCTGGTGCCCCCGGCGGCGGCGGGGGCGGAGCCGGCTTCCGGCGCGGAAGGCGATACCCCTGGCACGGACGCCGAGCGGAGGACCAGCGCAGCCGCCCCGGACTCCAACGCCTCCCCGGTCTCCGATCTGTCCCCGAACTCCAACGTTTCCGCGGAAGCGGCGTCGAGCCCGGAAACGGAAGACGACGGGGCCTGACGCATTCACCTGTCGGCCAACAACCGCAGGCTGACGACTGACGGCCGAACACTGGTGGCCGGGGCGGTCCGGACGAGGGCAAAAGAATTGTGGCCGTCCCGTTTCGGCACCGGGAACCTGCATAGCTTGAGGACAGCTCTCTCTGTCTTCTCATGGCGAAACGCGCCCTCTGCATCGGCATCAACGACTATCCCGGCACCCAGCATGATCTGCGCGGCTGCGTGAACGATGCCAACGATTGGGCCGCCACCCTCTCGGCCCGGGGGTTCACGGTGAGCAAGCTTCTCGACAGCCAGGCCACCAAAGCCGCCCTGGTGGCGGGGTTCAACACCCTGATCACCAGCGCCAAGAGCGGGGACTCCATCGCCATCACCTTCTCCGGCCACGGCACCCTCGCCCCGGACACCAGCGGCGACGAGACGGACGGCTACGACGAAGCGCTGTGTCCCTTCGACATCCATCTGGGCAATGTGCTCCTCGATGATGAGATCCACCAGCTGTTCGCCAAGCGTCCCGCAGGCGTGCGCTTGCTGCTGATCTCCGACAGCTGCCATTCCGGCACGGTGACCCGCAACGCGCCAGCGGATCCCGACACCGCCGACGCGCCCCGCATCCGCTTTCTTCCCCTCGCCAGCTGGCTGCCCGCCGATCAGCTGCCCAAGGGGCCGAGTGGCCGTCCCCTGGCCCGGCTGCCCGTGAACCAGGTGTTCACCCCCTGGGCCGGCGTGGTGACCGCCGCTGGCGATGTGCTGATGGCGGGCTGCGAAGAAGGACCGGATCACTACAGCTATGACGCCACCTTCAACAACCGGTCCAACGGCGCCTTCACCCACTACGCCCTCAAGGCGCTGAAAACCCTTCCCGCCACGGCCACCTACCGCGACTGGCACGCCGCCATCCGCCGTTCCCTGCCCTCCACCAACTACCCGCAGAAGCCCCAGCTGGTGGGTACCAAATCCACTCTGTCGTCCCCCATCCTCGCTTGAGGAGAGCCGCGTGTCGTCCCCGTCCCCTTCCGCAACCCCCGCCCTGGCCTCCGCCACGCCGCTGCGGGGGCTGGCCCTGAACAACCCGCCCCCTCCCGCCCTGCTCCGCGCCAGGCCCCAGTCCGGCGGCGGTGCCAGGGGGTTGACCGCCGACACCCCCTCCACTGCGGAGTCCGCCGACGACGATCTGCTCTCGCCGAGCTTCGTGCGGGTGGATCGCGCCTTTGATCTCACCGCCACAGCCCGTGAGGCCACGGCCAGCGTGTCCCCTCTGGACGGGTTGCCTGACGAGCAGGTGGTGGTGCTGGAGCTCGCGGAGGATGGCGGCACGACCATCACCACGGCGGGAGCCTTGCGGTGCCGCCAGGAGCTCTGGCAGACCGCCAAGGAGAAGCGGCTCAACCGCCAGCGGGAGTCTGCGGCGGCGGAGCAACGGGAACGGCTGCGCGAGCTGCGGACCGTGCTGGCGGGGAAGGCCTTCCGGGTGGAGCGCTGCGTGCGCGTCGCCAGCCCCGCGCGCGGCACGCGCCTGCTGGGGGAAAACCTCGACATCTTTCTCTCCGTTCTGCTCTCGCTGATCAGCAACCTGCCGCTGTTGGCGGGCCAGCCGGTGGTGGCCGTGCTCAAGCGCTTGGTGCTGGATGTGGTGCGACGCCGTCTGGATCCGTGCCTGGTGCCGGGTCTGGCGGCCCTCGCCCCCGACGCGCCCCTGGCCTCGCTGCTGGCGCGGCTCCCGCCCCGGACCGACCTGGCCA
>VGQX01000111.1 GCA_016882305.1 Cyanobacteria bacterium K_Offshore_surface_m2_239
ATCCCAAGCTGCTCCAGTGGGAGTGGCATCGCCAGCCCCTGGATCCCTTCCAGGAGCTCGCCGCGCTCTTCGCCGGACGCGGCACGGTGCTGCTCGGCGAGGTGGCGGGTGGCGCCGCGTGCGAGCCGGGGCGCGCGCTCCCTGCGGGCTGGACGCCCCAGGTGGTGGTGGAGCTCGACGATCCGCCCCTCGCCGATCCCCTCCCCCTCTACGCCCCGATGCGCCAGCCCCTGCCCAACAGCCCTGCCTTCGCCGAACACCTCCTCGACCACTGCCGCCGCCTGGTGCTTGGCCAGGCCGGCCTCACCGTGATCCTGGTGGATGATCGCGGGCTGCGGGCGGGGCTGGCCAGCGCGTTGGCAGCGGAGTTCGGCTCGCGGGTCACCGAGCACTGCATGGCGCCGGAGAGCAATGGCGTGCTTTGCGCCTCCTGGAGCTGGTGGCTCGATCAGCAGCCGCGCCTTCCCCTCCCGTGCCAGGTGATCGTGGCGCTCCTCCCCCTCCCCGCCCTGGACGATCCCCTCACGGCGGCCCGGGTGGCCCGCCTGCGCCAGCAGGGCCGTGACTGGTTCCGCGACCTGCTCCTGCCCACGGCCCTTCAGCGCCTGCGCCGGGGGCTGGCCTGCCTGCGCCGGGGCGGCGGACGCCTCGCTGTGCTGGATGGTCGCCTGCGGGCCCGCTCCTGGGGCCGCCAGGTGTTCCGGGCGATGGAGCCCACCGTCCCCCTCACCCGCCTCCTGCCCGACTGACGAGCCGCCAACCCGCCGCGGGCGGGCTTTAGTGTCTGAACAGGTGTGCTGTTCCGATGGGAGAAGCCAAGCGCCGCGCTGCCCAGGGGTTGCCCCCCCGCGAGAAGAAACCCAGCGAGAAAAAGGCCAGCGACAAGAAAGCCGGCGCCACGCTCGCCAACGCCAAGGGCGCCAAGGCCAAGTCCGCCAACGCCAAAGCCTCTCCCCGTCTGGTGTCCTGGCTGCCCCTCACCCGTGAGCAAGCCGATCGCTTCGTCGCCGTCTCCACCCGGGGCGCCTGGATCGGCATCGGCGCGCTGGTGTTCTTCTGGGTCACCGTCCGCTTCCTGGGCCCTGCCCTGGGCTGGTGGACCCTCGCCGACGGCTGAGGCCGCAATGCCTCACTGGGTGTCGATTCCGGCACCCGCCCGCTGCGGTTCGCCGAAATCGGAAGAAAACCTTAGGATTCGGGGCACATAATCCGATCTGTCATGTTTGCCCGTTTGGCGGAGCAGTACCGCTCCGTCGTTCGCGACCTCGAACTCAGCCTCCAGGCCCTGGCTTGCTGCCTGCGGGATCGGGGTCAGGTCGCCAGCTGCTACACCTGCGGTGAAGGCCAAAGCCGATCGGGTGTCTCTTTCGTGGCGGATCTTGGCGAGGGCCACGTCGTTCGCTTCCTCGTCTCCGACTACGGCATCACCTGGGTGGAATCCCGCAACGGCATGGAACTCCTCAAGCTGGAAGGCGCCGATGCCATCCAGGAACTGAATCGGGTCGCCCAGCAGCTGCAACAGGCGGTGATCGGCGCCACCCCCACTCCCGAGCAGCTGCCCGCCGCCGCCGCCGCCGTCGTGAAAGCCCCCCGCTGAGTCCTGAGGGCGCAGTTCCGTGCTCTGTCCTTGACGTTCGGAGTGGAGCTCAGCGCGGAGTGTTCCCGCCTCGGCGCAAAGGGCCCGGTCAGGCCATGACCGGGCCCTTGTGCTGTTCAGACGCTTCAGCCGAAAGCCGACGGTTCAGCGCGCTGGTCAGCTGGTCAGCTGGAGGCCACTTCTTCACGCTCGACGCTGTCGGCGGCCGCTGCGGCGGGACTGGAGCCCCCGGCGGCAGCTTTGGCGGCGGCAGCGGCGGCCAGGGGCCGCATCGAGTTAGCCGTCACCTCCGACCCTTCCGTCAGCTGGCGGCGGGTGAGTTGCTCGATCGTGGCCTGCTGGGTCGGGTTTTGCTCCAACCAGGCGATGGTGTTGTCGCGACCCTGGCCGATGTTGTCCCCGTCGTAGCTGTACCAGGCCCCCTTGCGGGTCACCACACCGGTTTCCTCCGCCAGGTCGAGCAGGCAGCCCACCGTGCTGATGCCCCGCCCGAAGAGGATGTCGAATTCAGCGATGCGGAAGGGTGGCGCCACCTTGTTTTTGGCCACTTTCACCTTGGCCCGGATCCCGTATTCCTCCGTGCCGCGCTTGAGGGTTTGGATGCGGCGGATGTCCAGACGCACGGAGGCGTAGAACTTCAACGCGTTCCCCCCCGTGGTGGTCTCCGGATTGCCATAGGTGACGCCGATCTTCTGCCGCAGCTGGTTGAGGAAGATCACCGTGCAGCCCGATTTGCCGATGTTGCCGGTGATCTTGCGCATCGCCTGGCTCATCAGGCGGGCCTGGCTGCCGACGGCCAGATCGCCCATCTCCCCCTCGATTTCCGCTCGGGGGGTGAGGGCGGCGACAGAGTCGACCACCACGATGTCAACGGCGCCGGAACGCACCAGCTGGTCCACGATCTCCAGGGCCATTTCGCCCGTGTCGGGCTGAGAGACGAGCAGGTTTTCGATGTCCACCCCCAGGGCCGCCGCATAGACCGGATCCAGGGCATGCTCCGCATCCACGAAGGCGGCCACGCCCCCGCGTCGTTGCACCTCGGCGATGGCATGCAGGGTGAGGGTGGTTTTTCCCGAGCTTTCCGGGCCATACACCTCCACCACCCGTCCCTTGGGATAGCCGCCACCCAGGGCCAGATCGAGGGTGAGGGCGCCGGTGGAGATGGTCTCGACGCGCATGCGGGACGCATCCCCCAGTCGCATGATCGACCCCTTGCCGAAGTTGCGCTCGATCTGGTTCAGCACCAGACCCAGCGCCTTGTCCCGTTCCGGATTGGGGGCGGGGGAGGCAGGGGAGGAGGAGGAGGTGGCGGCGGAGGAGGAACCGGAACCGTTGCTGGAAGCGGCCTTGGTGTCAGCTGGCATGGATGGAGGGAACGATGGAGAAAGGCCGCGATGGCGGTGGACGATTCGCTCGGAGGCCTGGAACGGGCTCGAAGCGGAGGGAGGAGCGGTGGCGGCCGGGAGGCCGTCGCCCCGGGCCATGGTGCGGTCTCATGGAGGTCAGTGCCACCGAAATCGCCGAGCGTCTCAGGGGGAGGGGAAAGCCCGGGGAAGGCCGCGTGCTGTTGATCCTTAGTACGTCTGTACCTTAGGGGTTTGCGCCCATTCTGCCAAGGGGGCCGCGAACCCCTCGGCTGTCAGCCAGTCGATCCCCCGTTCCGCCAGTCCTTCGCCATCGCCGGGGGCCAGATAGCCCCAGGCCGCCAGCAGGCAACGCACCGCCTCCAGCCCCGGCGTCCGGCGCACCAGCTCCAGGGTGGGCCGCCGATCCTCCACGAACCACACCGGGCGCGGTTCCGGATCCGGTCCGGGCGGCTGCCGCAGCAGCCGCGCCAACACTTCCGGCTTGGCCCCCGCCTCGTGGCCATGCAATGCCGCCGGCCGGAGGTCGGCGGCGGCGAGCAGCTCGGCGGTGAAGGCCCCCCCCTTGGTTGTGAGCACCGCCCAGGGCGCTCCCTCAGCCTCCAGCCGCCGCAGGCGCTCGATCACCCCCGGATAGAAGCGATGGCGCGCCAGCCAGGCCGCGCGATCGCTCTGCAGCGCCTCCCGTCGCACCGCCTCCAGAAGCCCCTGCACCGCCTCGGGAGGCCAGCCCCAGCGGGCCTCGGCGGCGGCCAGCGCCCGGGGGTAGTCCTGGAGGATGGACCCCACGTCGGTGTCGGCCCGGCCGAGCTCGGCGGCCATCAGCACCATCTCCCAACCCTTGTGGATCAGGGGGCGCAGGCGGGTGAAGGCGTGAGGGGCCTCCTCCGGCAGATCCAGGGGGGGCTGGCCCACTGCCGCGTCCCGCTCCAGACGCAGGGCCGCGCGGCGCGCCGACCACCAATACTCCGGCATGCCATCCACCAACACGCCGTCAAAATCAAAGACCAGCAGGGGGGACAGCGGCACCCGCAGGAAAAGGTATGGAACTGGGCCGCTAGGATTCGAACCTAGGAATGGCGGGACCAAAACCCGCTGCCTTACCGCTTGGCGACGGCCCATCGATTCGCTGAGCAGGCTGGAAGCCTTCATCAGCAGGGGCTGACTCACCTCCGCCGGGGCGGTGGCGCAACCTTCAGCCAGTAACCCACAGCGGCAGGCGCTTCGTCAACTCACCCCCCCCCGCCTCTGGCGCTGGCCCGCCCCGGGGGCTCTCACGCCGGAAACACCCGCAGCCGCTGCTCCTCCCCCTGGCCGAACACCGCGCTGCGGAGCCGGTAGCGGCTCACCAGCTCGGCCTGCATCGCCCGTACCCGCTCGCTGCGGGGCAGCAGCTCCACCGGTCGTCCCTGGGGCAGCACCACCTGCTCCACCGCCAGGCGGCACTCCTCCATGGCGGCGTGGCTGTCATCCAGCCGTCGCGGCAGCTCGGGCCCCGGGCGTCCTCCGCCCGTGCCGCCCTCCTCGGCGCGGCGGGCCACCAGCCGCTCCATGGCGCGCCGCAGCTGGTGCGGGTTGTCGGTTTTGATCACCAGGATCGGCAGGCCGAGGGCCTGGGCCTGGCGGCGGATGGCGGGGTCCTGCCCCAGCTGGCCCCGCACGCTCAACACAGCGTCCGCCTTCTCCAGCTCGGGCACCACCTCCACGGTCAGATGGCCCGCCCGGGCGGCCTCCTCCAACTGCCCGGCGCTCACTCCCACCCCGCAGAGTCGCAGCGGCGACAGCGCGGCCACCTGCGGGTGGTGGGGGGACGGGGCCAAGGGATCGGGCAGGGGTTTGGGGGCCAGGCCGCGGGCCTGAAGGGGCCGGCGCGGCTCGTTGTCCCGCGGGGTTTCCGACCGGGAGGCGAGCGGATTGACGCGGCTGGGGGGCGGCGCCTCGCGGATCTGCACCTGGCCGTCGGCGCCCACCTCCCGGATCTGGGGGCGACCGCCCTGCCCGCGCAGCAACAGATCGACGGTGTTGGCCACATCGCGGTGCACCAGCCAGCGATGGCGGCTGTGCATCTCCACCGCCAGGGGGAAGGTGGGATCGGCGGCCCGCTCCAGCACGGTCTTCTGGCTGTGCCGCCGGCGGGCCTCCTCGTCCCCCAGCGTCACCGACTGGATCCCCCCCACCAGATCGCTGAGGGTGGGGTTTTTGATCAGATTGGCCAGCTCGTTGCCGTGGGCTGTGGCCACGAGCATCACGCCCCGTTCGGCGATGGTGCGCGCCGCCTGCGCCTCCAGCTCCGTGCCGATCTCATCGATCACGATCACTTCCGGCATGTGGTTTTCCACGGCTTCGATCATCACGTGGTGCTGCAGTTCCGGCCGCGCCACCTGCATGCGTCGCGCTCGCCCGATGGCGGGATGGGGGATGTCGCCGTCGCCGGCGATCTCGTTGCTGGTGTCGATCACCACCACGCGCCGCAGCAGGTCATCGGCCAGCACTCGGGCGATCTCCCGCAGGGCCGTGGTCTTGCCCACC
The DNA here is from genome assembly GCA_016882305.1 of Cyanobacteria bacterium K_Offshore_surface_m2_239. GTDB lineage: Bacteria > Cyanobacteriota > Cyanobacteriia > PCC-6307 > Cyanobiaceae > Cyanobium. The sequence goes on from VGQX01000111.1 coordinate 5,491, forward strand.
CCGGGGCGCCCCATCAACAGCAGCGACTGGCTGCTGTCCAGCAGATCGCGCACCATCGTCACGGTGCCGAACACCGCTCGCCCCACCCGACAGGTCAGCCCCACCACCTCGCCGGTGCGGTTGCGGATGGCGCTGATGCGATGGAGGGTGCGCTCGATGCCGGCCCGGTTGTCCTCCCCGAAGCGGCCGATCCGCTGCAGCACGGCCGCCAGGTCCTGCCGCTCGATCGGCGTCTCCCCCAGGGCGATCGCCCTGCCGGGGTAGCGGGCCTCCGGAAGGCGGCCCAGATCAAGCACCACCTCCAAGAGGTGCTCCCGGCGCACCGGTGCGGCCAGATCGGCGCGCACGCGCTCGGGAAGCACGTCCAGGAGGCGGTCAAGGTCGTCGGTGATCCGCTGGGTGGAGACGAGGGAGGGATCGGGACCGGGGGGAGCGCTGTGCAGGGCGGCTGAGCGGACACGCCCCCTCTTTCTAGCCGTCTCGCGGGGGTTGGCGGGCCTCGGCCCGGCGCCGCTCCCGCCAGGGCCCCACAAGGGCGGAAGCCAGGGCGAGGGCGGACGGGAGCAGATCCGCCCGGTCGAGCAGGCGCTCGCCCCGGGCCTGGGCCTGGAGCAGGAGGGGTTGCAGGTGATGGCGGGCCACGCTGCCGAAGGCCACCCCGGCCACGGCGGGCGCTGTTCGCGGCAGCGCCTCCACCAGGGGCAGGCTCTGGCCGTTGGTGCCGCCCGCCAGCTGCAGGGGGCCGGGGGGCGCCAGGGGACCCACGGCCTCCAGCAGGCGCACGGCGGCCCGGGCCGTTCCCGCGCCCACATCGCCGCTCATCGGCCGACCATCCAGCTGCCAGAGCGGTCGCAGCCCCAGGGTCCGCAGCAGGCGGAAGCGTTGCCAGAGCTCGCTGGCCAGGGTCGCGGCGTCATGGCGATCGCCCCGGGCCGGCTGGCCTTCCAAGCCGCAGCTCACCGCCAGGCGCCGCAGGGGGAGGCCGGCGGCGTGAATCTGCTCCAAGCGGGCGGCGAAGGCCTCCCCGCGGCCGAGCTGGGTGTGGAGCTCGATGGCGTCGGGCCGCAGCGCCGCCAGCAGGGCGCTCACCGCGTCCGGAGCCAGGAAGGTTTGCCGCTCCTCGATCAGGCCCGCGGGGCAGGCCGGCAGGCAGCGCCCGCAGCCGTAGCAGCGGTCCGCCACCACCCCGGCGGCGACGCCGATGGCCAGGGCGGGGCAGACCCGCTCGCAGGGCCGGGGGCAGTCGGGGGGACAGCGGCTTGGATCAAACCAGGCTTTGCGGAAGTGGGGGTCGTCCCCATCGCTGAGGCTCACCATCAACCAAGGCCTCCGGGCGCCGCGGGCCTCGGCCCAGGCCATCCCGCGCCGAGCCGCCGCCACCACCGCCCCGTCCGCCGCCACATCCAGGCAGTGCACCCCCGCCAGGCTGTAGATCCCCGCCAGGTCTTCGATCGCCTGCAGGTCTTGGTTGCTGGCGCCGCCGATCCATTTCACCCAGCGGCCCTGGCGGAGGGCTTCCTCAGGAGGGTCCGCCGGGGTTGCCTCAGGGGTTGCCTCGGGGGTTGCCTCGGGGGGGTGCTCTGAGGGCTTTTGCTCCCCGGTCGGGGCCCGGGCCGGGGTGAGACGGGAGCGCGCGGGAGGGTCGGGGTGGAGAGCGATCGTGGCGGCGAAGGCGAAGGACTTCACTGTCGCAGGGGCGTTGTCAGAGATATCGAAAACGGAGCCAGCGGCGACACGACAACTGAGCCACTTGGCAACTGAGCGACAGGGTGAGTCATCAGAGGCGTCGGCCCTGGGGGGTCAGAGCGGGATGGTGCGGCTTCGCGATCAGCAGGTGGTGATGCGCCAGGCGGGGCCGCGTCCCCGGGCGGCCAACGATGACAGCGTCGCGCTGTTGGAGCCGCCAGTGGCGGGCAAGACGCACCAGGACGTGGCGCTAGGCCGTGAGGCGGAGGGCCTGGGGTTTCCAGGGGATTGGCGAGGTTTCATGCCCCCAGGTCCTCATGGCTTCCCACCCTTCTAATGACTTGAGACCTTGGCTGTCGCAAGGGTTTCGGACTTGTCTCGGTCATTCATGTCGGCAAATTGTCAGCCATTTGTCAGGTGGCTGACAGGGGCGGCGGCGCAAGGAAAAGACACTGCAGGCGCGAAGGAAATCTGACGCATTCGTGATTTACCACTCTCAAAACAACACCAACATGGCTAACATCACAGGAACGTCCTCTAGGGATGTTTTGCGCGGATTTTTGACGGACGACGTGCTGATGGGGCTGGATGGAGATGATGTTCTAATCGGAAGCGGTGGCAATGACCTCCTGAATGGTGGAGGAGGCAATGACCAGATCTTTGGTGACGTGAATATTGCATTCTCCAATCCTATCTTCTCCTATAACAACAAGTTTTACACCCTGAGCAATGCGGGGAGCTGGACCCAGGCCCAGGCCCAAGCCGTTAGCCTGGGTGGCAATCTTGTTACCGTGAATGATGCCGCCGAAAATCAATTCCTGGTGAACACCTTTGGCGGATCAGAAAGCCTATGGATTGGCTTGACAGATCAAGTCACAGAGGGTGCATTCACATGGGCAAACGGAGAGGCTGTCACCTATACCAACTGGTTCCCAGGTGAACCCAATAACGCTGGCAATGAAGACTACGCGGAATTCAATTTTGGTAGTGCCGGGAGGTGGAATGATCGCCCTGATGTTGGCAAGTTGCAGAGGGGTATTATCGAGATTGGCAGTGCCAATGACACCATCACCGGGAGCACTGGCAACGATACGATCAATGGCGGCATTGGCCAGGATACCGCTGATTACAGTGGCATCGGTCAGGCGATTACCCTGAGACCTACAGGGGTTGTGAGCAAAGGATCGGCGGGAACAGACCAGCTTGTGAGCATTGAGCAAATTGTCGGCGCGACAGGTCAAGCCAACGTCATTGATGCCTCGACGGCCACGGGCACAGCGACAATTAATGTCGACTTAGGCAATAAATCTCTAGAGGTGAAAACCGGCGTAAGCACATTCCCAACCCTGAACTTTGGCGTGACCAACTTTGCCAATGTGATTGGTACTGTTAATAACGATACTATTGTTGGCGATGCTGGCAACAATAGGCTGGTGGGTGGTAGCGGTAACGATAATCTCAACGGCGGCGGCGGCAACGACACGATCTTTGGTGATCTCACCAGTTCGATTACAACACCCATCTTCTCTTATAACAATAAGTTTTACACCCTGAGCAATGCGGGGAGCTGGACCCAGGCCCAGGCCCAAGCCGTTAGCCTGGGTGGCAATCTTGTTGCCGTGAATGATGCCGCCGAAAATCAATTCCTGGTGAACACCTTTGGCGGATCAGAAAGCCTATGGATTGGCTTGACAGATCAAGTCACAGAGGGCGCATTTGCATGGGCAAACGGAGAGGCTGTCACCTATACCAACTGGTTCCCAGGCGAGCCCAATAACGCTGGCAATGAAGACTACGCGGAGTTCAATTTTGGTAGTGCCGGGAGGTGGAATGATCGCCCTGATTTTGGCAAGTTGCAGAGAGGTATTATTGAGATTGGCTCTTCAGCGGATACGCTCACTGGTGGACTTGGAAGTGATACGCTAGCCGGAGGCCTGGGGAATGATGTATTTAGATACACTAGTGCGGCGGAATCGGCAGCCGGCGTGTCCAATCGAGATACGATCACTGACTTCCAGCTTGGTCTGGACAAGCTGGACCTGAGCGCGATCGATGCCAATCCATTCATGCGCCTGGATCAGGCCTTCGGCTTCCTTGGTAGCAGTGCCACATTTACAAATGTGGGTCAACTACGCTTCCAGGTGAGTGGAGGTAATCTGTTCCTGTATGGAAACATGGATGCAAATATGTCCACCTCGGAGTTGGAGATACAGCTGAATGGTCTTGCGTCTATTTCTGCGGCAAATATCATTCTTTAATCTGCATTTGCAATCCCAGTCCTGCCTGAAGCGCCTGGCGAGGTGCTTCAGGTTTTTTCCATTTCGGCGGGAATGATGTGGAAGGTTGCCTTGTGATCCCCATAGGCATCAAACCCCACGGGGCCAAGGCTGGTCTGAAGCTGAGGACGCGAGAGCAAAAAGCGCTTCACCTCATCGGGGCGGTTGGCGCCGCTTTCCAGGGCCTGATCGAGCAGTTCCAGCGCCTGGCGTGTGCTGATCGACAGGGCACTGGGGCTGTAGCCAAAGCGGCGCTGAAAACGCATGATGTAGCCGTTGATCTCCGGCGTGCGGTCACGGGCCGGGAAAGAACTGACCAGCAGCATTTTGGAACGGGCCGCTCTGCGGTTGCCGATCACCGCCGGTGAGCGAGAACAGAGACAACGAAGGAGTTGTAGCCAACCCCAAGCTTGATCTGGTCTCTCTCGCGACTAATGAGCTTTACTTCAAGGGTAAGCGTTCAGGGGGGTATCAGCCTCTCTGAGCACCCCAAGCCACCCACGGATCCATGACCAAGCGGTCGTTACCCGCCCCCCACGGGCTACCGCTTTGAACGCTTGGCGAGCTCAGTCGCGATGGGGGAGCAGGCTGGGTGCGGGCAGACCATTCTTGTGGGCTTCCCATGCCTCCACCAGAAACGCCATCACGTCTCGTCCCTGCTGTTTGAGGGTCGTCGTCACCGTGAGAAGTCGACTTTGACAGAGCG
>VGQX01000112.1 GCA_016882305.1 Cyanobacteria bacterium K_Offshore_surface_m2_239
CCCGCCCCCCGCCGCTGGTGGCCGTCCCCCCGCCCCGCCGACTGGAGCCCCCTGCCGATCCGCTCGGCCGAGGAGGCCCGCGGCCAGGTGCGCCACCTCCTCGAACAGGTGGTGCGGGAGCATCTCCTGGCGGATGTGCCCGTGGCCTGCTTTCTCTCCTCCGGACTCGATTCCGGCATCCTCACAGCCCTGGCCTGCCGCTTTCAACCGGGCCGCATCGCCAGCTTCACCGTCGCCTTCACCGGCGCGCCGGAAGATGAAAGCGCCCTGGCCCGCGCCATGGCGGCCCATTGCGGCAGCGACCACCACGAGCTGCATCTCAGCGATGCCCAAGCCCTGGCCTGGATCGCCGACGGGCTCGCCGCCATGGATGGACCCACCGCCGATGGACTCAACACCTATCTGGTGAGTCGGGCCGTGGCCGAGCAGGGCATCAAGGTGGCCCTCAGTGGCCTCGGCGCCGACGAGATCTTCGGCGGCTACCCCTCCTTCCGCGCCGCCCCCGCTCTGCGCCGCCTGCGCTTCCTCCCCGCCCCGCTCCGCCGCTCGCTCCTGCGCCGCGTTCGCTCCTTGCGGCCCAAGCTCGACAGCCTGCCCTCCTGGGATCTCTGGTCGGTGGGTGTGGCCACCCGCCGCTATTTCGGCGCCGCCGACCTGGCGGCGGCCGGGGCCCCCCCCCTGGCCTGGCCCGAGCCTCCCCCCCACCCCGCAGGCGATCGCCACGGGCAGATCAGCTGGGCCGAGCTCTTCGGCTATTGCGAGCCGATGTTGCTGCGCGACAGCGATGTCTTCAGCATGGCCTCCAGCCTCGAGCTGCGCGTGCCCTTCCTCGACCACCGCCTGGTGGAGTTGGCCCTGCGCATGCCCTCCGACGCTCACGGCCCCGCCAAGGCCCTCCTGCGGGAGGCCTGCCGCGATCTCTTCCCCCCCGACCACCTCAATCGCCCCAAGCAGGGCTTCACCCTGCCGATGCGCCCCTGGATGCTCGGTCCCCTGCGCGACCTCTGCCAGGTCCGCCTGGAGCGCCTCCAGGCCAGCGGCTGGCTTGATCCCGACTGGGTTCGCGGGCAATGGCGGGTCTTTGAGGCCGATCAGCTCCGCTGGACCCGCGCCTGGGATCTGGTGGTGCTCGGCGAATTCGCCCGCCGTGCCACCGGGGCAACCGCTCAGTAGAGCTGCATCCGCACGGCTTCCGAGAGGGAGGGCACATCGGGCTCCCTCCCCCGCAGGCACTCCACCACGGCAAAGGTGAGCAGGAGCAGAACGCCGATGAAAATCGTGTTGTCGAGCGTCCGCAGCAGCAGGTTGTTGCCGAAGGTGTCCCGGAACAGGATCTCCACCGCGAGTTGCAGCACGACCAGCAGGATGTCGATCAGCAGGGCCAGCAACACGTTGAACCGCACCGTGTAGGGCACCTGCGGATTGCGCACCACCGCGCCGTACAACACCAGAAACAGCAGCAGGCTTCCCAGGCCGAAGCCGCCCACAGAGAAGAGCTGCTCGAACTGGAGCATCGGCAGCGCCGGCAGCACCAACACCTCCAGGGCTGGAAACTGCCGAAACAGCGGCTTGCCGAACCCCAGGGCGTCGCTCCAGGGCAGGGTGTAGGCCAGGGCGGCCACCAGGCGCTGCCAGATCGGGGGACCATCCATGAGCGCCGCCGGGGGTGGATCGGTGAGGGCGTCAGGCTAGATCCGCAGGGCGGGGCTCGGTCAGTGCCCGGACAGCCGCCTGGCGCATGGCCTCCAGCGGGATGTCGTCGATGGCGCTCCACAACCGCAGGGCCGCCGCTCCCTGCCGCACGAGCATGTCCAGGCCATCAAGGGCGCGGCATCCCCGGGCTGACGCCTGGCGCAGCAGGGCCGTGGGGCGCGGGGTGTAGATCAAGTCATAAACCGTTGTGCCCGGCCGCAACCGCGCCACGGCGTCGGCCTCCAGGGGGCTGCGCGAGGCTGCGGCTGGATCGGCGGCTGAGGCCATCCCCACCGGGGTGGTGTTGACCACCAGATCCGCCGCGTCCAACCAGTCGGCGAGAGGGGCTTCGGCCGGGGGCGACTCCTGGCCCCAGACGACGGGCTCCAGGCCCGGGGCCCAGCTCCGGCAGCTGCTCACCAGCGCTGTCCGGGTTTCGGCCCGCCGCCCGGCGACGCCGATGCGCTCCACCCCCAGGCTCGCCAGGGCGGCGATCACTGCCCTGGCGCTGCCGCCGCAGCCCAGCACGAGGGCGCGGCGGGGCGGAGCCTCCTCCCGCAGGGGGGCCAGGAAGCCCTCCACATCCGTGTTGGTGCCGAACCAGCCGCCCGCTGGCCGGCGCACCAGGGTGTTCACCGCCCCCACCCGCTCCGCCAGGGGACAGCGCTCCGCCGCCAGCCGCGCCACGGCCCGCTTGTGGGGCAGGGTGACGTTCAGGCCGCGGCAGTCGATCGCCTCCAGAGCCTCCAGCACCCCCGCCAGGCGCTCCGCCGGCGTGGGAAGGGCCAGATAGACCCAGTCGAGCCCCAGCTCCCGCAGGGCGGCATTGTGCATCGCCGGGGACAGGGAGTGCCGCACAGGGTCCCCCAGCACGCCCACCAGGGCCGTGGCGCCGCTGATCGGCTGGTTCCCGCCCGTCCGCGGCGCGATCATCCTTGGCGCGGTCACCCGTGGCGCGGTCATGAGGTGTCCGGGGTGTCGCTGAGCTGGGCCGACTGTATGGGGGGGCGGCTCCGCAAGGACCCCTGGCCCCGACCCGCCGCCTGGGTTCGGGAACCTCGCCTGGCCTGAGCGGGGCTGGGCTGATGAAGATGAATCCATACCGAACTTCATCCACTGCAGGAGGTGGGAACCCATGGGAAAAGTCGTTGGCATTGACCTCGGCACCACAAACAGCTGCGTTGCCGTCATGGAGGGCGGCAAGCCCACGGTGATCGCCAACGCCGAAGGGTTCCGCACAACCCCGTCCGTGGTGGCTTACACCAAAAACCAAGACAAGTTGGTGGGTCAGATCGCCAAGCGGCAGGCGGTGATGAACCCTGAGAACACCTTTTACTCTGTCAAGCGCTTCATCGGGCGTCGCGTTGATGAGGTCAACGAAGAATCCAAAGAGGTGAGCTATAGCGTTGAGAAGGCTGGCTCCAACGTCAAGTTGAAGGCCCCGGTGCTCAACAAGCAGTTCGCTCCGGAGGAGATCTCCGCCGAAGTGCTGCGCAAGCTCGCGGAAGACGCTGGCAAGTATCTCGGTGAGCCTGTCACCCAGGCGGTGATCACCGTTCCGGCCTACTTCAACGATTCCCAGCGTCAAGCCACCAAGGACGCGGGCAAGATCGCCGGTCTGGAGGTGCTGCGCATCATCAACGAGCCCACGGCTGCGGCATTGGCCTACGGCCTCGACAAGAAGAGCAACGAGCGCATCCTGGTCTTCGACCTGGGCGGCGGCACTTTCGATGTGTCCGTCCTGGAGGTGGGCGACGGGGTGTTTGAGGTGCTCTCCACCAGCGGCGACACCCACCTGGGCGGTGATGATTTCGACAAGGTGATCGTCGACTATCTCGCCGACACCTTCAAAGCCAACGAGGGCATCGATCTCCGCTCCGACAAGCAGGCTCTGCAGCGTCTCACCGAGGCATCCGAAAAGGCCAAGATCGAGCTCTCCAGCGCCACCCAGACCGAGATCAACCTGCCCTTCATCACGGCCACCCCAGAGGGCCCCAAGCACCTTGACCTCACCCTCACCCGGGCGAAGTTCGAGGAGCTGGCCTCCAAGTTGATCGATCGCTGCCGCGTGCCCGTCGAGCAGGCTCTCAAGGACGCCAAACTCAGCGCCTCTGAATTGGATGAGGTGGTGATGGTGGGGGGATCCACCCGCATTCCGGCGGTGCTTGAGCTCGTCAAGCGCATCACCGGCAAGGATCCCAACCAAACCGTCAATCCGGATGAGGTGGTGGCCGTGGGCGCCGCGATTCAAGGTGGCGTGTTGGCGGGCGAGGTGAAGGACATCCTTCTGCTTGACGTCACCCCGCTCTCCCTGGGCGTCGAAACCCTGGGCGGCGTGATGACCAAGATGATCACCCGCAACACCACGATCCCCACCAAGAAGACGGAGGTCTATTCCACCGCTGTCGATGGACAGACCAATGTGGAGATCCATGTGCTCCAGGGCGAGCGTGAAATGGCCAGCGACAACAAGTCCCTGGGCACCTTCCGCCTCGATGGCATCCCCCCCGCCCCCCGTGGCGTGCCCCAGATCGAGGTCACCTTTGACATCGATGCCAACGGCATCCTCAGCGTGACCGCCAAGGACAAGGGCAGTGGCAAGGAGCAGAGCATCTCCATCACCGGCGCCTCCACCCTCAGTGACAATGAGGTGGAGAAGATGGTGAAGGACGCCGAGGCCAACGCCGCCGCCGACAAGGAGAAGCGCGAGAAGATCGATCTGAAGAATCAGGCGGAAACTCTGATTTATCAGTCCGAGAAGCAGCTCGGGGAGCTGGGGGACAAGGTCGGCGCGGAAGACAAGGCCAAGGTCGAGCAGTTCAGGACTCAGCTCCAGGAGGCTGTCGACAAAGACGACACCGCCACCATCAAGACCGTGCTCGAACAGCTCCAGCAGGCGCTCTATGCCGCCGGTGCCGCCGTCTATCAAAACGCCGGCGCCGCTGATGGAGCCCCCGGGGGCAATGGCAGCGGTGGCAATGGCGCCAGCGCCGGGGCCGCTGCGGATGACGTCATCGACGCCGAATTCACCGAGAGCAAGTGACCCGCAGCTGACCCGGTCAACGCTCGCTGTTCCCCGGTCGCTGTTCTCCCCCAAGGCTGCCAGCCATTGGCAGCCTTTTTTCATGGCTTGAACAGGCCCATGCGTTCACGGCGACAGAGCACGGTCGCCCGTCCTGTCACAATAATTGTCTATCGCGTCCCGACCCCGTCTCTGGCGGGCAAGACACAGGCCTTGGCCTGGGCGGTCCGCCGCTCATGCTCTCGGGTCACCCCGGTCGATCCACTCCCCTCTGGCTGTTTCAGGCACCCTTTCCATCAAGATGGCCCGCCGAAATCTTTGGAAGCGATTGTTTGCCGGGCCTCGGCCGAGCGTTGACGCCACAGACCCTCTGCTCCAGGGTGGGATCGACCTGATCACCCCGTCCTTGCTTTCCGGGTGGGTGCATCACCCCCATCACGCCCTCTGTGATGTGCGTTTGCTCGCTGGTCCCCATCTCCTGGCCCAGGTGCGGATTGATCATCCACGACCCGATGTTGAGGAGGAATTGCAGAAGAAGGGGCTGTTTGGCTTTCAACTCGAGATCGCTGCAGATCTTCCCCTCTTGCGCTTTGAGGCGCCTCCGCTGGTTCTGGCCCTGTCCGCCGATGGCAGCCAGCGCTTTCCCCTGTCCTTCATCGGCGCGCCTCCCACGACGCAGGCGCTCCTGTTGGCGGCCTTGGATCCGGAGCGACGCGGCTTGCGCGGGCATTTTGATGGGCTCACTCCGGATGGCAGCCAGCTTCACGGCTGGTGCTACAAGGCGGGCGAGCGGGAGCCGGCCAAGGTGTGGTTGCGGGCGCGGGATCTGCCGCCACGGGAATTGCTCTGTCAGCGGATGCGGCCGGGCATGGCCGGTGAGGGCCATGTCGAGGCCTGTGGCTTCCAGCTGGCGATCGCGGACTGGCCGGAAGCGGCTGGCGGGACCGTCTGGGCGACCTTCGACGCGGTGGGATTGTTGCGTTTGCCCCAAATCGCGCCAGTTCAGCTTCCCCCTGTTGAGCGCCCGCAACCGCCATCGTTGCTGCCAGAACTGGAGCCTCGCGCCTTCTCCAGCCAACCCAACGAAGCTCCCGAACCCAACGAAGCTCCCGAACCAAGCGAAGCTCCCGATTCCAGCGAAGCTCCTGATTCCAGCGAAGCTCCCGAAGCCAGCGAAGCTCTCGAACCCAGTGAAGCTCCCGAAGCCAACGAAGCTCTCGAACCCAGCGATTTCAGCGAATCCGGCAGCCCCCCTCCCCGGCTCATGGAGCCCCCGGTGGAGATCCCGGTGGAGACCCTGGTCGAGGACTCCGTCGCTCAAGACGATCACCAGATGCAGATTGGGCCTGAGGTGTCTGTGGAACCGCCAAAGCCCGCCGCTGACTATCTTGCCGAAATTGCGAAGGCCTTGAGCACAAACCATCTGGCGGAAGCGAAGCACGAGCTGGAAGAGGCCCTGACGCTCTATCCAGATCACCTTGACCTCTTGCTGGCTGCGAATAACTTGTATCGTAGTTGTCTGGATTATGACTCCGCCATTGCTTTTGCTAAGGAAATCATCCGGCATTATCCTTTATACTTTGATGGATACTGTCGTGCTGCGCAAGATCTGTCGTTCTGCCTCGGTCGCCATGCGGAGGCGATGGACATCATTTCCGCCGGTCTTGACGGAAATCCTCAGGAGCTGTGGACGTTATGGACCGCCTTCCTGATTCACTCGGAAGTTCAAAACGATGATCTCGCTTTGGACTTGGGACAAAGACTTGCTCAGTTTCATCCCACCTTCGGACAGATTTACCCGCTCCTGAGCGCGCTGTTGTTGAAGCACGGGCAGAGGCAGAAGGCTGAACAGCTGATCGAAACGGCCTCCTCTTTCCTGCCTGAAGATCCTGCCATTATTCGTTTAAAACTGGACGTACTTCTTGGACAGCGTCAGGAGTTTGCTTATCGGAATCTGCTTTATTATCTGGCAAAGAATAGTCCCATAATCATCCCAGAATACTTCGATCACATCCATCGCTTTGAGGTCTTATCAGGTCATCGTCCGTTGAAACAGAGAAAGACTCATCAATGCGATGTTTGTTGCGTTGCTTCTGATGAAGCCCCTTATATTGCTGAATTTATACATCACTATCTTGCGCTTGGCTTCAGCAATATTTTTATTGGAATAAATAACACCACTGATAAAACAGAAGAAATTGTTCGCAAAATATCTGTTCTGCATCCAAATGTTCATGCCCTTGATGTGAATCATGTTCAGTCCTCGTTGGCTCAACTTGGCTGTTACAGAGTGCTTTTTGACTTTGCCCGTAGACAGTCAGAATCATCCTATTGTTTGTTTGTTGATGTCGATGAGTTTTGGGTGGCGGATCCCTTTCCAAAAAGTATCCGTGATTTCCTCTCAGAAAAATCTCGCTTCGACGTCTATTCCTTTCATTGGATTTTTGCCTTGGGCGAGGCTTCCTTTGCTCCCCCTCTCACTCCCGCTCAAGAGTATGTCTGGGACGCTCACGTGAAAAGCATGTGCTCTTACGATGCAGAGTTGATCGATGTGCGTGCTCATGCTCCTCTGGTGACGTTTTCAGAGAATCTCTCCTGCATCAGAGGACATTCTCCGAATCAGGCAATGACCTCTACCCTGGTTGGGGTTGATGTCCATCAAATCGCCCATGACTACGAATCATCGCCAATTGGTTTGCCGGGATGTGCCTGGATCTTGCATCGTATCTTTCGATCAGAAATCGAATATTGCCACAGTCTATTCAAGAAGAATGTCAACGACCCTGGAAATCCTATTTTTAAGGATAATCGTGATGGCTATCATTTCTATCCCAGCACTCCTGGAGCTCACGACTATCTTGATCATGTCCTACCTTCTGCCGAGGTGGCAAAATATCATCAATCCTTGAATGACTTTATCGATTCTTGTGGAATTTCTGCGGATATCAACGCGTCACGCGACCACATCACAGAAACGGAGATCTATAACAAGCTGAACGGCCTTACCCCCAAGGATCTGATGCGTGAGTCCGCACGGATGTCATCGATCTTTTCGGGAACGCGTTTTGCTGATTGGCACAAAACAAACGCCTGATCTGACGAACTGTGCTGCGCTCTCGGCGAAATGACAACCCTTGCTGTAAAGATCTTTGCGAAAAATCGCGGCATGGGGAGGGTCTTGGATCATCTCGCGAACATCGTCCGCTGACCTGCCAACCTAGGTCGATGAGCCCCTTGCGTGGGCGACTGAGGAACGTCCGTGCTGGAAAAGCCTGTCATTTGGGGCTGGTGCTGAGCAGAAGCAAAGCGGATCGCAAACTTTCATCGTTTGTTGTATTGTACTCCCACAAAGCTTCACCGCTTGTAAACAAAGTTACCTGCTCTGTTGATGCCGCCCCCCCTGAAAGCCCCTTCTGACTATATTGATGAAATCACGATTCTCACCCAATCGAATCAATTAGAAGAAGCAAAGAGACTGGTTGTTGAAGCGCTTGATGTGCATCTTGCAGACAAGAATCTATTGTTGACAGCCAATAGCTTGTATCGGAGGTCCCAGGACTATCATGCTTCTGTCGTATATGCTGAGCAGCTGATTCAATCTTATCCTTTTTTCCCTGAGGGTTATTGTCGGGCAGCTCAGGATTTGGGATTTCATCTTTCTCTCTACAAAGAAGCTCTTGATATCATTTCTAATGCGCGTCGGCGATTCCCTGACGACCTGTCGATATTGTGGACTGCATTCTCCCTGTATCAGGTCTGTGGAGATGATGAGACTGCTCTCGTTGTCGGTAACATGCTCGTAGGACTTCATCCTACTTTTCCTGATTCTTACCCACCTTTTGTCAAGCTTCTGCTGAAATGTCAGCAGGAGAGCAAGGCGAATCAAATTGTTGAAGCGGCTTTCTCTTTCTTGCCGACTGATATTGGTATCATCCGTCTAAGATTGGATTTGCTGTTGAGGCGACAGCAGCATTTTGAGTATAGAAACTGGTTGTATTGCCTGGCCATGCGAATGCCAGAGCATCTTCATGAATTCCTTGTGGGCATCCATCGATCTCATGTGATGTCCAATCGGCGTCTGCCTCCCCAGAGAGATCCTTATGCCTGTGATGTTTGTTGTATCGCATCCGATGAGTCACCATATATAGCTGAGTTTATCCATCATTATCTGTATCTTGGGTTTTCCAATATCTATATAGGGCTTAATAATTCTGTTGATTCAACTGAAGTCATTGTGCGCAAGATAGCTTCTGCCTACCCCAACGTTCATCTTTTCGACGTCAATGATGTTCAGTCTTTGTTTATGCAGGCGGGATGTTATAGGGTGCTTTTTGACTACGCGCGCCAGCGATCGACATCGTCCTATTGTTTGTTTGTAGACGTTGACGAGTTCTGGGTTGCCGATCCCTTCCCCAAGAGCATCCGTGATTTTCTTCAAGAAAGACCCGCTTTTGATGTTTATTGTCTACACTGGATTATCCTGTCTGGAGAAGAGTTTTTCTCTCCGCCCTTGACTCCTCCGCAAGAGTATGTCTGGGATCAGCACGTCAAAAGCATCTGTTCTTATGCTGCAGACTTTATAGATATGCGAGCCCATGCTCCACTGATCGCTTTTTCCGATCAGGTGTCGGTGATGAAAGGAAACACCACGAATCGAGATGTAACCGCTTCAACATCTGGAATTGATATTCATCAAGCCTCAGAGGATTTTGAAGCTTCTGCAATTGGTACGCCGGGCTTGACTTGGATCTTGCATCGCATGAATCGATCTGAACTTGAATATTCTTATCGTCTCTTCATGCCAAGGGTTTCTGTTTTAGATAGTAATTTGTTTAAGACCAATCGCGATGGTTATGGGCCGATCCCTGGAACGCCTGGTGCCAATGAATATTTTGAACATCTCCTGCCCAAGGATGAGATTGCGGACTATCACGAGTCTTTGAAAAAATTCATTCAAGCCTTCGATCTCGATGTTGATATCGAGGCAGCGAGAAGTGTCATTTGTGAAGAAGAGGTGCTCAATCGTCTCAAGAATCTACCGCCAGACGTGTTGGCTGTCGAGTCGGGGTTGATGCGAAAAATATTTGCGGGAACACGTTTTGTTGATTGGATTGCTCACCATGCACCTACCGCAAGTTGATCTGGCGGCGTGATTCACGCCTTGGCTTGCCCTGTCGATGTTGACCCGGCCCCTTCATCAGGTGCCAATCATTCCATTTCGGTTGGCATCCACCTGGAACTGTTCCTCCAG
>VGQX01000113.1 GCA_016882305.1 Cyanobacteria bacterium K_Offshore_surface_m2_239
TCGTCCTCCGCAAACGCGCACAACACCTCACCGATCCCCACCCCCTGGACCACCAGCCAGCCGGGTTCCAGGCGGTCGCCCGGTTTCACGGCCCGCGGTTCCCAGAGGCCTCGCCCGCCGGGGCGAATCACGGCGACGCCTCCCTCCACCAGCGTCATGGCCAGGAACACGGGGAGGCCGGGCCGCAGGCGGAGCCGATCCGCGACGCGCACGGCGGCCAAGGGAACGGGATCCCTGTCCGCCTCAAGGCTCACCCGCACCTGAGACCCCAAACGGCGGAGCACATCCAGCCCCGCCTGTTCCCTGGAGCGCTCCTCCGCGCTCACGCGTTGCAGCCAGTCGCCACCATCCTCGAGCGCGTGATCGACCAGAACCTCCCGGCCCAGACCTTGGCGAAGCAGCACGGCGGAAAAGCCCACATCCAGCAACTCCGTCCAGCGCGGCGGACGTTCGCGGAGTTCGCGCCAGACATGGGCCAGCAGCGGCAGGGTGAGCACGGCGGCGGCGCCATTGACCAGCAGGGCTGGCAGGCCCAACCAGAGATCCAGGCCCAAGGCGAGGGCGCAGAGGCTTCCATGGCGGAGCAGCAACGGTTGCGCCTGGAGGACCCGAGCGCTGGTGAGGCCACCGGGGCGGACAGGCTCCTCCTTCCGGCCCGGGTTGAGCGTGCTGTTGAGAGCGAGGGCCAGCCCCTCCGGATCGGTGCTCTCCAGCTCCTTGGGCACGGGGGAGGGGTCGGGGGCCAGCGCCGCCTTGAGCAGGTGGGGCAGGTCGGCGCGGCGAGCCTCGGGAAAACGCAGGCAGAGGGAGCCCGCCAGGCCATTGATCCGGTAGCCGTGCAGCCAGTGGCAGGCCGTGAGCGCCAGGTCGCACTGACGACGCAGCTCAGGGGAGTGGCGGAGGGCCTCCCAGCTCAAGCGCAGCCTCCCTGGCAGCTCGCTGCGAATCTCCCAGGGAGGGGTGTGGGCCGCGCTTGCCACCATCGCTCAGACCATCAGATCGGGACGGAGGCGGAGGCGACGAAGGGCCGTCGCAGGCGAAAGGCCAGCTCCGCCAGGAGGAAGGCCAGCACCAGAAAGGGAACGCCGGGCAGCAGGGGCAGAAGCAGGCCGAGCGCCCCCAGCACGGCCAGGAGAGCGGCGAGCCCCAGCAGGGTGAGAGATAGCGCCAGGGAGGCGAGATTGAGCGGGGCCAGCAGCCAGGCAAGGGGCGCCCGGGGAGGCTGCCGCAGGCTGCGAACGCGCACCTTCAGCACCGGCGGGGAGGGAGCCGTCGCGCCAGCGCTGTCCATGGCGGCCAATACAGCCCTCCAGCCCCGCGAGCGCGCGTCAACGGGGGGCCAGGGCGCTTCGGCTCGAACCTCAAGAATCACCGACTGACAGCGGGGGTTGACCCTCCAGCTCCAGGAGCCGGAGGGAAGCTCCTCGGCGAGCGCGGTGTCCAGACGCTGCCAATCCAGAGGGGTGGCGCTCTGGAGGCGATACCGCCAGCGCTGTTCCGTGCTGTGCACCAACTTCGCGCAGGCTGGATCCATGCGGCTGCTCAGGCGACCTCTCGACGATAGGCGCGGGTGGCCTTGGAGTAGGTCCAGGCATGGCCATCGGGATCCCGGGTCTGGATCCACTGATGGAAATCAGCTCTGGAACGATGGGCTGTGATCGCTTGATGGCTCACGCCCAAGCGCTGCGCCAGCTCGCTCACCGAGAGGAGCTCGCGCCGGATGGCGGAGGGAGGCGGTGGAGGAGCGGTTGTGGCCGCTGCGGGCGTTGAGGCCTCGGGTGACGCCGAGGCCGCTGGAGACGCATTCGCTGAGGCCGCCGGCGCCGCAGAGGTGGAAGGCTTGAAGCCGAGCACGCGCAGGGCATTGGCGGCGGCAACCAGGCAGGAGCCGTTGTTGACAAGCACTGCCGCGATCGGGCTGACCAGGAGGACGGTTCCCAACAACAGGGCGGACAGGTTGGGAACGCCGACGAGACCGATGTTCTGCTTCACCAGGGCAAAGGTGCGTCGCGCCAGATCCATGGCCACCAGCAGATCGGACACCTTGTCGTTGGTGAGGACGACGTCGGCGGTTTCGCGGGCCAGATCGCTGCCCGAGGCGAAGGACACGGAGACATCGGCATAGGCCAGGGCGGCGGAGTCGTTGATGCCATCGCCCACAAAGGCCACCCGCAGACCGCGGGCGCTGAGCTCGCGCACAACGTTCGCCTTGGTGTCGGGCAAAGCCTCCGCGTGCACCTCCTCGGGACGCAGGCCGAGCCGTCGCGCCACCGAATGGGCAACGTTCGCCACATCACCGGTGAGCATGTGGGCTTGGAGACCGCGCCGATGCAGCTCAGCCACCAACGCCTCACTGTCGTCCCGAAGGCGATCGGCGGTGTGTATCACGGCCCGGGGCAGACCATCGACCACCAGGTGGATGGGGGTGGCGGCCTCGAGAGAGGGGTCTTGGCGGGCGGGGGGGAGCGCGATGCCCTCCTCCTCCAGCAGGCGCGCGTTGCCCACCAGCACCCGCTGACCGTCGATGACAGCGGCCACGCCCCGCCCGATGCGGTAGTCCCACTCCTCGCAGGGCCGCAGGTCCAGTCGGCGCTCCTCGGCCAGGGTGACGATGGCCTTGGCCACCGGATGGTTGAGCCCCTGCTCGGCGGAGGCCGCCAGAGCCAGGAGCGCGTCCTCACGGAAGGAGCGGGAGTGCCGATCGATCGCCACCACGGAGGGGTGGCCTGTGGTCAGCGTGCCGGTCTTGTCGAACACCACCACATCGATCTCCGCCAGCTGTTCCAGGGCGCGACCGCTGCGGATCAGCAGGCCGTGGGAGCTGGCGCGCGTCAGGGCTGCCATGATGGCGGTGGGAACAGACACCCGCAGGCCCGTTCCCAGGTCGAACATCAGCAGGGAGGCGGCCTGGGCGATGTTGCCTCCGCTCAGCAGGAACGACAGCCCGGCCAGGGCGAGGGTGGGGAGCACAAACCGGTTGGCCACGCGGGCGGCCACATTGCCGACGCGGGTGTCGTAGACGGGCGCGGCTTCGATCATGGCCGTGATCTGTCCCACCCGTGTGTCTTCGCCGACGGCTCGCGTCTCGACGATGAGCTGCCCATCGATCAGCAGCGATCCCGCCAGCACCTCATCACCGACCTCGGCATGGCGCGGCACGGATTCGCCGGTGAGCTTCACCACATCGAGGGATCCCTCGCCGCTGAGGATCAGGCCATCGACCGGAATCTGATCTCCAGGGAACAGGGCGATGCGATCGCCGGGCTTCAAGCTCAGGCTGGAGACGATCACCTCGGCGCCGTCGATCAGGAGACGCACGTCGGTGCGCAGGCTGGCCAACAGGTCGCGGTTGGAGGAATGGGCGATGCGCTGGGTGGCGTCCCGCACCGCCTCCCCGCCTTCGATCATGGTGATCATCAGCGCCGGACCGACGAGAAAGCCCTCCAGGCTGTGAAGGGTCACGGCCAGGGCATCCAGGGCGTCGACGTTGATCTTGCGCTCCACGCGCACGCCCTGCCAGGCGCGCTGGAAGGTGAGTCGAGCCGCCAGGAGAAGGAAGGCGGCGACCGCCAGGGGTGGCAGACCGAGCGGCGCGGTCAGCAGAGCGAGCACCAGAGAGCTCACCGGTAGAACCACCCGGGACGGCACAAAGCGCTCCTCGTCGGGGGAGGCCTCGGATGCCTGCTCCGCCGTTGCCTCCAGAAGACCCGTCGTTGCGGACATCGGCTCGTCCGCCCTCACCGCGGCCAGAGCGATCAGATCGGGGGGGAGCCGCCGCAGCCACTCCAGGGGGCGATCGGCGTCGTCCTCCGCCAGCAGGAGGACGCAACAACCCGCCCAGCGGTTCACACGAACTTCGCGCACACCCCGCAGAGAGCGCAATCGAGCCGCAGGGGCCTCGCGCTCCCCTTTCGCCTCCAACGCCGCCGGGGACAGCCTCAGCCGCAACCGACCCCGGCTGTGGTGAAGCACCTCCTCCACATAGAGCGGAACGAGCAGCTGGACCGTTTGGGTCAGTGTGAGAGTCGGGGGACGGGTTGAACGGGGGGTGGAAGCCAGCATCGGTCAGTCGAGGCAAACCTCTGTGGAGGCGCCTTCGGTTGCTTCGGACTCACCGACGGAGGACGGCTGGTCTTCGCCGCTGTCCCGCAATTCAGCCTTGGCTTCCGCAACCAGATCATTGAAGGATTCAGCCGCCTCGGCGGCGCCCCGCGCCACGGTTTGCGCAGCGCTGGTGGCGACACCCGCCACAACGACGCCCATCTTGATGCCGCGCTTGGCCAGGGATTTGCCGGAGGCGCTCATGGAGTCACTCAGCTGCTCACCGCCAAGGCGACGCACAAGTGGAGCGAGTCCCACGAGACCGGCTCCCACGCCAAAAGCCAGCAAGGTCTCGAACTCAAACAAGCGAAAAACGTAAATAATGTGATAAAACTCTATGACTCGGTCCTGATCCCCCCTTGACGCTGTTCTGACAGCCGGGCAAGTGGCATAGCTTGTCTGCGAAGACCATTCATCGTCGATGCCTCTGCATCTGATCAGCGCGGACCTGCCAGAGCTGGGTTGCCGCTTGGTGGTTGCCGCCCAGCAGGAGACCTCGGCGGCGGGACCGCTGCCCGTCGCCTTGGATGTGAGCGGCGAGCAATGGTTGTCGGTGGGCGAGGCCGTGCCGGGGGAGCTGCGCTGTTTCGAGGCGGTGCCCGTGGCCCTCGGGCTGTGGGAGGGATTGGAGCCTCGTTTGGAGGAGTGGGTGCGCCTGCTGGGGCTGGAGCGAGGCGAGGCCCTCCTCATCCCCCCCCTGCCAGGGGTGGAGCAGCTGTTGCAATGCCTCTACCTGGCGGAGCAGCTCGATGGGCTGGAGGCTGCGGGCCGGCCAGCGATCGTGTTGTTGCCGCCGCCTGGTCCGGCCACGGCGCTGTTGGAGCTCGCACGGACCGGACCGGCCCTGGTGGAGGGCTTGCTGGATCCCCTCCTGCGCTGGTGGGACCAGACCCGGCAATCGTTGGGTGCCCTGCCGAAACTCGCGGGTCTCGACCTGCCCCGCGCCAGCCAGCTCCGCCTGGAGCCGCGCTGGCGCCAGCGGCTGGAGCGCCTGGCGCTTCTTCTCACCGATCCGGATCGCCATCAGCTCACCCTCAGCCTGGAGGCGGGGGATGCCGAGGGGCGCCTGGTGAGTCACCGGCTGAGTCGGGCCGCTCTGCGGGGGGCGCATCCCAGCCGCCTGCTGCTGCATGGACGGGAGGCTGCGAAGGTGCGGGTGATGTTGGGGGCCCTGCGGGAGGCCCCGGAGATGGCGGCGTCCGTCGGGTCGGACGACCTGTCCCTGAGGGAGCTGGGGGCTTTTCTCTCCGCTGGGGAGGCGCTCCCGTCAGCAGCGGAATGGAATCAGGAGCGGGGGATGCTGTCGTTGCCGATGCTTGGCCTGCGCAAGGAGCAGCTGCGCGTGCGGCAGGTCGGCGCCACGATCGTTCTGCTCAGCGGCGGGCACAGGAGGCTTGTGGCCCTGCCGCCTTCGTGTGCGGGTCAGAAGTGTGTGGGCGCGAAGCTGGAGGCGGGCCGCCTGGAATTGCGGTTCCGAACGGACGGGGAGGGTCCTGCCCTCCAGACGGAGTGACCCTCCTGCAGCGTCAGGAATTGGCCTCCGGCGCTGCGGGGGCGTTCTTGCTTTGGGCGAGGTCGTCCTTGGCTTCGGCGAGCACATCGCTGAAGCTTTCGCCCACCTCGGAGAGGCCCCGTCCGACGCTCTTGACGACGCCAGAGGTCTTGTCCACCACGACCAGCCCCACCTTCATTCCCTGCTTGGTGATTGTGCGGCCGGTGTTGGCGACAGCGGTGGTGATCTTGCTGTCCTTGCCCGCCACTGCGGAAAGGGCAGGAACGAGCGCCATCAAGCCGGCCCCGATGAAGAACGCGGCGAGGGTTTCCAGCTCCAGCATGGCCAGGATTGCAATCAACAGCTCGAAGTTAGGTGGCTGGGCACATGACGCTCGTCATGTGTGCGACAGGGAACGTGTCATTTCGTAGCCAGGACGACAAACCATCCCCCCTTTTCCTGCTGTTCTCAAGGCTCCGGCCAGCGTTGTCGCCGGTTGACAGCCCCGGCACAGCTTTTTGAGGCCAGGGGATTTTCCGCGCCCGCCAGGCCTCCGCACCCTTTGACCACCTCCACCCCTCCAGCGGCCCGGGCCCAATGCCCCTACTGCGGTGTGGGCTGCGGGTTGGAGCTCAAGCCCGTCCAGCCGCCATCGCGCGACGCCGAGGGCGTCGACGCGACCGCGGGTTCGGAGCCCGCGGAGGTCCAGTGGACCGCCCGCGGCGATCGCCACCATCCCTCCTCCCTGGGCCAGGTGTGCGTCAAGGGGGCCACGGTGGGGGAAACCCTGGATCGCAACCGGCTCACCACACCCCTCTGGCGATCGAGCCTCGACCAGCCGTTCACGCCGATCTCCTGGGAGCGAGCCATGGAGCTGCTCCTGGACCGCCTCCAGACCACTCTTGCCCTCCATGGACCGGAGCGCTTGGCGATCTATGGCTCCGGTCAGTTCCTCACGGAGGACTATTACGTCGCCAACAAACTGCTCAAGGGCGCCCTGGGCTGCAACAACTTCGATGCCAATTCGCGGTTGTGCATGAGTTCGGCGGTGTCCGGCTATGCCCGCAGCCTGGGGGCCGATGGTCCGCCCTGCTGCTACGACGACCTGGACGTCGCCGATCTGGTGCTGCTCATCGGCACCAACACCGCCGAATGCCATCCGGTGTTGTTCCAACGGCTCCTCAAACGGCGCCGTCGCGAGGGGGGCACGCCGCGGCTGGTGGTGGTGGATCCTCGCGCCACGGAGACCGCCGCCGCTGCGGATCTCCACCTGCCGATCCGCTCCGGCACCGACCTGGCCCTGCTCCATGGCCTGGGCCACCTGCTGTGCGCGCTGGGCGCGCGGGATCAGGTTTTCGTGGCGCGGCACACCGAGGGTTGGGACGACCTGGAACCCCTGCTCGCTGCCTGGACGCCGCAACGCACGGCGGCGGTGTGCGGCATCGCGGAAGACAGCCTGCGCCAGCTCGCCCGCTGGTGGGCGGAGAGCGGGTCCGTGCTCAGCCTCTGGTCGATGGGGGTGAATCAGCGGCGGGAGGGCACGGCCACCGTGGCGGGCCTCATCAATCTCCACCTGCTCACCGGCCAGATCGGTCGTGCTGGCGCCGGCCCCTTCTCCCTCACGGGCCAGCCCAACGCCATGGGCGGTCGGGAGGTGGGCGGCCTGGCCCAGTTGCTTCCCGGCTACCGCGCCGTGGCGAACAGCGAACACCGGGCGGAAGTGGAGCGCCATTGGGGCTTCGCCCCCGGCGCGATCAGCGCCGCGCCGGGGTTGACGGTTTGGGAGCAGATCGAGGCGATGGAGCGGGGGGAGCTGGATCTCTGGTGGGTGGCGGCCACGAATCCGCTGGTGAGCCTGCCTTGGCTGGATCGGGTGCGCGCCGCCGTGGCCCGCTGTCCGCTGGTGGTGCTGAGCGAGGCCTACGCCGGCACGGAAACGGCGGCCGTGGCCCACCTGGTGCTTCCGGCGGCGCAATGGAGTGAGAAGGCCGGCACCATGACCAACTCCGAGCGGCGCGTCACCCTCTGCCCGGCCTTTCGGGAGCCGCCGGGTCTTGCGCGTCCCGATTGGGCGGTGTTCGCGGAGGTGGGGCGTCGGCTGGGGTGGGAGCGGCAGTTCGCCTGGACCTCCGCCGCGGAGGTGCACGCGGAGTTTGTGGCCCTCACCCGCGGCCGCCCCTGCGACATGGCCGGCCTCAGCCATGACCTCCTCGCCGCCCACGGCCCCCAGCAGTGGCCCTTTCCGGAGGGAACCGCCCCCGGGGCGGGGCAGGCCCGCCTCTACCTGGACCATCGCTTCCCCACCCCCGAGGGTCGGGCCCGCCTGATCGCCGAGGAGCCCCTCGGCCTGGCCGAGCCTCCGGATGAGGCCTATCCCCTTGTGCTCACGGTGGGCCGCTATCTGGCCCATTGGCACACCCTCACCCGCACCGTCCACGTGGCGCGGGCTTGCAAGCAGTATCCGGGCCCTGTCTTGGAGGTGCACCCCCGGGATGCCGAGCCGTTGGGGTTGGTGGACGGGGCCCGGGCGCGCCTGTGCTCGCGCCGCGGGTGCGTGCATGTTCCGGTGCGGTTGACCACGGCGATCCGCCCGGGGGTGGTGTTCCTGCCCATGCATTGGGGAGCGTCTCAACCTGAGGCGTGCGAGGCCAACCGTTTGATGCACGCTCTGGGGTGCCCGTTGTCCAAGCAGCCGGAGCTCAAAGCGGCGGCGGTGCGTCTGGAGACGGCCTGATCGGCGCGCGCTGACGGCTGCTCCAGCCTTTGGCCACGAGGACCGGTTTTGGCACGCCTTTATCTGCAAACCCAGACCAATCCGGTCGCTGGAGCGGACCCCGTGACGCCCCCTCCGTCCCTCGTGGCGTCCAGCGGCCTGAAGCCCTGGCAAGGGTTTGCGGACGGGCGTCGAGAGAGCACGGGAAAATTCTTTTGTCAAGATTTCCGTTGCGATCGCGTGATGCGGCGGTGCAGGCGCTTGACGTGGCTTAAACACTCGTCCCTGAAAGTTATTCAGCCCAAATTGTCGGAAGACGGCTTGGCGACCGTCTGCTTTTGATGTTTCTACGCATCAAAAAATTTACCTTGATCTTTCTCCCTTGCCATGCTGAAACGTAAAGTGAAGAGCTCGCGGTCTTCGCGCTGTTTGTTCGCCCTCGCTGTGGTGGGGGTGATGGTCGGGTCGTCCACGTCTGCTCGCGCCGTCAGCGCCTTTTCTCTCCTCAGCAGTCCCCAGAGCTGGATTGGCGGCGGAGAGCCTGTGCTGGTTACGGATGCGGATGGCTTTTCCTTTTCCGGCGTTGTGGATTCCGGCTGTGTGGCAACCTTCTCCATCAATGACTTCGACGGACGGTCAGGACGCCCGGTCTCCAGTTGGTGGGTGCTCGAGCTGGCGACGCCGGGTGAACGGCCGCTAACGCCGGGCCTCTATCAAGAGGCAAAAAAATATCCTTTTCAGGGCCTGGCCTTCCCGGGGCTCAACGTTGAGGGCATCGGTCGTGGCAATAGCGCGGTGACCGGATCTTTTGAAGTTTTTGAATTGGTGGCCCAGCCGGACGGCACCATTCTCTCCTTCGCCGCTGACTTCCTCCAATTCGATGAGGGCATCCCCGACTGGTGGAACCGGGGCAGCCTTCGCTTCAACTCGGCTCGCCCCCTCTCCTTCCTTCCCCTTCCCTCGGTGGACCCGCCGTCGTCTTCGGAGCCGGACCTCGCCCCCGTTGGCCCTGGCCGCAGCTTCCCCCCCACGGATCCCGTGCCGGGGGACCCGCCAACGGTCGGATCCCCCGGCGCCCCCGATCCCCTTCCGGATCCGTTGCCAGGCTCCCCGCCGCCGCTTCTTGGCTCCGGCCCTGCTCCCAATCCCGTCCCGGGCCCCCTGCCCGTGGCTGCCGCTCTGATGGGCTGGCAGGTTTCCCGCAACCTGCGCCGCCGTTGCCGCGCCACGTCCTGATTCCCCGCCTGCGGGCGAGACCCCCGGTCACGCCACGGGAGGCCTGCATTACCATCCGGCCCACCAGCTGAATTCTGTTGAGGCGCGCTTCCGACTTTTCCTCACCCTATGTGCAATACGGCTGCGGCCTGTCGGTCGCCCGGGGATGGCGGAACTTTGATGGTTCGCCCCGCCTTCGGCTGGAAAAAACCCCCGTGCTGGGGACCCTGCTGACCCGCAACCGCCCCCTGTTCCCCCCCGAGGTGGAGTTCGGCGACATCGTGTCGGGCCTGCCCTTGCCAGAGGCCTCCTGCCAGGGTCTGTATTGCTCCCACGTGTTGGAACACCTCTGCTTCACGGATTGCCAGCGGGCGCTGCGCA
>VGQX01000114.1 GCA_016882305.1 Cyanobacteria bacterium K_Offshore_surface_m2_239
CCGAGAGATCCGAGAGATCCGTGAGATCCGCCCGGGGGGCGGCTTGCCGCGCGGCGGTTGGGACGGGTGCAGCGGGTTCCGCTGGGAGCGCGGGCGTGGGCGTGGGCGTGGGTGCGACCGGGGTGGGTGCGACCGGGGTGGTCGGGGCGGTGCCGATGCCGGGGGCCGTGGCGGAGGGCGCGGCGGGGGGGGGGGGCGGAGCTGTCGGGATGGTGTCCGGTGCGGTGGGCTGGTCGTTTGCGGTCGTCGGGACCGCGAGGCGGTTGTTGGAGGGGAGGGCGTCGGAAGGGGCGGGGGCGTCCTCGGCGGTTGGAGCGGCTGGCGCTTGATCGGCTGCTTGGCTGGCTTGTGGGGCCGCGGCGGCCGTCCGTTCGGGAGCGGCCGACCGTTCGGGAGCGGGGTCGGGCGCGGTTGTTGGATCGGGCGCGGGTGGAGCGTCCTGCGGGTCGGTTGCTGGTGGAGCGCCCGGTGCGGCGTCCGGTGGGGCGGCCGGGTCGGCGGTGCCGCGAGGGGCCGGGTCCGCGGCGGGTTCGGGGGGCAAGGAGACGGGCGGCGGGGGCTCAAGAACGGACACCGGCTGGTCCCCGAGAAGCACCGCCAGCTCCAGGTCCGTCAGCGCCCGGGCCGGGTTGGGGCCGGCGCCCTCGGCGGAGACGACCACCTCCCGCAACAGACTGTTGAATGGCGCATTGAGGGGCTCCCCCCGGCCGTCGAGGAGCTCGAACAGCAGGGCGTTGGCCCCGGGTCTCCACCCCTGCAGCCAGAGGGGCGTCTGTTGATCCACCAGCACGCTCTCTCCATTGACCGTCAGCCGCAGCCGCCAACCTGTTGTGTCGCCGCGCAGGCCCTGCAGCGGCGTGTCGAGCAACAGCCAGTCGACGAGGAGGGGCGGCGAGCCTGGGGGGCCGGCGGGGCTGACGGGGATCAACTGGGGCGAGCCCGGCGCCGGCAGGGTGGCCGGGTTGGGCGCGAGCCGATGGAGGCGGATCTGTTGCCGGGCCAGGGGGCTTTTGTGCGCTTCTCCCCAGGGTTTGGCGGCGTAGACCGTCAGCCGATGGCTGCCGGGGGAGAGCGGTGGCATCACCACCTCGGTGTCCACAACGGGGCGCGGCGGCTCCTCATCGACCTGCACGACAAGATGGGGTCCCAGCCCGAGGGCGCCCGCGTCCACCAGGGGCCAATCGGCCACCCGCAGCCGCAGCGTCCAGGGGCCGTCCGGCAGGAGCTCGCCATCGGCCGGGGCGAGAATGCGCACCGTTGGATCCCGGTCCTCCAGGGCGAGGCGCGCCTTCTGCACCCAGGCGGGCGGGGACACCTCCTGCAGCGGCCGGCGCGAGAGCTGCGCCGTTGGCCGCGAGAGGGGGGCGGCCCCGCGACCCGGGAGTCGCCACTCCAGGGCGTCCGCCCCGGCCGGGGTGAGGAGCATCTGGAGAAGCAGGGCCAGCCCCCATGCCCGCGCCAGCCATCGACGGCCTTGCCGACCTGCCACGCCGGATCCTCCGGGGAAAGGGTCATTCTGCTCAGCGGCCGCCGCCACCCCGGCGGGAGCGCTCCCCTGGCGAGGGGGCGGCCGGGGCTGGGGAGGACTGGGCTGGGGGAGGACTGGGGAGCTTGGGATTTGAGACAGTGAAGAAATCTGGAATCGATATAGCGAATTCTCCCGCAGACCCCTGTTGTGGCCTTGAAAAGCCCGGCATTGAACCTTTGTAACTGGCAGCCAAAAAAGCTTGTTTTCGCCCCCTATACTTCCGCCAGCGGTCCCCTGTCGGGGCCCAAAGCGCCAGTTGTCCCAAGGGTTTTCCTTGGCCGACTGGAGCCCATGGCGGTTCCCGGTCGCTTGCGGCCAGGTCCCCGTGGGTCCCACCGATGGCCCCGGTTCCGCCGGGTCGCCATTGAAGGGGTGGACCACCACCTCGATTCCGTCCCTCGAGGAACCTCTCGATGACCATCAGCCCACCAGAGCGTGGGAAAAAGGCGGAGGAGCTGGTCGACCGGAACCCTGTTCCGGCGACGTTCGAGCTTTTCGAGAAGCCCGGACACTTCGACCGCACCCTCGCCAAAGGTCCCAAAACCACCACCTGGATTTGGAACCTCCACGCCAACGCTCACGACTTCGACAGCCACACGAGCGATCTTGAAGAGGTCTCACGCAAGATCTTCAGCGCTCATTTCGGCCATCTGGCCGTCATCTTCATCTGGCTGAGCGGCGCCTTTTATCACGGCGCGCGCTTCTCCAACTACAGCGGCTGGCTGGCCGATCCCCTGCACGTCAAACCCAGCGCGCAGGTGGTCTGGCCCATCTTTGGCCAGGAAATTCTCAATGGTGATGTGGGTGCCGGCTTCCACGGCATTCAGATCACCTCCGGTCTCTTCCACGTGTGGAGAGCCTGGGGTTTCACCAACGAATATCAGCTCCTCTGCACGGCCATCGGCGCCCTCGTCATGGCCGGCCTGATGCTGAACGCCGGTGTCTTCCACTATCACAAAGCAGCTCCCAAGCTGGAGTGGTTCCAGAACGTTGAGTCGATGCTCAACCACCATCTGGCCGGTCTGCTTGGGCTCGGTTCCCTGTCCTGGACAGGTCACCTTCTGCATGTGTCGCTGCCCACAACGCAGCTGCTGGATGCCATCGACGCCGGTCAACCGCTCGTGCTGAATGGCAAGACCATTGCCTCGGTGGCGGACATTCCGCTGCCGCACGAGTTCTTCAACCTGGATCTGCTCACCCAGTTGTTCCCCGGATTTGGAGCGGGCATCTCCGCCTTCTTCACCGGCAATTGGGCCGCTTACAGCGACTTCCTCACCTTCAAAGGAGGCCTGAATCCGGTCACGGGCAGCCTGTGGATGACCGACATCGCCCATCACCATCTGGCGATTGCGGTGCTCTTCATCGTGGCGGGTCACATGTACCGCACGAACTGGGGCATCGGCCACAGCATCAAGGAAATTCTCGAAGGTCAGAAGGGTGATCCCCTCCTGTTCCCCGCTCCGAACGGGCACAACGGCCTGTTTGAATTCCTGACCACCTCTTGGCACGCGCAGCTGGGTCTCAACCTGGCCCTGCTCGGTTCGCTCACGATCATCGTGGCGCACCACATGTATGCGATGCCCCCCTATCCCTACATCGGCGTTTCCTACCCGACGCAGTTGTCACTGTTCACCCACCACATGTGGATCGGTGGCTTCCTGATCGTTGGTGCCGGAGCCCACGCGGCCATCGCCATGATCAGGGATTACGACCCGGCGAAGCATGTGGACAACGTCCTCGATCGGGTGCTGAAGGCTCGCGATGCCCTGATCAGCCACCTCAACTGGGTGTGCATCTGGCTGGGTTTCCACAGCTTTGGCCTCTATATCCACAACGACACCATGCGTGCCCTGGGTCGTCCCCAGGACATGTTCAGTGACACCGCGATTCAACTGAAGCCGGTCTTCGCTCAGTGGATCCAGGGCCTGCACGCCGCAGCCGCCGGCACCACCGCTCCCAACGCCCTTGCGGGTGTGAGCGAGGTGTTCAACGGTTCCGTGGTGGCTGTGGGTGGCAAGGTGGCCGCTGCTCCCATTCCCTTGGGCACGGCCGACTTCATGGTGCACCACATCCATGCCTTCACGATCCACGTCACCGTGTTGATCCTGCTGAAAGGTGTGTTGTATGCCCGCAGCTCCCGCCTGATTCCCGACAAGGCGAGTCTCGGTTTCCGGTTCCCTTGCGACGGCCCCGGCCGTGGCGGCACCTGCCAGGTGTCGGCTTGGGATCACGTGTTCCTGGGCCTGTTCTGGATGTACAACTCCCTGTCGATCGTGATCTTCCACTTCAGCTGGAAGATGCAGAGCGACGTGTGGGGCACGGTGAATGCCGATGGCACGGTTTCGCACATCACCAACGGCAACTTCGCCCAGAGCGCCATCACCATCAATGGCTGGCTGCGCGATTTCCTGTGGGCTCAGGCCGCACAGGTGATCAACAGCTACGGCTCGAGCTCCAGTGCCTATGGCCTGATGTTCCTCGGTGCCCACTTCGTCTGGGCCTTCAGCCTGATGTTCCTGTTCAGCGGCCGCGGCTACTGGCAGGAGCTGATCGAGTCCATCGTTTGGGCTCACAACAAGCTGAAGGTGGCGCCGGCGATCCAGCCCCGTGCGCTTTCCATCACCCAGGGCCGTGCAGTCGGTGTTGCCCACTATTTGTTGGGCGGTATCGCGACGACCTGGTCGTTCTTCCTGGCCCGCATGATTGCGGTCGGCTGACCTCCACCTGACCTTTCCCAATGGCAACGAAATTTCCTTCGTTCAGCCAGGGTCTGGCACAGGACCCGACAACCCGCCGGATTTGGTACGGCATCGCCACGGCTCACGACTTCGAGAGCCACGACGGCATGACCGAGGAGCGGCTTTACCAGAAGCTCTTCTCCACCCACTTCGGACACCTGGCCATCATTGGCCTCTGGGTTTCGGGCAACCTGTTCCATATCGCCTGGCAGGGCAACTTTGAGCAGTGGGTCGCCGATCCACTGCACGTCCGACCCATCGCCCACGCGATCTGGGATCCCCACTTCGGACAGGGCGCCATCACGGCCTTCACCCAGGCCGGCGCGTCCTCACCGGTGAACGTGGCCTATTCCGGCCTCTATCACTGGTGGTACACGATCGGCATGCGCACGAATGCCGAGCTGTACCAAGGGGCCATCTTCATGATGATCCTCTCGGCCTGGGCCCTCTTCGCCGGCTGGCTTCATTTGCAGCCCAAGTTCCTGCCCTCCCTGGCCTGGTTCAAGAACGCGGAATCCCGCCTGAACCACCACCTGGCTGTGCTCTTCGGCTTCAGCTCCATCGCCTGGACCGGACACCTGGTGCACGTGGCCATTCCCGAATCCCGGGGTGTGCACGTCGGTTGGGACAACTTCCTCTCGGTGGCTCCCCACCCGGCTGGACTGGCTCCCTTCTTCACCGGCAACTGGGGCGTCTACGCCCAGAATCCCGACACGGCGGGACAACTGTTCGGCACCTCCACCGGCGCCGGCACCGCGATCCTCACCTTCCTCGGCGGTTTCCATCCCCAGACGGAAGCGCTCTGGCTGACGGACATCGCCCATCACCATCTGGCCATCGGTTGCATCTTTGTGATCGCCGGCCACATGTATCGCACCAACTTCGGCATCGGCCACTCGATCCGCGAGATCCTCGACGCTCACAATCCCCCCAAGGGCACCCCTGGTGACCTGGGCGCGGGCCACAAGGGTCTTTACGACACGATCAACAATTCCCTGCATTTCCAGCTGGGATTGGCTCTGGCCTCGTTGGGTGTGGTGACCAGCCTGGTGGCGCAGCACATGTATGCGCTGCCCTCCTATGCGTTCATCGCGCGGGATTACACCACTCAGGCGGCCCTTTACACCCACCACCAGTACATCGCCATCTTCCTGATGTGCGGTGCCTTCGCCCACGGTGCGATCTTCTTCATCCGGGATTACGACCCGGAAGCCAACAAGAACAACGTGTTGGCGCGGATGTTGGAGCACAAGGAAGCGATCATCAGCCACCTGAGCTGGGTCTCGCTCTTCCTCGGATTCCATACCCTTGGCCTCTACGTCCACAACGACGTGGTGGTGGCCTTCGGCACCCCCGAGAAGCAGATCCTGGTGGAGCCGGTGTTCGCTCAGTTCGTGCAAGCGGCAAGCGGCAAGGCGCTCTACGGGATGGATGTGCTGCTGTCCAACCCCAACAGCCTGGTGAGCAATGCACCCGGTCCTGGCGCCGTCTGGCTGCCCGGCTGGTTGGAAGCCATCAATTCCGGCAAGAACTCCTTGTTCCTGCAAATCGGACCTGGCGACTTCCTGGTGCACCACGCCATCGCGCTGGGACTGCACACCACCACCCTGATCCTTGTGAAGGGTGCCCTGGATGCCCGGGGTTCGAAGCTGATGCCCGATAAAAAGGACTTCGGCTACTCCTTCCCATGTGATGGCCCCGGTCGTGGCGGCACCTGCGACATCTCCGCGTGGGACGCCTTCTACCTGGCGCTGTTCTGGGCCCTGAACACCGTGGCCTGGCTGACCTTCTACTGGCACTGGAAGCACCTGGCGATCTGGCAGGGCAATGTGGCGCAGTTCAACGAATCCAGCACCTATCTGATGGGTTGGTTCCGCGACTATCTGTGGCTGAACAGCTCCCAGCTGATCAATGGGTACAACCCTTCCGGCACCAACAACCTGGCGGTCTGGGCGTGGATGTTCCTGTTTGGTCACCTGGTGTGGGCCACGGGCTTCATGTTCCTGATCTCCTGGCGCGGTTATTGGCAGGAATTGATTGAAACCATCGTGTGGGCGCATCAGCGCACTCCGCTTGCCAACTTGGTGGGCTGGCGCGACAAGCCGGTGGCTCTGTCGATCGTTCAGGCCCGGGTGGTGGGTCTGGCGCACTTCACCGTGGGCTTCTTCCTCACCTATGCCGCCTTCTTGATCGCCTCCACGGCGGGCAAGTTCGGATAACGCATCCGTTCAACCCTGTCTCCACGAGGGACGTCTGCTGCCTCCGGCCAACGGCCGGGGGCTTTTTTGTGGGGTGGGGGGCGGCGGGAACACTTGGTGAAGGCTTGCGATCCACACCATGACTGCCACCCGTCCCCCTGGTTTGATTCAGCGCTATAGAGAGGAGCTGGAGGTGCGCCACTACGCGCGCCGCACCGTGAAGACCTATGAGCAGTGGCTACGGCGCTTTTTGCGCTTTCACCGCCCCCGTCACCCGCGGGACATGGGCAGCGCGGAGGTGAATGCCTTCTTGACGCACTTGGCAGTGGAGCTGAAGGTGAGCGCCTCGACGCAGAACCAAGCCCTTGCCGCGCTGTTGTTTCTTTATCGGGAACTGCTGGAGCGGGATCTTGACTTGGAGGGGGTGGTACGTGCAAGGAAAAGAAGACGGTTGCCAGTTGTGTTGAGTGAGGCGGAAGTGAAGGTGGTAAGGAGTCTGTTGACGGGTGACACCGCGCTGGTGGTGGGGCTGTTGTACGGCAGCGGCTTGCGATTGACAGAAGCGCTGCGAATACGTGTACAGGATCTTGACTTTGATCGTGACGAGTTGACGGTGCGGAATGGGAAGGGGGGTAAGGATCGAAAGGCTTTGCTGCCGAGGTCTCTGGTGGCCGGGTTGAAACAACATCTGAGGGAGGTGCGCCGCCTGCATGGGGTTGACTTGACTGCTGGCTGGGGAGCGGTGAGCCTGCCCCATGCGTTGGCAAGGAAATATGCCAATGCGAACCGCGAATGGAAATGGCAATGGGTGTTTCCACAGCGCAAGCGCTGGCGCGATCCAGAGACCGGGCGCGAGGGTCGCCATCATCTTGATCCAAGTATTGTGCAAAGAGCTGTGAAAGAGGCCGTCAAAGAGGCTGGGATCACCAAAGCGGCAGGCTGCCATACATTTCGCCATTCCTTTGCAACTCACCTGCTGGAACGAGGCCAAGACATTCGAACCATTCAGAACTTAATGGGGCATGAAGATCTAAACACGACCATGATCTACACCCATGTTCTAAATCGCGGTCCGATGGGTGTCCGCAGCCCTGCAGATTTCCTGTAACAACGAATACAAGTGCTTACCTGTTTCTGAGAACCACTGTACAATACGAACACAATCTCTCGACAAGCCCTGCCAGCACTCGTTTTGCCTCCCATGATTTGCCTTGCTAAACGGTTTGTTTATCGTCCGATGGGGCGCGCTGGCGTGGTTCTCAGAACCAGCGAAATACAAGTTAGGCAGCCCTGGGTCACCACCTAAGATGCAGGCAGTTGACCTTCAGCAGAGACTTGTTTAACATGGATTTCGTT
This sequence comes from Cyanobacteria bacterium K_Offshore_surface_m2_239, assembly GCA_016882305.1. Taxonomy (GTDB): domain Bacteria; phylum Cyanobacteriota; class Cyanobacteriia; order PCC-6307; family Cyanobiaceae; genus Cyanobium. Next base: position 7,821 of record VGQX01000114.1, read on the forward strand.
GTATTTTGCTCGTAGACAAGATGAATTTTTTAAAAGTTTTTGCCTGGCAATCATTGATGCGTTATATAAAGTTCAGCCTCCCCATGTTTTTTCTTGGCGCTGTCGTAGTCGATGCGTCCTCCGTCCATGCGGATGTATCGATTAACATCTTAAACAAAGACTATTTTGACACCGAAATTCAGATCAAAGGTTCACTGGTGAATCTTCCGACTCCATATGTCACCGGCAATTGCGCAAGAAGCACGTATTATAGAGACTTTGTCGAAGGCTTAATCATTTGCTCTGGCATCACAGATTCCAACTTGATGTCCTTTTTTCCTATTAATCCAGTTGGTGCTACCGGATTCTTGTCGCTTGGGGCGATTACTAAGGATGCTTCAGATTCATCTGGCATTGCCACAGTATTAAAAACGGAATCTGACTTCTACTTGCCTGCGTTATTTGGTATCGATTCTAATTACGTTGAGGGAACAGAATTTTTCTCATCTCTCCTCTTGCGCGATGTCTCCTCGCTGAGCATCGGTAATGCTGAAGGCCTCATCGGAACATGGTCCGTAACTGGCAGTAATAATTTCATTCGTCTATACCTTGGCCCTTCCCCCAGCCCTGCATCGGTGCCAGGTCCATCCCCTCTATTTGCAGTGGCTACGGCCTGGACCTTCAGCAGACGTCTACGACGTCGCATCTCCCTTAAGCAGCGCTGATCTGGAAGAAAACTATTGAACGATGTATCGCGTAACCACTCCGCTGGGGTGGCCATCCAGTTGCCATGAGGTCAGCGGCTGGGACCCTGCCTAACATCCAGATGCAGAAGACGGGAGCAGAGGCTGGGTTCTATGCTGAGATACCGACCCGCTTCTGATCTGGAGCGTTAGGCGACAGAAGCCCAGAGCCAGAGCAGGAAACTCCGAGCCCTATTGGGAACGCGTTGATTGTGGCCGGCGTTGTCGCACGATTGGGCACCGGGTAATATTCAGGTATCGTCTCGTCGGGAGTTGGCTTTATGAGCGACATGCTGATCATCCGCGGACACTACACCGGCCGGACATTTGTCCCAGATGGGCCTCTCCCGGATGCGGAAGGGGTCGCTGAGTTGGTCATAACCCCGTCCTTTGATCGGCCGACCGTATCGATTGCAGATGCCTTCGGTACCGCGACTGAGTTGCGGAGCGCAGCTGAAATACTGGCCAAGTCTCGCGCGGATCGCGACGACTGGGGCGACCGTTGATTTACCTTGACTCGAATGTCGTCATCCGATTGGTTGAGGGCGATGCTTAGGCCCGTGCGCCATTGGTCGCCAGGCTATCTTCGTCGCTCGGAGCAGCAGGATCGCTGACGACGTCTCGACTGAGCCGATTAGAGTGTCGATCAAATCTATTTCGTGCTGGTGATACAGCGACCTTGGCACAATTCGATGTCTTCTTCTCCGGAGTCGAAATCAACCTGATCGAGGTAACGGCAGCGGTGGTCGAGTTGGCAACTGAAATCCGAGCGAAATACAACCTCAAAACACCTGATGCACTACATTACGCCTCAGCCATGGAGGCTGGCGCGAAGGTGTTCTTGACGGGCGATCGTGTGTTGGCGAGATGCTCAGATGTGGCGGTCGAGATCCTCTGAAACCAGGCACGCCGAACCAGGCGTTGGAGAAGACTCGAAATAGCGTCTTGCGGTATCGTGAAATTGTTGGCTGCGAGCTGCTCAACTTTTTCGAAGGATCAGCAAAGCAAGGACTTAGCTTATATTTGATTCATAGTTGCAATCTGGTCGCTATCCGCCGTTTGCAAACAATTGCACGAGTGCCAACAATGAAGGCAGCATACTACTCATTTATGTCTCGGGGCCCAGCGTAATTCGCATTTGAGTATTGCTCAGAAAAAAAGATATCCTACTTCTTTATCCAAATTGCCGGTGGCTGGCCTCATGGCTCGGGATCGTGGTTTTGTATCCACGTGAACGGTTATAGGCGGATCCGTATATGGCGACAGGGTCTTGGCAGGGTTTTATGAAAAGCGTTGCCACGACAGGGTTCAAGCCATGGCTCCA
>VGQX01000115.1 GCA_016882305.1 Cyanobacteria bacterium K_Offshore_surface_m2_239
CCCTCCACCAACAATCGAGAGCGATTGCGACTCTTCCTTGCGTTGATGGAGGGGCAGGAGCTGGCTGGCTCCTGATCAGGGCTGTTCGCGCTTGGGGTGTGACAGGTGGTGGCGCTCAAAGGAAGGGAACCGATGCCCCCTCGCCCTCGATTCAGCCCTTCACAGTGCCTCCACCATCCTCCGGCCCAGCCGACCCAGCCTCCGACTCAGCTTCGGCCCCGGAGCCAGCCTCAGCCTCCGCCTCAGCTTCAGCAGCTGCTGCTGCGGCGGCGGCTGCCGCGCCTGCCGATGACAGCGAACCGGCGCTGGTTCCGCCAGAATCCCTGTTGACGCAACTCCCCTGGCTGAGCCTCGATCGACTTGGCCTGCTTCAGGCCATCGGCAGCCTGTTCCTTGGCTTGATCGCCCTGCTCTCCTCCTATGACCACGTCCTCCTCGCCGGCCGCTCCTTCCCCCTCCCCCAGCAATAGGGAATCCCTTGCATCGCTGCCTCGGTGGCGACAATTTTTATCGATGCTGAATTGGCGTCGCGATCCCGTTTACGAGCAGCGCATGCTGAATTACGAGCAACGCAGGATTCAGCACGAGCAGCGGATGAAGCAGCTCGAGAGAGAGATTCAGCAGCTCGAGAACGAATCCGAACAGCTCGATCGCGAAAACGCCAGGCTCGAGAACTTGCTCTCTTGCGTCGATCGGCTCTGCTTTCCGCCAGAGTCCAACTCGACCCCACCGCCAACAACCGAGAGCGATTGCGACTCTTCCTTGCGCTGATGGAGGGGAGAGAGCTGGCATAGGAGGACGGGGCTTGGTCGGCGGCAGTCCAACTGGAGTCGAAGTTCCAGGAACTGCCGAGTCATCGCTGGAGACATTCCCGATGAGCTGGGGTGTGTTGCAAAGCGCGCAAGCCTGCACTTGGGAAGGTCGTTGAGGATGTTTTGCGGATGTCTTGACGTTCAGAGCTGGCTGCCACCGAGCAGTCCAGCAAGGAAGGAGATGGAAGCGGTGCCGAAAGTGAAGGCTTTGTCGCGCGTTCGATCGTCGTCGCTGGTCAACAAGAGGAGGATGCTGGCTGAACCTGAGGCCAGACAGAGGACGGTCAGGGCAACGAGAACGATGTTTTTGCGAAACGATGACGCCTGGTGCTCTCTTTTTTCTTTTTCAATCCGGGCATTCAGATCAGTCGTGATGTAATTGTACTGCTCAAAAGGACTTTGAGACGCATGAAAGAGTCGGCTCGCCTCACTTTCTCCAGCTTTTTTTGTGAATGCGTCGCCTTGTACTGTTCCCGGAAAGCTACTTGACAGGCCGATGGGTTCTTGTCCACGAGGAGATGTCATGGCTCGCGAGAAACAGGAACAATCTTCACGATGATCTCCCGCGAATAGATTGTTGCTGATTCAGCAGCAATAAAATTTTCCAGTGGTGTAATAGGTATGTTATTTTTGGCGAGAGCAATGATCAACGCATCAATGATATTATCCTTCTCAGTCAACGTCAGAAACCTGGAGGCCACACCCGTCGGTGCGAAGTCCCCCAGGATTGGAACAAAGAGATCGTCCTGCAAGAGGATGGACACGACCGTCTCAGACCGTGGGACTCCAGTCTAATCGGAATGGCATGGTCCTAGAGTTGGATGACCTCCTTGACTTTGATTTCACCATTTTCCAAGGCAACCACCCCGAGAAGATGGCCCCGCTCCTGCTCCATGCGCATGCGTGCGTACAGACCAGCGCCCTTGCGGATGATGTCAGCCTTGGAGGAGTTTTCCTTTTTTGCCAGGGCGTCGAGGGCAGCGACGAATTCTTCGGTGGCGCGCAATTCGATGCGTTTCAAGGACTCAGCGTTGCGATTTCCGTCGGGTTTTGCTGGTGTTTCCTGGAGTGACTTGTCGCGCTGAGCGCTGGCCTCCTGGGAGACAGCGATAGCGGGAGCAGGATTTGCATGGGTCATAACGACTGGCAGCCTCGAGCCCGGGGCTCGACCTGTTCGATGGGGGTGAAGGTGGAGGGGTGGCGAGGCTGGCATCAGCTCGACGCCTTCACGCAAGCGGCTTGGATCCACTTCGTCAATGTGCCGGAGGATTACCAGAAAAACCATGGTAACACGTCAGGCATGTTACGGCACCCATACGGCTTCGTGACGGCCAAAGCCGCTTTCAGCCCGGGTCCAGCAGGCCAGCTTCTCTGCCGGCGCACCCGGCTCAGGAGCGACGGCGAGCCGTTGAAGTTGGCGCCAGGGAAACGCCACGGGCATGAACCGGACGACCACGGGAGGATCGCGTCCATCGCCGAGGTGTCAACGAAACCGGGCGGCTGTCGTCGACGTCAGCCTGAGGCCATGGCGCGAGGCAGTCCAACACGAGACCTCAATCCTCACAATCCTCAATCGAGAGCGATTGCGAATCCTTCCTTGCATTGGATGGAGGGGCGGGAGCTGGCTGGCTCCTGATCAGGGCTGTTCGCGCTTGGGGTGTGACAGGTGGTGGCACGCAAAGGAAGGGAACCGATGCGCCCCCCACCCGCCCTCGATTCAGACCCGTCACGATGCCTCCACCGCCCCCTGAACCGGCAGATCCAGCCTCCGACTCAGCTTCGGCCCCAGACCCCGCCTCAGCCTCGGCAGCTGCGGCGGCCCCGCCAACCGATGAGAGCGAACCAGCGCCGCTTCCGCCAGACTCTGCGTTGACGCAACTCCCCTGCCCGAGCCTCGATCGGCTTGGCCTGCTTCAGGCCACCGGCGGCCTCTTCCTTGGCTTGATCGCCCTGCTCTCCTCCTTTGACCACGTCCTCCTCGCCGGCCGCTCCTTCCCCCTCCCCCAGCAATGGGGAATCCCTTTCATCGCTGCCTCGGTGGCGACAGTTTTTGTCGAGTATGTGCAATACGGCGCGCCACTTGGGCCCGACGCTCAACTGGCGTCACGATCCCGGTTACGAGCAGAGCATCGTGCTGCACGAGCAGCGGATGTAGCCGCAGGCCGGCGAAGCCGTAGCAGCTCAAGAACGATATCGAGCTGAGCGAAGAGAGAACGAAGCAGATCGAGAGCGAAACCGAGCAGCTGTAGACGAAGTCGGCCGGAGGCCAAGGCGCGAAAACGCCAGAGAGAAAGCCTTGAGGGCCTGGATCAGGCACCGCTGCTTTGCGCCAGAGTCCAGCATGATCCCTCCATCCGCAACCGGGAGCGATTGCGGATCTTCCTGGAGTTGATGGAGGGACGGGCGCTGGCGGAGGAGGACAGAGATTGATGGACCACCAAAACCAAAGCGCTTGCGGCGCCGGGGAGGCAGAGCACAAGGCCACTGGAGGTGGAGCCGGGTGGATCTATAGCCCTGGGGAAGGCGCACAGCGATGGCAGGGGAAGGACGGCCCCAGGAATCGATCCGCCGACGGCTGGCTGAGGTCCGCGGTGATCTGGAGCCAGGGGAGGGGGTGTGCGGCGGCTGCGGACGGGGGACAGCCGGGGTGGGTAGCGAAGTGCACCTGACTCTGGTGACCAGCACAACAAGAGATTTCAGGGCATGTCCTGGCCTGAGGGAGGACAACTGGGTGGCTGAGGCCTGAGGCACTGACCCATGAGAGAAGGATCCGCTGGAGCTTTCTTGAGCTGACGAGAGCAGAGACAGCGCCGTGATTCCGCCCAACTTGGCAGGCGCCCCAACAGGTAGCGGATATGGCAATTTGCAACGGAAGAGCATGCTCCAAGTTCAATCCGACAGAATTGATTCGATCTCTCATATTATTTCTCATGAGACGCACTGCGGTGTTGGTCTTATTCCTTTTGGGCGTCATTGGCCTTCAGGAGCCCGCACGAGCCGGATCGAACTGCAGCTCCGGAAGCTGTCAGCTGCCTGCGGTTCCACCCGAACCGCCAGCGACAGGTCCAATCTTCACGCCGCGCAGGCAGGTCATTTTAAATGGCGTATTCAATCCCAATATGGAAGATCCATCGTGGGGCGACGATTCCTTCATGTATTACAAGGAGCTCATTGGCACATTGCAATGGAAGACTTACCAAACAATCGGTCAACAGTCCAACACCTCCTGCACGACCTGTTTGCCGACCACCGTATCGCTCGCAACCCCAACGGCGCCAGAAGTTGACATCAAGATTGATCTCAATACCAACCTGTTTGCCAATAGTGAACCCATCAGCGCCAGCGCTATTTCCACCCAACCCGCCCCAACAAAAGCCAATCCGCTCGACGCCTTTCTGCCTCAGGATCTGGCCAAGATTTCCAGTCCCGTTGATAGCGACGGTGGCGATGCCTCGACGAGCATTTTGACCAGCAAAGATATAGCCGTATCTTATAATTTGGATTGTTGCTCAGCCAATCGCATCCTCAAAGAAACCCTACATGAGGTCGATCAATATCTTGAGCGCTGGCAAATTGATCATCTATTCGGCTGGGGCGATGAAGTTCGCTTTACTACAGGGCCAGAGCGGAAGACATCCGGTATTTCGATCGCCACAGCGCTTGGAATCTGCAGTGGTTCCCAGAGTCAACCCAAACCAGGTACCGGCGGCCTGAATCCCGTGGATGGCTACCCCCATGTCGCCCAACTCGACGACATGACGTCCCTGGCACTGCCACTGGCGCCAATGGAGCCAACCCTGGCGTCTGCTGTTCCGCTGCCAATGCGGTCCTTCACCTCTTCGTTCCAGGTGTCCTCGGCACCTGGGCCTCTCCCCGTGTTGGGAGGGGGTGTGGCGTTTCACTTCAGCCGTCGTCTCAAGCGAAGGATCCAGGCCTCGCGACAACTGATCTGAGCCAATTCGAGCGGCCTGGCGTGATCCAGGCCCTCGGCGGCCGGTCTCCTGGCCTGATCGCCGAAACACTCGCCCCTACCGACAGGCCAGGATCTTGTTGTGTCGAGAGTGCGGACGGTCCCGTGACGGTTGACTCCCGCCAACCGCTCAATCCCCCTCGCTCTCAACCCCTTCGCCCTCGGTCGCACTCACCAGCAGCCGCTGATACAGCGACGCCAGACGCCGCTCCAGCTCGGTCGGCGGCAAGCCGGGCAGCTCCAGCGGGCCCAGCCGTTGCAGCGCTCGCTCTGGTGGATCGGGCGGCAGCGGATCGGGGGGATGGAGGCGCGGCTCCGGGCGCGCTCGCAGGCCCGCAGGCCACCAGGGCGGCAATTCATCCGCCGCAGCCGGTTCGGGCGCGCTGCGGCGCAGGCTGGCCAGGAGGCTGTCGCGATCGCGGCCATGCCAGGCCAAGAGCAGCCAGGGATCTTCATCCAGCTGCTGGGCGAACACATACAACACCGCCGCGATGTGCTTGCAGGGCTCGGCGTCGTCGGGGCAGCCGCAGCGCACCTGCAGCTCCTCCCAGCGGCGCGGAAACAACGGCACGCCCACCGCGTCAAACGGCTCCTCCAGCTCGCGGGGCACCTCGCCATTGAGCAGCTGGGCGGTCCAGCCCAGGCGGGCGGCCATCGCCTGCTCCAGCGCTTTCCATTGCGCCTTGCCGGGAGCGGCGCTGCGCACGCTCACCCGATAGGGCGTGGCCCTGGAGCCCTGCACTCTCGCCTCCAGCCGGCCCGCCTTCACCACCAGCTCCCGCACCCTGCCGCCGCGGGCATAGCGCCGGCCCCGCTCCATGCGCGGCCCCAGCCCATAGCTCTCCAGCACCGCCGTAAACCGCTGCGACCACCATTCATTCGCCAGCGGCGCTCCCCGTTTGCTCATCGCTCCACCCCCGGCTCCCGCAGCTGGATCAACTGGCGCAACTCCTCGGTGGAGAGCTGGCTGAGGGCCTGCTCGCCACTGCCCACCACCCGTGTGGCGAGCTCGCGCTTGCCACGGATCAACGCGTCGATGCCCTCCTCCACCGTGCCGCCACACATCAGCTTGTGGACATGCACCGTGCGCCGCTGGCCGAGGCGATGGGCCCGATCGGTGGCCTGGTCTTCCACCGCCGGATTCCACCAGCGGTCGTAGTGGATCACATGGGAGGCGGCGGTGAGGTTGAGGCCGGTGCCGCCGGCCTTGATCGACAGCAAAAACACGGGCGGTCCCTCCGGTTGGCTGAAGCGTGCCACCAGCTCCTCGCGCCGCGCCCGGCTGAGGCCGCCATGCAGCCACAGCACCTCCTCGCCGAGGCGACGGCTCAGGTGCAGGGCCAACCGCTCGCCCCAGGCGGTGTACTGGGTGAAGATCAACGCCCGCTCGCCGACCTCGAGGATCGCCACCAGCAGCTGTTCGCAGCGGTTGAGCTTGCCGGAGCGACCCTCCAGCGCCGAGCCGTCATCGAGGTAGTGGGCGGGGTGGTTGCACACCTGCTTGAGCCGGGTGAGGCCCGCCAGCACCAGCCCCTGGCGGGCGATGCCCTCACTCTGCTCCGCCTGCTCCAGCAGCTCATCAGCCACCGCCTGATAGAGCGTGGCCTGCTCCTCGCTGAGTGCGCAAAGCTCCGTCTGCTCGATGCGGCTCGGCAAGTCGGGGAGGATGGCGGGATCGCTCTTGAGACGTCGCAGCAGGAACGGCGCCGTGAGCCGCCGCAACCGCTCGGCGGCCTCGGGGTCGCGATCGCGCTCGATCGGCAGGGCGAAGCGCTGGCGGAACTGGGCCAGGCTGCCAAGCAGGCCGGGATTGAGGAGCTGCAGCAGGGCCCAAAGCTCCAGCAGGCGGTTTTCCACGGGCGTGCCGGTGAGGGCAACACGCCGCTCGGCCCGCAGCCCCGCAGCGGCGCGGGACACGGCGGTGTAGGGGTTCTTGAGCTGCTGGGCCTCGTCGAACACCAGCCGGCCCCAGTCCAGCCGTGCCAGCAGGGCGGCATCGCGGCTGAGCACGCCATAGCTGGCGATGAGCACGCCGCCGGGGCCGAGGGCCTTGAGGGAGCGGCGCAGGGCCGCCAGGGTGCGGGGCCGTTCCGGGCCGTGATGCAAGGCCTGTGTCAAGCCCGGCGCGAAGCGCTCCAGCTCCCGCCGCCAGTTGCCCAGCAACGACACCGGAGCCACCACCAGGGTGGGGGCCTCCAGCGGATCGGCGAGCAGGGAGGCGATCAGCTGGGCGGTCTTGCCCAGGCCCATGTCGTCGGCCAGGCAGGCCCCCAACCCCAGCTGGCCGAGGAACACCAGCCAGCCCAGGCCCCGCTGCTGATAGGGGCGCAGCTCACCCATGAATTCCGCTGGAGTGGGCAGGGCCTCCGCCCGGCTGTGGGCATGGCCGGCGAGGAGGGCGCCGAGGGGCCCGGTCGCCTCCACGCCCGCCAGCTCCAGCTCCGCCGGCACGCCCAGCCGCTCCAGGCCGAAGCCGCCGCGCAGCAGCTCCGCGCCGCTGGCCTCGGCGGGCTGACCCGCCAGGCGCAGCAAGCCCGCCACGGCGGCGGCATCCACCAGGGTCCACTGCCCGCGCAGGCGCACCAGCGGCCGCTTGAGCTCGGCGGCCCGCTGCAGGGCCTCCAGATCAGCCTGGCTCAGCGGCTGGTCACCCAACACCGCCTGCCACTCGAACTGGAACAGCCGCGACAAATCGAGGCCCGCGCCGGAGCCGGCGGGCGCCGCCTTGCCGCGCTTGCCCTTGGCGGCCGGCAGCCGCGCCCGCAGCCCCAGGCGCGACACCTGCCGCAGCCCGCTGGGCAGCAGCAGGCTGAAGCCCGCCTCCGCCAACAGGGCCGCCCGGCCGCTCACCAGGCTCACCAACCCCGCTTCCGCCAACTCCAGCTGGGCCGGCGCCGGCTGCCGCAGCAGCTCCGCCAGCTCCGGAGCCAGGCGGGTCAGCAGACCCAGCTGGCGCAACACCCCCTCGAAGGCTGCGGGCGGAAAGGGGGTGGCGCCGGCCCAGAAGTCGGCCAGGGGCAGCAGCAGGCTGGGATCGGCGGCGGGGCCCAGCAGCAGCTCAATGGTCCAGCGGCGGCGGCGGCCATCCGCCGGTTCATGGCAGCGCAGGGCCAGGCGCAGATCACCGCCGGGCGCCACCGCCTCGCGCACCCAGGCAGCCACCCGCTCACCGCCGCTGCCCGCCGTGGCGGCCAGAGGGGCCGGCAGGCGGGGATCGTCGGCCGCCAGGGCCGTCAACCAGGCCTCCGCCAGCGACCCCTTGCCCGACCTCCGGGGTGCGGCCAGCGCCCCCGGCGACGCCCGCAACCGCTGCCGCACCAGCCGGTCGACCGCAGCGGCCAGGGCCTCGGCCAGGTGGCGCTGGCTGGCGGGCTCCTCGTCGGGCAGGAGGGCTTCCAGCCAGGGGCGATCCTCCGAGGCCGGCAGCGGCCACCAGCGGGCCACCAGGCCGCCCGCACCGTCGGCCTCCAGAGCGGGCGTCACCCGTCCCGCCGCCACCAGCACCGCCGCCAGCCGGTCGATGCGGTGCTGGCTGGCGGGTTCGTCGGGCAGATCCTTGGGAGCCATGGCCACTGGCGCTAAGCCCGTCCGCTGTCCGTGATTGATGCCTTGGCCGGCGCCTTGGCAGTTGCCTTGGCAGTTGCCTTCGCGGGTGGATTGGCCGGTGTCGCTGAAGACGGCGTGGGCACCACGCCGATCGTGACCGACACCCGCTTGCCGGCCACCTCCACCGGGAAGCGCCGCCGTTTTGGCGAGGGCTGCTCCCGCAGCGCGGCGATTCGCGGTTCCGCCTCGATCCAGGCCACGAGCGCCAGGGCCGCCGCCTCCAGCGGCTCCAGGTCGTCGCGGCAGGGCGGGATCAGCCGTAGTGGCGAGTCGCGCAACAGCACGGCGGGGTAGGCCTCGCCAGGGGCCACCGGCCAACCATGGCGGTTGATCTCCTCAAGAATTGGCGGCGGCATGGCCTCCTTGGCGACGCAATGGAGGGCGCGATAAGGCAGGGCGGTGTCCATCGCTGGGCGAACACCCCCCTCCACGCTGCTGCCATCCTCCTGAACCATCTCCGTCGGCATCTCGATCAGACCCGCCTCCCCCACCGCGCCGCTGGCAACTGCGACACGGTCGCGATCCGATGGCGAAGGGGAAGCCATGGCAGCTGGACGTCAACAACATCCCCATGCTGAACGAGCGGGGGGCCGTTCTCCCCCCAGCCACGCTCAGGGGGATGTTCAGCCCCCCGCTGCAACGACACCCCCGGCGGCCAAGGCCTCAGGAGGCGGCTTGCGCTCCGTGAGGGCAGCGGCGGAATCATCGCGGCAAGCGCCGCATGCGAGCCGGGCGGCCGGACTCGCGCCGCGCCCTTGCCGAAGCGCTGATGCAGGGCGCAAGGGAACCATCTGAAGGTCGTTCCGTGGATGAGCCCTGGGATCTGATCAGGGACGCCGCTCCGACTCTGGATCTGGATCTGGATCTGGATCTGGATCTGGCTTGGAGTGATGCCGAACGCATTGATCGCCTGTTGCTGGTTGCAGCTGCCGTGAGGTGGCATGAGCCATGTCATGTCGGCATCAATCCCAAGCCAGGCAGCGGCTCTGATGCATGGTATTGCCGGGCGGCGCTCACAACACGAATCAGTGATCCAGCATCTGACTGCAGGTAAGTATTCCTGGCGATGGAGTGTCGGGGGTATATTTATTCTTATTCCCAGACCCAATGGGTGAGGCTCCAGTCTGTTAGCAAGATTGTGATGAGGCCTGCTTAAGCCGCTGGATTTGCATCTTCATAAAATTGCTTTCTGCCTTCAGCTTGTCTATAGCAGAGTTTCCTCTAGTCATTGCCTCATTTATCCTCTTAGCCTCAATTGAGGGGAGCATCCTCCAACACCGCACTGAAGCGATTGCTGCATTGGCGATGCGATCCAGGCGACGAGCGGCGCATGCTTAGGAGTTTGCGGAAAAACCCGCAAATAGGGTCGAGTTCTCCCTCCACTGAGCACATATCTCGTTGTTTTCGACGTTTGGCAGGTTTCAGCTGTGTTTGAGGTGAGTTTTTGGGAGTTTTTGGGG
>VGQX01000116.1 GCA_016882305.1 Cyanobacteria bacterium K_Offshore_surface_m2_239
CCGTTCCTCCGGTGTCGTGATGCTGCGCTCCACCAGCATCAGCTCCAAGCCTTCGGGATAGGCCGCCTGCACCTCCGCCGGGCTCAGCCGCACCCAGCCATCCCGCGGCGAGGCCAGGGTCCAGCCGCCGCCATGGCTGCGCACCAGGATCGCGAAGCCCTCCTTCCATGGCACCAAGGCCGGGGTGATCAATCGGTTCAGGGCCTCGCCCCGCACCCGGGCGCCGCTCACCAGCAGGCCCATCATCGAGGCGATCTGGGCGCAAAGCTGGAGATTGGGCCGCTGACCCTGGGCCACCTTCTCCCGCAACATCTTCTCCACCGCGTCGCGACGGAAGGGCAGGTTGAGGCCCTTGGCGAGCATCTGCAGGCAGGCGGTGGTCTCCGCCACGTCGCCCTTGGCCCGCAACAGCGCAAACCCCCGCTGCGGGCCGGCTTGGCCCAGATCGAGGCTGGTGGGTGGGGGCAGGGAGGCCTCCTCCCCGACGGTGCCCGCCACCAGGGCCGACGACGGTTCCAGGCTCGCCTCCACGCCTCCCGCCCCCTCCTCCGGCAGGGCGATCAGGCGCAAGGGGAGAGGCGGCAGGGGCGTGGGCAGGGGGGCGCCGGCCTTGAGCGGGCTGCCGAGGGGCAGGTCCGGCACGTTGCCACTGGCCAGATAAAGGGTTTCGCCCGCCGCCGCCACCGCTCCCCGTCGCGGCTGGATCATCCGGGCCCGCTCGGCCAGGCGCTCCAACCGTTGCCGCCAACGGGCGGGATCAAACGGCTCGGCCGTCGCGTTCCGATCCTCCAGGCCCACCAGCAGGCCATGGAGCTCCGCCAGCCAGAGGTGGCCGGCGCACCACTCCTGGAACGGCGCCTCCTGGCGCAACAGCTCCAGCACCAGGGCATCGGGAAGGGCCATCGCCACAACCGGCGTGGCGGCGCTGACCTGCTCGCAAGGGGCGGCCCGCAGCAGGGACGCCAGGCCGACAATGTCTCCGGTGCCGAGCTTGCGCAGGGTGAAGGGCCGGCTCTCCCGCAGCCCCAGCAGCCGGGCCTCCCCCTCCAGCACCACCAGGATCCGGGCGCCGATGGCGCTGGCGCTGCTCAACACCTGTCCTTCGGCAAAGCGCTGCAGCTCGCTCTCTTGCTCCAGGCGGCGGCTGGCCTCCGGGGAGAGGAGGGTGAAGGGGGCCAGGCTGAGCCAGCTCCGGCGCTGATCGGTGGAAGGGGAGGTGGAGACCATGGTGTTCAGGGTGTGGCCGTTGTCGCGTGGTTCTGGATCAGACGTTGCACTTCCTCGTCCACCCATTCCTCGAAGAGCTCCTGGGTCATGCGGCTCTGCATGGCGTCGTCAAAGCTGGCCGGCTGCAACGACTCCAGCCGCACCACCAGCCACCATTGCTCGATCGCGAAAGGGGGGCGCAACTCTCCCGGCTGGCTGGTGCGCAGCACATTGGCCAGGATCGGGTGGGCCTGCAACAGCGGCACGGGTCCCACCACCCCCCGGGTGGCCTGCTCCGGTCCCTCGGCGTAGGTGGCGGCCAGCTCGGCGAAGTCCGCTTCCCCCTCGGCGATGCGCAGATACAACTCATGGGCCAGGGCCTCGCCCCGCACCCGCAACAAGCTGTAAATCACCGTGTCGAGCTGTTGCTTGCGGCTGAGGAAGCGCTGTTCAGCGCGATGAAGAAATTGATCGTGGCCGTGGTGACGCGCGCGCAGGGGGAGTTCCGCCTGCCAGAGGGCCTCGTCCTCCACCATGCCGTGTTTGGCGAGATGGGTCTGAAGCTGCTCGGGGGATTGGATGCCTTTCTGTTGCAGCCACTGGCTGCGCGCCTGTTGACACTCCTCTGCGCTGAGTTGAACGCCCTCGAGGGCGTTCGCGATCACCGACTGGCGCAGGAGGGGCACCAGCAGCTGGTGCCGTGACAGCAGGCGCCAGAAGGACTCGGAGAGGGAAAGGGGGAGGCCGGTCAAGGCGGGGGAGGGCTCGTGATCCTCGGGCGGCGTCTCGGCGGCTGGAGGGGGCGTGGGGGCTGGAGCGCTCGTCGCCAGGGAGGCCGACGGGATCGCGAAGGCCCCGGTCAGCGGGAGAGCACTGCTGAGTGTGATATCCATGGGCGCCATCCACGGGCTCCCGGGCATCTCCGGCGAGGGGTCTGCCTCCAAGGGGTCGGAGTCGATGGGGACAGGCTCAGCGGGCAAGGGCTCAGCGGGCGCGGGAATGGGTCGGGGGTGGGGCGAAAGGACACCCGGCGTGAACGTAGCCGACTTGACCCCGTTTACGAAATGCCCTGTTGGATTCCCCTGGCGTCCCGCGGCGGACCGCGGGGCTCGGTGGGCCCAGCCCTCGCCCCTTGCCGGGGCACGCGGACACGGCTTGACACGGCCACGGGTTTCCTGTTTAGCCTTCAAGCGAAAATCCGGAGTTGTTCATGTTAGTGACAGATGCCTGTTGCACCTTGGTTCCCTACTTCGAGGTTCAGGATGGCCAGCTCGCCGCCTTTCAGACACTGGGCGCGCGTTTTGTTGAAAAAACCCGGTCGGAAAGCGGATGCATCCACTATGCGTTTTCCTTCAACGGGCACATAGCTCATTGCCGGGAGGGTTATGAGAACGCCGCCGCCGTTCTGGCTCATCTTGACAACGTTGGCGCCCTGCTGGATGAAGCCTTGAAGATCGCCAAGATCATTCGCCTTGAGGTCCATGGTCCAGCGGAGGAGCTCGAAATCCTCAAAGAGCCATTGGCCGAGTTGAACCCGGAGTTTTTTGCGCTCCTGCCAGGCCTCCGGCGCGCTGGCGAGGCGGCAATCCCCTCCTGATTTCCCAAGCCGCGCCGATCGTGTCGCGGACCGCCATCCGGCGACGGGAACATGCTGTAACGTCGGCCCCACCAGTCCTCGAACAGCAGCTGTGGAAGCCAAGCCGTTGACGATTGCCGATGATGCGCACGCGGCGGAGAAGGTGCTTCACGGGTTGACGCAGCAGCCGGGAAAGAGCAGCGCAACTCTTCTCAAGAATCCAGCCGGTTCAACGCCAGAGAGTTGGCATCTCTGGCTGCCACCCCACTTCAACGCCGCCCTCGATCTCCGCTTTTTGCAGAAGCAAAAAACGAAAAACAAGGAAGTTGTGCAATCCTGGAAGGAGTGGGTGCAGGGTAGCAGATTTCAATTCAACGAAGGTTCTATTCTTTATGATCGAGATGTGTCTGGACTGCCGTCATGGGGGGAGAAGCTGGCGGCCATTGATTTCTATATCCTCATCCATGCCGCCCGACCGGTGACCGTCAAAGGGGTTCAGGACGAGGAAACAGGTCGACGCGAGATGCGCAGAAATCCTGGTCTGGTGTCCTTTGAAATCGTTTCCGCCAAGCCAGACGCCGGGGTGGCCAACGCCGCATCGCTCACGCTCTCCCAGGATGCCTTTGTGCGCTTTGCGATCACCGGCCAGCGCTGATCCGCCGCCTCACGTGGCACGGGCCCCCCTTTCGCCGCCGCCAGCCAGCAAATCCAGCAGGCCCGCCTCGTCCAGGATCGGCACCGCCAAACTCCGTGCCTTCTCCAGCTTGCCGCCCGCCTCCTCCCCCGCCACCAGGTAGTGGGTTTTGCCGCTGACCGACCCGCTGACCTTGCCCCCGGCCGCCTCAATCCGCTCCTGGGCCTGGCGACGGCTGAGGGTGGGCAGGGTGCCCGTCAGCACAAAGGTTTTCCCCGCCAGGGCGCTTGAGCCCGCGTTCGACGCGGCCTCCTCCTCCTCCGTCTGACCGAGGGCGAACCCCAACGTCGCCAGCTCCTCCAGCAGGCGCTGGTTGGCCGGCGTGGCGAACCATTGCCGCAGCGACTGGCTCACCTCCGCCCCGAGGCTGAAGATGGCGGTGATCGCCTCCGGCTCCGCCAGGGCCGCGTGGCGCAGGGCGGCGGCGCTGGCAAAGGTCTTCGCCAGGGTTTTGGCGTTCACCTCCCCCACATGATGGACGCCCAGTCCATAGAGCTGGCGCGGCCAGGGTTGACGCTTGGAGGCCTCCAGGCTGTCCAGCAGATTGGCGGCGGATTTCTCCCCCATCCGCTCCAGGCTGGCGAGCACAGCCCCGTCCAGCCGGTAGAGATCGGCGATCGAACGCACCAGTCCCTTCTCCACGAGCTGCTCGATCAAGCTGCTGCCGATTCCCTCCACGTCCAGGGCGCCCTTGCTCACCCAGCGGCGCAGCGAGGCCAACAGGATCGCCGGACAACTGCTGTTCACGCAGAGGGTGGCAGCCTCGCCCTCCTCCCGCACCAGCGCGGACCCGCATTCCGGACACATCTCCGGCAGCTCGACCCGGACGGCCGCCAAGGGGCGCAGCTGGGGCTGGGCCCGCACAACCTGGGGGATGATCTCGCCGGCCTTGCGCACCACGATGGTGTCGCCCAGGTGCAGATCCAGCTCTGCCAGGCGATCGGCGTTGTGCAGGGTGGCCCGGCTCACGGTGGTGCCGGCCAGAAGCACCGGCTCAAATTCCGCCACGGGGGTCACCTTCCCCGTCAGTCCCACCTGGGCGACCACCCGCAACAGCCGGCTGCTGGCCTCCTCGGGCGCGTACTTGAGCGCAAGCGCCCAGCGGGGATGGGTCTCCGTGCTGCCGCATTCCGCCTGGAGGGCCAGATCGTTGAGCTTCAACACCACACCATCCGTGGCGTAAGGCAGCGCTTTGCGGCCCTCTTCCCAGGCGGCGAAGAACGCCTCGGCCTCCGCCAGGGTGGGGAGCAGCGCCGCGTTGGGGTTCACCTGGAAGCCCGCCGCCTTCAGCCACTCCAGCGCCTCCCATTGCGTGCGCGGCGGGGCGGGATCCCTGGCGGAGCGCGGTCGCCAGTCGGGCGGCAGGTGGACGGTGTAAGCGAAGAAGGCGAGTTGGCGATCCGCCACCACCTTGGGATCGAGCTGCCGCAGCGTGCCGGCGCAGGCATTGCGCGGGTTGGCGAAGAGCGGTTCGCCGCGCGCCTCCCGCTCCGCGTTCAGCCGCGCGAAGGTGGCGTTGGGCAGCAGTGTTTCGCCGCGCACCTCCAGCCAGTCCGGCGGGGACTCCAGGGTCAGGCGCAGGGGCACGGTTTGAATCGTGCGCACGTTGGGGGTGATCTCCTCGCCGCGCTCGCCATCGCCTCGGGTGGCGGCCCGCGCCAACACGCCATTCGCGTAACTCAGGGCCAGGGCATTGCCATCGATCTTCAGCTCCCCCACCAGCGCCAGGGAGGATGGCCCCTGCGGGGCTGACGCCCGGTCGCCGGGCGCCGGCCGCTCGCCGCGGCCCCCAGAGAGCAGCCGGCCCAAGCGCTCGTGCCAATCCTCCAGGTCGGCGCGGTGGAAGCCGTTTTTGAGGCTGAACAGCGGAACGCGATGCGCCACCGTCGGGAAGCTCTCCGCCGGGGCACCGCCCACCCGCTGGGTGGGGCTGTCGAGGCTGCGCAGCTCCGGAAACGCCCGCTCCAGGGCCTCCAGTTCTCGGAACAGCTGGTCGTAGACCGCGTCCTCCAGGACGGGCGCATCGAGCACGTAGTAGGCGTGGGCGGCCTGCTGGAGCAGGCGGCGCAGCTCCTCGGCGCGGCGTCGCTGGTCGGAGGAGGGCGTCACGGCGGGAGTCACGGCGGCGTCACGGCGCTGGAGCCAGGCGGTCAGCCGGCCGCCACCTTCTGGATGCGGTCCACCCGCCAGGCGTCCTCCACCTTCACGAAGGTGAAGTCCAGGGGCAGCTCTTCCTTGCTGTCCGACTTCAACTTCACCGTCAGGATCACCTGGTCGTCCTGCAGCCGCGGCCGGCCCGAGCGGAGGTTGCGGTACTTGTTGAGCTGCAGGCCCGCCAGGAAGCGGATGAACTGCTGGCGATTCACATGGGAGCGATAGTTCTTGGTCGTCAGCAGATAGGCGCCGTCCACCTGTCCGGACGCCACCTGGGTGAAGAACTGCTTGATCAGCGGATTGATGCCCCGGGCGCTGAGCACCAGGCGCACCGCTGAGATCGTCCAATAGAGCAGCAAGCCGCCAGCACCGACAAGCAGCGCTTTTCCGCCGAGCTCCCGGGCCAGTCCCCAGTCCATGGATGCGCGCGTGATGAACAGCGCCTGAGTCTGCCCGACAACGGCCCGTTGCCGACGAAACCCGCCAAACTGAGCCCGCCTTTCGCCGGGGGCCCGTCCCGCGTCGGCCCTTGCCCCTCGAACCCCTGCTCCCTCTCTTCCATCAGCTCAACCGGGAGCATTTCGACGGCCGCCTGGCGCCCGATGACCGCCCCCTGGTGGTCCTGCGCTGGAGCGACGGCCGCCTCACCCGCACCGCGGGCCTCTACCGCCGCTGGGGCTCCAGCCCGGGGGAGATGCGCAGCGAGATCCTGCTGTCCCGTCCCCTTCTGGATCCCCTGCCGCGCACGGCCACCCTCAGCACCCTCTGCCACGAGATGATCCACGCCTGGGTGGATCGGGTGCTGGGCGTCCGGGAGGCCCATGGGCCCCACTTTCGGGCGCGCATGGCCCTGATCAACAGCCGTCAGCCGGGCTTTGAGGTCAGTCTGCGGCACCGGTTCCCCGTGCCTCTGCGGCCGGCGCGCTGGCTGGCGCGCTGCCCCCGCTGCGGCCTGCGCTCCCCGTATCGCCGGCGCCGGGAGGGGTTGGCCTGCCGCCTCTGCTGTGAGCGCTGGCATGGCGGCCGCTGGCATGCCGACTGCCTGCTGGTGTTTGAG
The DNA here is from genome assembly GCA_016882305.1 of Cyanobacteria bacterium K_Offshore_surface_m2_239. Taxonomy (GTDB): domain Bacteria; phylum Cyanobacteriota; class Cyanobacteriia; order PCC-6307; family Cyanobiaceae; genus Cyanobium. The sequence continues at coordinate 6,688 of VGQX01000116.1, forward strand.
CCGCTGACGCCCTAACCTCCCGCGAAGCGCGGATGCCGATGGGCGTGTTTCTTTGGAGCCTGGAGCTGGGCGGGGTGTCGATCGCCCTGGTGGGACTGGCGCGGGAGCACTGGCTGCGCCGCCATCCTCGCTAAGGTCAGCCCATGGATTGGGTTGATGACGACGGCACCGCCCGGGAGGGACGTCCCCTGGGTGATCGGCTGGAGCAATGGGTGAGTCGCGGGCGCGAGCTGGTGGACGGCGTCGCCGGCACGCGTCCGGGCAGCCGGCCTGACCCGCGCGGGTCGGGGCGAGGGGGCCTCCGACGCGGCGACGGCCTGGGCCGCTGGGTGGAAGGGAAGCTCGACTGGCTTCTTGATGACCGTGAGGATTGGCGCGAACCCTGGGAGACCGACCGAGCGGCGGCTCCCTCCACCAGCGGCGACCCCGCGCCCCGCCGCGCCCGTCCGCCCCTGGAGGCCATCTCTCGCCGCGGGGCCGCCGCTTCCGCCGCCTATCGCCAACCCCCCGCCCGCCCCTCCGCCTCCCGGCCCGCGCCACCGCCACCCGCCCGGGAGCGGCCCGCCCGAGAGCCGGTGGCGGAGCCGGGGGACGACTCCGCGCACGAGCCGCTGGACGCCTCCTCCCGCCAGGACTGGCCGGAGGAGGAGATGTTCACGGTGCCCCGCTGGCGACGCCAGGAGCCCCCTCCCTCCCCTCCCGCGGATCCCCTGGCCGCCGCGCCGCCCCCTGCCCCGACGGGGCGCCCGCTGCCCCGCTCCACCCGTCGCCGTTGAGCGGCAGCCCCGCGACGCCCCCGCCTGACGTCCGTTCGGTCTTCGGGCAACCCTTACATTTCCATCAGTTCTCGCCCCCTTTCCTCCCCATGAGCAGCCTGGTCGTTGTCGGCTTCCCCACGGTCAGCGAAGCGGAGACGGTGCGCCGCGATCTGGTCGACCTCCAGAAGGAGCAGCTCCTCTCCCTGGAGGATGCCGTCGTCGTCGAGCGCGACAGCGAGGGCCAGGTCCATCTCCATCAAGCCATCAACCTCACTGCCGCCGGGGCGGCCAGCGGTGGCTTCTGGGGCGTTCTGGTGGGGTTGCTCTTCCTCAATCCACTGCTGGGCGCCGCTGTGGGGGCCGGCGTGGGCGCGGCGTCCGGGGCGCTGTCGGATCTGGGCATCAATGACGGCTTTCTGCGGGAGGTGGGCGATGGCCTCACCACCGGCACCGCCGCCCTCTGCGTGTTGGTGCGGGAATCCTCTCCGGATCGGGTGATCGAGCGCCTTCAGGCCCATGCGCCCAACGCCCGCCTGCTGCGCACCAACCTCAGCCACGCCGATGAGGCCCGCCTGCGTCAGCTGTTGGAGCAGGCGAGTCAGCAGACGGGCGGGGCAAGCGCCTGATCGTGGCCTGATGCACCTGGAAGCTGCAGCCGCGCTCCCGCAGGCGCCGGTTCAATGGCCCCACGAGCTCGGCCGGCACTTCCTCGGCCGCGTCCTCCGCGGACATCACCACTGCGGGGGTGCCCTGCTGGAGGTCGCTGATCAGATCGGCCCAGAGCTCCAGCGGGGACCGCTGGCGCAGGGGTTTCAGGCCCTGGTGCTCCAGATGGGGCGCGCAACCGTCGCGATCCCAGAGGGTTTGGCGCGAGGGGCTGCTGTGGCGCTGAAAGGCGAGGCCCTGGCGAAGCGCTTCGGGGCTGGGGCGGCCATCGAGCTGGCGCAGACCTGAGGCTTGCAAAACCTTGCCGATGGTGACGGCGGAGAGTCCATAGAGGCGACCCAGCTCCGTGAGGGTCAGCCAGTCGGGATGTCCGCGGGATGGGGCCATGGGGACGTGGGCAAGCAGATGCCCCCATGCTTGTCAGGGCCGAACCAACGTCAATTCGTCAAGCCTGAATTGTTTTGACTTGTCACCAGGTGCGGAATGTCTTCAGGATTCAGTGTGGTGGCGGGTCCGAGCCAGCGCTCCAGGGCGGGGGAGAACACCTCGCGAATCACCGTCAGCTCGCGGCCCTGGCGGAAGAAGCGATAGTGGCGGCTCCAGTACGGACCGGCGCGCCCGAAGCGCTCCTCCAGCCAGTCGGCCTCCACCAGCGCCAGCCCATCCACCTCCCGATACAGCTCGGCGCGGCCTTCCGTGAGGCTGCTCCAGATCGGTTGGCGCCGGTCGCGCAGGCAGGTCTCCGCCTGCCGCTGGTTCCACCAGCTCTCCGCCCACCCCAGGGTCTCCCCCCCGCAGGTGAGCCAAACCTGGCGGCGCAGCAGGGGCGGTTCCAGCTCCTCCACCTCCCGAGGGCGTTCCGCGTCCGCCGGACCCTCCGGTGCCATGGCCATGAGGGAAACGGTGAGCGGAGCGCCGCTGAGCAGCCGCAGGTGCCGGGTGGGGCTGCCATCACCCAGCACCATCAGCTTCCAGGGTCCGCTCAAGAGGTCGCCGGCGCGACCCTCGAGCACATCGGCCAGGGGGGCCTGCCAGAGGGTTCGCGGGGAGGGCCGCGGTCCGAGGGCGCCCGTGGCGCGGGGAGGCATGGGAGTCAACCGCCCGAGACGATGGCGATGCGACGCACCTCCGTCCCTCGCTCTATGACGGCGCTCTCCCCGTCCGCCGCCCGCAGCAGCCAGCCACTGGAGCCGATCTGCTCGCCGACATTCACATTCATCGCGGTGGTGCCCACCTGGAAGATGGCCGAGCCCGCCCGGCCCGGTGCCCCCACCAAACCCACCAGCTGGGGAAGGGGCGCGGCGGGTCGCGACCGCGGCGCGGCCGGAACCAGGCCGGGGGCGGCGGGGCGAGGCGGGAGCGGGCTGGAGGCGGCGGCTGGCGCGGCGGCGGTGAGCCGGGGGCTCACGGGCACCCGCAGCGGGGGACGCCCGCCCGTGGGGGGAAGCGAGGACAGCTGGGCCATCCAGGGCTCCTCCGGGGGGGGAGGGGGCAGCCCGTCAAACGAGGCCACCTCCCGTGTCCGGGCGGAGGGAACCGCTGGAGCGCTGACGGGAGGGGATGCCACGCCAGCGGTGGCCGGAGAGGGATCAAGCATGGGGGCCGGCGGGGTGGCCAGGGCCTCGGGGGCGGCTGGCGCGGTGGCGGGGCCGAGGGCGCGCAGGCGCTCCACCAGCAGCAGATTGCGTTCCTGGCTGAGGTTGCGCTGCAGGCCAGCCCATTG
>VGQX01000117.1 GCA_016882305.1 Cyanobacteria bacterium K_Offshore_surface_m2_239
CCCGCCCGCCGCTCGACGCCCGCCCACCGCCGCCGCCGCGGGGGGTGCGGCCCCGGCCGCCGCTCAGGTCGAGGGGGGGCGCGGAGAGCACGGTGGGTTCAAAGCCCGGCACCTCCCGCCGCGGCAACCGCTCCCCCAGCAGCCGCTCGATCGCCCGCAACAGCTCGTGTTCCTCCGCCGCCACCAGCGACACCGCCTGGCCGACGCAGCCGGCCCGGCCGGTGCGGCCGATGCGGTGCACGTAATCCTCCGCCTGGTTGGGCAGGTCGAGGTTCACCACATGGGGCAACTGCTGGATGTCGATTCCGCGGGCGGCGATGTCGGTGGCGACCAACACCCGCAGCTCGCCGCTCTTGAAGCCCGATAAGGCGCGGGTGCGGGCGCCCTGGCTCTTGTTGCCATGGATCGCCGCCGCCTGCACGCCGTCGTGGCAGAGCTGCTCGGCGACACGATTGGCGCCGTGCTTGGTGCGGGAGAACACCAACACCTGTTGCCAGTCGTTGCTGCGGATCAGGTGGCTGAGCAGCGCTGGCTTGCGGGCCATGTCGCACGGATGGAGGATCGCCTCCACGCTGGGCGCCGCCTGATTCTCGGGCGTAGCCTGCAGCTGCACCGGCTGGTGCAGCAGGCCCGTGGCCAGGTGGCGGATGTCGGCGGAGAAGGTGGCGGAAAAGAGCAGGGTCTGACGCCGCTGGGGCAGCAGGGCAAGGATGCGGCGGATGTCGCGCAGGAAGCCCATGTCGAGCATCCGATCCGCCTCATCGAGCACCAGGATCTCCACCCGATCGAGCTTCATCGCCCCCTGTTGATGGAGATCGAGCAGCCGTCCCGGCGTGGCCACGAGCACGTCGGTGCCGCGCCGCAGGCGATCGATCTGGGGGTTGGGGCTGACGCCGCCGAACACCACATCCGAGCGCAGGTCGAGGAAGCGGCTGTAGGCGCGCACACTGTCGTTCACCTGGGCCGCCAGCTCCCGCGTGGGCGTGAGCACCAGGGCCCGCACCACCCCGCTGCGGGCATGGGCGCCGTGGAGCAGCCGTTCCAGCAACGGCAGGGTGAAGCCGGCGGTCTTGCCGGTGCCCGTCTGGGCCGCCGCCAGCACGTCCCGCCCCGCCAAGACGGCGGGAATGCACTGCTCCTGAATCGGCGAGGGGCGGCTGTAACCGCAGGCCGCCACTGCCTTCAGCAACGGTTGCGTCAGACCCAGGGCAGCGAAGGGTGAGGTGGCTGGCGTCCCGACCGAGGTGGCGGTGGCTGAGGCGAAGACGGCAGCCGGGGCGGCGGCGGGATCGGAATCTGAAGCCGTTCGCGGGGACGGGGGGGCATCGCTGGCCCGGGCGCCAAGGGGGCGCGACCGCGTCGTGCGCGTGCGGCTGCTGGAGGGAGTGGACGGTGTGCTGATCGGAACACCTGGATCAGCATCCATCGTAACCCTGGGCGCCCCGTTTCAGCCGGCGGTTCCCGCCCCGTCCCGGGCCTCGGGGGGGCGTTCCCCGGGGGGATCGCCAGCGGAGGCGCGGGCGACGATCAGCTCGAAGGGAACCCGGCGCACACTCCGCCAGGGATCGCCCGTGACGAGCTCCAAGCGGGCCACACCCGGCGCGACCGCGAGGATCGCGACCGCGTTCGGCGGGCCTGCGGGGGTGAGCACCTGTTGGTGAAGGCCGACCACGCCGCGGGTGAATACCCCCAGAAGGGTCGCCACCGCCTCGCCCTCCCACTGCTGGGCGCCGCAGGCCTCCACCACCAGCAGATCTCCGGGGTGGACCTCCAGGCGAGGCGGCAACGTCTCCGGGGCTTCGATCGTGATCAGACGCGCCATGGGCTCCAGCGGCTCGGGATGGAGTTGGCCCCGCAGCCCTCAAACCAGGGCCAGATACTCCTCGCGCACGTCCTCCGATGGATCCCAGTCGTTCGGATCCACGCCGTTCGCCTCAGGGCCGAAGGAGCGACCCGCGCCGCCCGCCGCCTCGCTCTCCTCCAGCTCCACCACCCCATCGCTCACCAGGGCGGCAGCGGGGGCAACGCGGGGATAAATCCGGCCAATGAAATCGTAGTCCGTGGCATTGATGTCCGCTCCGCCCAGGATGGGGCGGCCATCCCGAGTGATCGATCCCGGCAGCTGATAACACATGATCGAGGTCTGATCGGCGGGCGTGCTCATCAGCGACCGTTCATCGAGGGAGGTGAGCACCTGGGAATCCACCATCGCCTTGTCCCAGCGCTGCGTGCGCCAGAAATAGTCATAGGCTTTTTGCGGATCGATGCGCGCCACCAGATCGCGCCGCATGTGTTCGTGGGGGCATCCCAGGGTGTGGCCGGTTTCGTGGCGGATGACGCGTTTGTATTCCGATTCCGGCGTGCTCATCGTGAACCCTTCCAGATTCATCGTTTGCCGCTGGCGCGGAATCAGCAGCACATCGGTTCCCAGGTAGGAGTAATAGCCGCCTGAGCCCCGGGAGATGCGAATCTCACCGGTTCCCGCAGTCCAGACGAAAGAGATGCTTCCCGTCCGGGTCCAGACGTTCATGTGGGCGAGGATCCGGTTGCGCAGATCCGTCGGCGTGCTCTCCATGAAGCTCACCGTCAGCCGTCGCGGCCTGGCACCCCAATACTTGGTGGTCAGCACAGCGATGCGGGCCGGCTCGAGCACCTGCCCCTCCAATCCCTCCTGCTGCGCAGCGAAGAGGCCGGCCATCACCGGCGCGTTGACGGGGTTGATCTGGCTCGCCGTTCGCGCTCCCCGCTCCAGCAGCCGGGCGGGCAGGGTTTTGGGGATGCAGGTGAGGGGCTCGGCGGCGCTGCCGTTGTCCTCGTGGTGATGGTTGTGCGATTGGCCGCAGACATGGACATGGTCATGCAAGGCGTCATCAACCGCTTTGGCGATGTGCTCCAGGGCTTCACGGAGCATGGCTTCCCTGCGTTTCATACAGAATCCCTTGGCTGATTTCAACCTATGCCGGTGGCCCCAAGTGGCCGCGAGAAGACATGGAAATTGACAACGGGTGTTTCCGCGTTGGAACCACACCGTCCAGCCTTCTTCAACGGCCTGTCAAGGGAGATCCGCGCACAAGAGCCCGTCAGTAGGGAAGCGTGAAGCCGGATTGCATGTGGCTGACATCCAGCATCACCCAGGTGAGCCAGACCAGCAGGGCGACCCCGCCGGACACCGCCGCGACCCCGGCGAGATTGCGCAGCACCACCTCCAGAAGGCTGACCTGTTTCATGAAGCGGGCTGGGGGAATCACCGCCAGTATGGCTCTCAGGTGAACCAGAGGAGAGGATGGAAGTTGGTGCGCGAGACCCCATGCCTGACCCGCGCGGGACTCCGTTCCCGGCTCTCCTTCCCTCGCCGCTGTGCGCTCCGCCGCTGTGGGGTTCGCCGCTGTGCGGCCTGCTGTTGGGCAGTCTGCTGTTGGGCAGTCTCCCTTTGAGCCTTGGCGAGGAAACGGAGGGCGTGCCTTTTTTCAATGACGCCGACCAGCTGACGCTGCCGGGCGAGAGCGTCGCCGAGCTGGAGGAAGCGATGCCGGAAACACGCTTGTTCCGAAGACGGTCCCCCGCCATCCGGGCACCCGAGCTCTCCGAGCTCACCCCCGGTTCCTGAGGGGCGAGCTGTGGGGGGTCCGCCGCGCCCGCTGGGGGCCGGGGGCGGCCTCCGGCCGCTTGAGCAGGTGGTGCACCGCCTGCACCGCCACCCCGAACAGGCCCGAAGAGGCGGTTTCCAAACTCTCGAGGGGGATCGGCGCCTCTGCGGGGCTAAGGGAGGCCAGTTGCCACCGCCCGTCCTCCACCACCAGCGGTCGCAAGAGGAAACGCCCCCCATGGGCCACCACGAGGAGATGGCCTGGCCGTGGCTCCACGGCCCGATCGATCACCAGCAGGTCCCCATCCCGCACGCCCCAGGCCGTGAGGCGATGCCCCCGCACGCGCATGAAGAAGGTGGTGAGGGGGCTGGGGATGAGGAGCGTGTTCAGATCGAGGCCATCGGGATGGGCCGCGCTGCGATAGGGGATGGGCTGGGCGAGGGGGAGGTCATCCAGGACGAGCGGACCCATGGACTGGCGCAAGAGAACAGATGTTCTACTCGATGTCAGCCACCGATCCGCCGCGCGGGGGGCCAGGCCGACACCCGCCCCCGATGTCGTTGTCACACTGGCCAGAGATCACAACGCCCAGATCGCAGGATTTGGCGGCACAGCGTTCGCTCAACCTGAGCGTTGTCGCGAGAACGGGATCTGGAGGTCCTTCTCGGTTGCAGCCGGTTTGGACAGACGGGCAGTGGAAAGAAGGTAAACTGTCGTGATCATTCCTCTTGGCGCGCGATGCAAAGGATGGCCTCCTGCAAGATCGAACAATTTCTGCAGGAGACCGATCAAGAGGATGGGCAGCGGGAGCTGTTTGGGTTGGCGAATCCCCACGTTTTGGGGGTCAATCTCGACGGTCGAGTTTGGGCGAAAGCCGGCTCGATGATTGCCCATCACGGTGAAGTGCGCTTCCGTCGCGAGGGCCTGCTCGAGCACGGTCTGGGCAGGTTGATGAAGCGCCTGATCAGCGGCGAGGGCACCGCCCTGATGCAAGCGGAGGGACGGGGTCGTGTCTATCTGGCGGACAGGGGAAAAAAGGTTTGCATTTTGCGGCTTGAGAATGAAATCATCAGCGTCAACGGCAACGATCTGCTCGCCCTGGAGGATAAACTTCAATGGGACATCAAGATGATGCGGCGGCTATCCGGCCTGCTGGCGGGCGGACTGTTCAACGTTCGTCTTTCCGGGCGCGGGTTGGTGGCGATCACAACCCACTTTGAACCTTTGACGTTGCGCGTCCGTCCAGGCCAGCCCGTGTTCACCGATCCGCGGGCCACGGTGGCCTGGTCCGGCGCTCTGGCTCCGGACGTTGTCGTCCGCCTTCAGGCGCGCGCCTTCGTCGGACGGGGCAGTGGCGAGGAGGTCATGCTGCGCTTTCAAGGAACGGGCTGGGTGGTGCTCCAGCCCTTGGAGGAGGGCTGGCTGCGCGGCGGGCGCCGTTGAGCGTCGCTCTCCTCTCGCTCCAAGACGGGGCCCGAAGCCCTCGGCCCCTCCAGGCGGGTCAGACGCGGAAAGCGCAGGGCGCATGAAGAAGATGCCGACCTTCCCCCCGATCCCCGCCGTTCCCGCCAGGGTGAGCCCATGACCTTCCCCCACTGTCCGCTTTGCGTCGCCCTGGCGGTGATGACCACGCTCCGGGCCATCTCCAATGCGGTGCTGGTGGGCTTGCGCCTGTTTCAGGCGCCCGCCACGGCAACGGTCACCATGGAGGCCTCGGCCTCGGCGAGGGTGGTGAGCCGCTGGTTGGTGTCATCCCAGAGGATGTAGGCGAAACAGCCGGGGATGTCCGCCAGCCGCAGCCGGCGGGCGCCGCTCAACAGGTGGGCGTTCCGTTCGTGGCAGGCGCGGAGGCGGTAGTTGGGGATGCGTTCGCAGAGGTGGTGGATGCTGTGGAAGCCGATGTCTGCCGAAAACCAGTGCAGGAGGGCGGGCAGCTCCAGGTTGCTGCTGCCCTCCACCGCGCCGCTCAGAGGATTCCAGTCCGCCGAGCCGTGGGCATAGGTGTCGGCGAAGTTGTGCTGCACAAAGAAGATGCAGATGAAGATCGCCGCCGAACAGCCCATCACCAGGGCGTAGGTGCTCCAGAACAGGCCCGCCCCCAGCCAGTGGGCCATGGCCAGCCAGCTGGCGAGAACGAGGACGTTGTTGGCGATGAGGTCCGCCAATTCGCCGGAGGTGTACCAGTGGCTGGAGCGGTGGTCGCGCACCAGGGCGGGCAGCGCGGCCAGAGCGCGCCAGCCGCGAGCGGAGAAGGCCTCGCCGAAGCGACGGGCCAGGGACAGGATGAATTCGCCGCTTCCCAGCAGCAGGGCCAGGCGCGGCTTGATCACGAGATAAAAGAAGCCGCCGGGCAGGAGCATCAGCGGCTGGCGCAGTACGCCGTACCACCAGCGTTGCCGGGGGGAGAGGGCCTGATAGCGGGCGAGGGTCACCAGGGCGGAAGGGCCCTGGTAGCGCTCCCAGTTGCCGTTGTGGCGATGGTGGAAGGCGTGGCCGCGGGACCAGGGATGCTGGGGGATGGCGTTGATGACGCCGAAGAGAAAGCCCACCAGGCGGTTGAGCCAGCGACTGCGGAAGAGAGCGTTGTGGCCGCAGTCATGCATCAACGAGAAGGTGCGCGCCGAAAACAGGACGAGCAGCGCCAGAACCGGCAGCAGCGACACCACCAGCCCGGGGAGGGCCAGTCCCGCCCTGCCGAGCCAGGCCACCACGCTCCAGAGCGCCGCCACGGGCGTCAGGGTGGTGACGACCTGCCAGGCGCCGCGGGCATCGCTGGCCTGGCGGAAGGGCTCAAGGTCGAAGTCGGTGTGGCGCAGGGTGCGCTCAGGGGCGCTGGGGGGAGGAGTGGCGTTCAGGAGGAGGGCCCGGCGTGCGGGCGCCACGACCAGAAAAGTGGATTCATCATAGGGGTTTTTTCGCTAGACGCTGCTTGGGCTGCCTCGCCGCCGTTGTCCCTCCGTGCTGGGTGTGGGGGGCGTCGCCGCTCAGGGTTGGCGTTCGTGCACACCCACATCGAGGACGCCGATGGCTGGATCCGATGCGAAATTTTGGTCATATTTGGCCAGCCAGCCCTCCAATGGCATCCACCAACCGGTCGCGCACCGCGCATTACAACCGGAAGATTGTGTAAGCCAGCTCAAGATCATCGAGCAATCTCTGTGCCGCCGCCAGGGTATTGGTTTCGGAGATTCTTGACTCAGCTGGGTGGCGATTGGCTTGGCGTCATCGACCGAGGGCAGCGCGCAGGGTGCTTGACATATCGTTCTCACCAAGCATTCTGATATCAATATACGACCGAATGTTGAAGGGTTTGGGATATCAACCTCCTTCAGGAGGATAGGCAAATAGACTCCCGCTCGTTGAGGGGATCGTCAGCGAAGGCGGCCTGCGGTTCCGCCAGCGCAAATTTGGCTTGAAAATAAGCGGGCGAAAACAAGGCGAGCATGGTTTTGGATTGCTCCAGACCTGAGGTCATCCGCTGCACGTTGTGTAATACAGATCCGCCGCAGCCCGATCGGCACGGTTGAAGCCAAGAAAAAAGTCGATCGTGGCTATGGGGGGCGCGGATGGAATTCGTTTTTAGGGGAACAGAATTCTTAGGTGAACAGAATTCTCCTGATGAGATGGAACATGCGTTCGCGTTCGGTGTTGTTATGCCTCAGAAGCTCATGGCTCCACAAGTCAGCATCATCACATGTGGCTGATATCTATTACAACTCACAGCTTTGCGCTGCCGCGTATTAATTTCCCAACAATGTCATCCTTAAGTGGCGTATCACGCAATAGCCTGATGAGTGTTGGTTCAAGATGGCTTTTTCGACACAAGATAAATGTATTCTCATTCGAGAATTGTCGAATGGCTTCCTCATTGTGCGAGGTTGTTACGAGTTGACCACTTTGCTTGAATGAGCGTCGTAGAGATGTTACGAAGTGTCCTACTTCAGAGAGTGAGAGATAATTGTCAGGCTCGTCCCAGAAGCAAAAGAAGGGGCCGCAGTATTGATTGGCAGCCAAAACAACGGCACAAAGAAAGAAGCATTTCTCGCCATCGGATAAGTTTTCAAAATCAACACTCAGGGTGGTGTCATTCGCCTGAAAGCGAACTACCATATTCCTCGCATCTTTGCCGATGGGTTCATTGAGAAAATCTTGAATATCTGGCATGACAGTGCGGAGATACCTGTCGCACTCAGCATAAGCAGCGGGAAAACGACTCAGCAAACCTGAAAACCACTCACTAAAGTTTGCCCCATTTTTTTGAGGTTCCAGCGTTTCACCACTTGAATGACCTGTCATCGTGGAGGGGATTGGCGCAAGGATGATGAGTTGTTGCGCAAGCCACGTCTTGAAGATGAAAAGCGGATCCGTCTTTGATTGTTCCTGGATGACTGGGAGAGCAACAAGATGCCAATCAACCAAGAATTGGGCTTGCCGACTTTCAGTGAGGAGCGTCACCTGAGCCTGTTGACGCGTATAAACGGGGCTTCCTGCCATCAAGAGATTTTCTTCAAGGATGCGTAATTCTCGAAAACCGTCAGGCAATTCAAACGCAAGAACATATTGAAAAATCCGGCCTCCAAGAACAACTTCGATTTCAATCCGGATGGGAACTTCGGATCGGCCATGCGCGAAATCTTTGGGTTCGATCAGTTTTCCAACCCTATTAATGCCACGACCAATGCACTGCAGTATATCTAATACTTTGGCGATTGTTGATTTGCCAACGCCGTTTTCTCCGACTAGAAGCGAAGAGGGCAACCCTTTGAGGGAGAGTTCAAAATTCTCCAGACACCTGTAGTTATTGACATACAATCTTTGCAGCATTGAAAAAATCTCCGATTCTGTGGGCGGTTCAGGTCTTGTCGAAATCCAGCTTAACGCTGCCGGGCGGACGCGATGGTTGAGCACAACTCACAGGCATTACAGGCCCATTCCCCCCTGAAACACGCCTCCCTCTCACCCAGACCCCCCGAAACACTCACTCCCCCCCAGCTCCCTCGCTGCCAGCGGCGTGATAACTGCTGCGAACCAGCGGCCCGCTGCGCACCTGCGCGAAACCCATCTCGCGAGCGATGGCGCCGAGCTCATTGAACTCTTCGGGGCTCCAATAGCGCGCCACGGGGAGATGGGCCAGGGAGGGGCGCAGGTATTGGCCGAGGGTCAGGCGTTGGCAGTCGACGGCCCGCAGGTCGCCCAGGGTGGCGATCACCTCCTCGCGGCTTTCGCCCAGGCCGAGCATCAGGCCCGACTTGGTGGGGATCGCTGGCGCCAGCTCCCGCGCCACCGCCAGCAACCCCAGGGAGCGGCGATAGGTGGCACCGCGCCGCACCTCCCCCTGCAGCCGCTCCACCGTTTCCAGGTTGTGGTTGAAGCAGACCGGCGCGGCATTCAACACCATCTGCAGGCGCTGCCGCTGGGCGGCCACGGCCGCAGCCTCCTCTCGGTGGCCGCCCCAGAAATCCGGCGTGAGCACCTCGATCGCCACCGCCGGATCCACCGCCCGGATCGCCGCCATGGTGGCGGTGAACAAGACGGCCCCATGGTCGGCCAGGTCATCGCGGGCCACGGCCGTGAGCACCACATAGCGCAGGCCCAGCAGACGCACCGCCTCGGCCACCCGCTCGGGCTCCGCGCCATCGAGGGGCGCCGGAGCCTGCCCCTTCTCCACCTGGCAGAAGGCGCAGCTGCGGGTGCAGATCGGTCCGCCCAACAGAAAGGTTGCCGTGCCGGCGGCGTAGCACTCGGCGCGATTCGGGCAGCGGCCCTCCTCGCAGATCGTGTGCAGCCGCTGCTGTTTCACCACCTCCTGCACCCCCTCCAGCTCCGAGGCGGTGCCCACCGGGCGCCGCAACCACTCCGGCAGACGCTCCGCCGGCGGGATGGCGCTGTAGCGGCTGGGGCGGGTGGAGGTCATGGGGGAAAGGAGGAGGCGGAACGGGGGCGGCAGGCAGCGGCAAACAGCTCAATCCATGCGGCGTCGGCCCTCGAAGGCCCGCGCCAGGGTCACCTCATCGGCGTACTCCAGCTCGCTGCCCATGGGCAGGCCATAGGCGATGCGGCTCACCACGGTGAAGGGTTTCAACAGGCGGGCGAGATAGAGGCTGGTGGTGTCGCCTTCCACGCTGGGGGTGAGCGCGAGGATCACCTCCGAGGCA
>VGQX01000118.1 GCA_016882305.1 Cyanobacteria bacterium K_Offshore_surface_m2_239
CAGGGCCTCCCGCAAGGCCGCGTCGCCCTGGGCGTGATGGACAAAGCGGGTGAGGGGTTCCTCCGGGAACCAGGGATCCGGCAACGGGACCGACTCCAGCCTGGACGCGGCGGGGACGGCGGGGACAGCGGGGACGCTGGCAGCGCTGGCGGGGGCTTCCGGAGCATCGAGGGCGGCCCGGGTGGCCGAGGGGGCCGGGGCAGGCGACAGGTCGTCGGGGCTGGCCGCAGTGGCCTGCAAGAGGTCGCGCTCGCTCAGCGGAAAGCCTGCCGACCGGGCGATGGCCGCCACCGCAGCGGCATCGGGGGCCTCGGCGAGTTGGCGCCGCAGCTCCGGCTCCGCCAGCGCGCGCTCCAGAAAGGCCTCCAGGGACGCGATAGACATGGGGAACCGGTCAGGCTGCCCCTCCTGCTTAGCAAGGGCTGGATCGTTTCGGCAGGAGGTGGGCTTTGGGCGCGATCCCCTCGACAAGGGCGGGCCGACACGCTGAATTCGATCGAATCACAAGCAGCCAGTCGCGCCGAAGATCCGCAGTCTTCTCAACAGATTGATTGACAACTCATCTCCACAGTGCCAAGCAGAATCAGCCATCATTCTTCCGATGAAAAAACTCACTCTCCTCGCCCTCCTGCTCCTGGGCGTTGCCGCCACATCAGCCGAGGCCAAACGGACCTGGTCCATGGTTGATGCAGGTTGAAATCGTCCAAGCCAATGGTCAAACCATCCCGTTCTGCCTGCCGGACAGCGCAGGCTTCCGCTGGGCTCTGGCTTACAGGGAAGGCCAGGAAGCCGCGCAACTCAGCTGCAGTCGCGGCGCTTATGCCAAATGCCTGCATGCACCTGATGAGAGCGGATGATCTGGGCGATGGGTCGAGTCACACCGCGCCAGGCATGGGCCTCGACATCAGTGATGACCTCAGCCTCCTGACTCCATCACCGGACAGTGTGTTTGAGGGGGGGTGGGATCAGCAGGGGGCCGTCTGCCTTCGCCAGTGGCGGCTTCCCGGGGAGGACAGGCGGGCCGCCGCCGCGATCGTCGCCCACCTGCGCGGAGGCTACGGCGAGACAACCTGCAGCCGGGAGACCGCAAAACGGCAGGGCGCCCTGGTCTTCAGTGGCACGTTTGCACGAGCCAGCCGACCCCCATAGCACCCCCCGAGCGAGCCGCACCAGCCACGCTCGATCGATGGCCCTCGTTGACCTCTACCGCTTGTGTGCGGCTTGTCCCTCCAAGGGCCTCACCCCCCCAGCAGATCGAGGCGACGGCGCAACTCCTTGAGGTCCTGCCAGGTGTGCCACTTCGGACTGCCCGCCTCGCGGGAGGCGTTGCGCAAGAGATAGGAGGGGTGGAAGATCGGCACCAGCCAGCGGCCCGCCAGACCCTCCCCCTCCCCTGCGCGCCACTGCCCCCGCAGGCGCGTGATCCCCCCCCTGATGCCCAGCACCCCCTCCAGGGCTGTGGCGCCGGCGAGGACGATCAGGGCGGGATCCACATGGTCGATCTGTTCCAGCAGCCAGGGGCGGCAGGCGGCCATCTCCTCCGGCGTGGGCTTGCGGTTGTCCGGGGGGCGGCACTTGACGACATTGCAGATGTAGGCGTCGCGGTTGCTGTCGAGGCCGACGCTGGCGAGCATCTGATCGAGCAGCTGGCCGGCCCGGCCCACGAAAGGCAGGCCCTGGGCGTCCTCCTGGGCGCCGGGGCCCTCGCCGATCACCATCAGGCGGGCGGACGGGTTGCCGCGGCTCACCACCACCTGCTGGCGGCCGGCGGCCAGGGGGCAGCGGCGACAGTCGGCGCAGGCCCGCGCGAGGGCCTCCAGGGCCGGCAAGGGCGGTTCCCGCCGCTGGACGCCCTGGCCGACGGCAGGACCCGCAGGGGGACCGGCGGGGGAGGCAGGGGGATCCGGGGCGGGGCTGGAGGCTGAGGCGGGCGGGAGGTCGGGAGCGGGCATGGCCACCAAAAGGTGTGAACTTTCCTTAACAAACAGTGAAGCGGCGAATCGCGCCGCCCTAGGGCAGGATGACGCCTCCAGATTCGTCGTGTCCGCCCTGATGTCGGCCCCGCTGAAGCTGTCCGTCAGGGCCGCCTCCCTGCAGCCCTCCCTCACCCTGGCCATCGCCGCCAAGGCCAAGCAGCTCCGCGCCGAGGGGCGCGACATCTGCAGCCTGTCCGCCGGCGAGCCCGATTTCGACACCCCCGCCTTCATCCGCCAGGCCGCCGCCGCCGCCCTGGAGGCCGGCCACACCCGCTACGGACCCGTGGCGGGGGAACCGGCGCTGCGGGCCGCCATCGCCGAGAAGCTGCGCCAGGAGAACCAGGTGCCCGCCACGGCGGAGGAGGTGTTGGTGACCAATGGCGGCAAGCAGGCCCTCTACAACCTCTTCCAGGTGTTGCTCAACCCCGGCGACGAGGTGGTGATCCCCTCGCCCTGCTGGCTGAGCTACCCACCGATGGCCGAATTGGCCGGCGCCAACGTGCGCCTGCTGCCCACCGAGGCCAGCTCCGGCTTCCGCTTCACCCCGGGGGAGCTGGAGGCGGCCATCACGCCGGCCACCCGCCTTCTGGTGCTCAACACCCCCAGCAATCCCACCGGCATGGTGTTGAGCCGGGGCGAGCTGGAGGCGATCGCGGAGGTGCTGCGGCGCCATCAGCAGGTGGCGGTGGTGTGCGATGAGATCTACGAGGCTCTGCTCGCCCCCGGCCACCGCCACCACAGCCTGGCGGCCCTGGCGCCCGATCTGGCGGGCCGCCTGTTCATCGCCAACGGCTTCGCCAAAGGCTGGGCAATGACCGGCTGGCGGGTGGGTTGGCTCCAGGGACCGGCGCCGGTGGTGGCGGCGGCTTGCGCCCTGCAGAGCCAGTCCACGAGCAATGTCTGCACCTTCGCCCAATACGGCGCCCTGGCGGCCCTGGAGGGGTCGCGGGACAGCGTGCGGGAGATGGCGGCGCGTTTCAACGAACGTCGCCAGCTGCTCTTTGACGGCCTGGCCGCCTTGCCGGGGGTGAAGCTGGTGGCGCCGGAGGGGGCGTTCTACGCCTTCCCGGATGTGAGCGCCTGGGGGTTGGACTCCATGACCCTCTGCAACCGCCTGCTGGATGAGGAGGGCCTGGCCCTGGTGCCCGGCGCCGCCTTCGGCGACGACCGCTGCGTTCGCCTCTCCTGCGCCGCCTCCAACGCCACCATCCTCGATGGCCTGGAACGGCTGAACGCGCTGCGGGCCAAGCTCTGAAGCCGTCGGTCGTTCCCCCCATGGCCCTGCCCGTTCCGAAGAAGCTGGCCGTCGTCGGCGACAGCGGCGTGTTCGGTTGGGGCGACCCGGAGGAGGGGGGCTGGTGTGAGCGGCTGCGGCGCCACTGGATGGGCCTGCCGGAGGGACCGGTGCTCTACAACCTCGGCGTGCGCGGCGATGGCCTGGAGCGGGTGGCGGCCCGGCTGCGCGGGGAGGTGGGCGCCCGGGGGGAATTGCGCCGCCAAACACCCCAGGGCATCCTGCTGGCGGTGGGTCTGAACGACACCGCTCGCGTCGGCCGCCCCGACGGCAGGCCACAGCTGGCGCCCGAGGCCTTCCTCTTCGGGCTGCAGCAGCTGTTGCGCGAGGCCCGGGGGCTGGCGCCGGTGTTTGTGGCGGGGTTGACGCCGGTGGTGGAGGAGGCGATGCCCTTCGCGGGCGTGCTCTGGTATTCCCTGGCCGCTGCGCGCGTCTACGAGGGGCTGTTGGAGGAGGCTTGCATGGAGGCGGGGGTGCCGTTCCTGCCGCAGCTGGAGGCCTTTCTGGAGCAGCCCCGCTGGCCCCTCTGGCTGGCGGAGGACGGCCTGCATTGCAACAGCGAGGGCCACCGCTTCCTTTTCGAGCGGGTGCGCCGCTGGCCCGCCCTCAACGACTGGGCCGGCCTGCGGCCGCTGGAGCTGGCGACGCCGGTGGGTTGGTGACCTCAGCTTGGCCATCCCCGAACCGAAGAAGGGAACCTTCTTCCCCTCCAGGCGAAAGCCCAGCCGCCAGGTCGACAAGGCGCTCCAGGCTGCAGGGATGGAGGCAGGCCACCCTTGCCATCGGTCGGCTGATCGACGTTGGCCTGGCATCCCCTGCGGCTGCAGCGCCTATGTTCTGCGGCGATCAGGCCGTCTGGGCCGCGCCGCGCGAGGTCGAGGAAACGGGGCGCGTGGCCGGCGGCACTCCTGGCTGAGGGAAGGAGGTCTCAGGATGGATTGCCTCGCCATGGCTCAATTCGCTTTCGCAAAGTTCCATTTCCGTACCGCATCCAGGTAGTGCTTCATGCCGTGATCCTCGACGGCATCAAGACCTCTCTCTTTGATGCTGTCCATGGCACCATCCACACTATCGAGAAACTGCAACCAGAGACCAGGGTCCTGCTGGATTTGTCGCTCTTGCGTGATGTAAAGGAAAGTGCCGACATGCGTGTAGCCCATGATCCTGGCCGGGGTACGCGTGACGATGTCGTTATTGTTCTGGAAGCGGAAGGTTTTGCTTTTGGCTTCAACGTTACAAATACGACCGGTGTCCCGGCTGATGGCCCGCGGCTGGCCAAACGTGTATGTGGATGTGAAGCCCTCGTCCTCTTGGATCAGAATTGAGCTGGCCACTGTGGCCATTGCTCCGCCCAGGCTATGACCGGTGACAAAGAGAGCGCGTGGCTTTTTCTGATTGAGATCAGCGTATCGAGCGAAGAGAGGCTTCTAAATGTCCTGCACTGAATGGAGGAAGCCACGATGAAAGGATCCAAAAAGTGCTTGCTCAGGAAAGGCATTGATATTGTCGATCCAGTCGGCTGGCTCGTCGGTGCCTCTGAAGACCAACGCCAAATACGTCGAGTGCTCCACCAAGGCAGCCTGTGCAGAGTTTTTCGAAAAGCCATGCACGGAAATGAATCCAGGATCTTCAGCCTTCAGATTGCTGAGAATTCCCGCTTCGTCAGGAACTTTGCTTCCTGGCTTGCATTGATAAATGCTGCCCGCAAGGCGCGCCATCCAATAAGCATTGCCTTGATCTAATGTCGTGCGGTAGGGCTTGACGGTAGGCATGAGAATCCGTTGCCAGAGATTGGAGAAGTTGAAACGCGTGGATGGAAGCGTTGACCAGCAGCGCTCGGTCAGAGGGCGTTGAGATCCCCTCGCCATGAGGACGGGAGGGCGGACCAGTGCATGACGCTGCCGAACTCTGCATCAATAACAGTACATCTAAGCCAGAAGGATACGCCGTTCAAGAGCCGAACAAGGGACACAACTCGACACAGAGCTGGCGCGCCTGGGCTACGCAGGCGGCGGACCATGAATGACGGTTTCAATGGTGCCTCGTGGATCCGCCATGGAAAGCGCCGATCCGATCAGGACCAAGCCACTGTTGTCGTAGGGCCATCCCCATGGAGAGCAGCCGGGAGTCGAGATGGCGCGGGTCGAACATCAGCCTCTTGGACCTCCTGAGGGCAGCGGCGGCGCGGTCACAACGATCAGGGCGTGATGCGCCACTGGATCGCGGAAGGGGGCGGCGCTCACCAGGCGCCGCTTGGGCACGTGCGCCAGGAACCGACGGCAGGCGCCGGGGGCATCGGTGAAGCTCTCCAGCTCCTTCCGCGCAACCGAGAACTGCTGGATCGGGATCGGGATCTGGAGGGAGTGGTGCGTGCCCACAAGCCTCAACGGTTGCCGGTGGTGCTGACAGAAGAAGAGGTGCGATCGGTCTTGCAGCGGCTCGAAGGAAGCGAAGCGCTGGCAGCTGGACTGCTGTATGGCAGTGGGCTGCGATTGATGGAGGCTCTGCGGCGGAGGGTGCATGACCTGGATTTCAATCGGCAGGAACTGACCGTTCGTAATGGAAAGGGCGGAAAAGACAGACGCACAATGCTTCCGAAACAGCTATCGAAGAAGCTGAAGATCCATCTTGAAAAGGTACGAACTGTACACAAACGAGACTGAATAGATGGATGGGGTGCGGTGCAACTTCCCTACGCCTTAGCGCGTAAGTATCGGAATGCTGCAACGGAGTGGGGCTGGCAATGGGTATTTCCCCAGCATCGGCGCTGGCAAGATCCAATCTCAAAACAACAGGGACGCCATCATCTCGATCCGAGTTTGATTCAGAAATCAGTGCGCTGTGCTGGCAGCTGGTATCAGCTAGCCGGCCAGCTGCCACAGCTTGCGTCATTCTTTTGCCACACACCGATTAGAGAGAGGACAGGACATTCGCACAATTCAGAAATTGATGGGTCACAAGGACCCAAAAAAGAACAATGATCTATACGCACGTTCTAAATCGCGGACCATTGGGCGTCGCCAGCCCGGCAGATTTCCTGTAAAGAAATGGAAAAGAGCTGCCGGTGATACCGGGTCCGTATGAAATCCCAACCAAGCCACCGTCCAATCCCTCAGACTTACTGCGCCGCATGCACTTTGGAGCAAGTTGCCGGCTTCCCATCGGCCGCTTAGGCCGACAGCGGCACCCACCGCAGAGCGGATACCGGACCCGTCCCTACAGCGTTAGCCGGCTTGGGAGTTGACAAAAGGCGTTCGCAGGTTGACAATAGGTCCAGAGTTGGTTGACAGAGGTCGTGTCGAAAATCCGAGGCCGCGGGGAGACTGTGCGCAATTTCATACTTGCCAAGGTAAAGGAACATCCAACAGATATCGTCAAGATTGCGGCCGAGCAATTCGAGTGTTCGCGCCAAGCTATTCATAAGCATATTCAACACTTGGTCAAAGAGGATGCAGTTAGGGTATCAGGAACTACTCGAAATAAGATCTATACACTTGCGCCATTAGTCGAATGCGAAAGGATTTTTGAAATAACACCTGACTTAGCCGAAGACATTGTTTGGGATAGAGAGATTGCGCCACTATTAGGCGCAATGGCAGGCAATGTAGGGTCGATCTGGTACTACGGGTTCACTGAGATGTTTAATAACGCTATTGACCATTCCAGCGGTACATATATTACAGTCCACATTTCAAAGACTGCTGCCGAAACAGAGATCGCAATCGCGGACAATGGTGTGGGGATCTTCAAGAAGATTCAGCATGCATTGGGTCTTCTAGATGAACGTCATGCAGTGCTCGAGCTTGCCAAAGGGAAGCTTACAACAGATCCTTCAAGACACTCAGGAGAAGGCATCTTTTTTAGTTCTAGAATGTTTGATAATTTTGCAATCTTATCAGGGGAAGTCTACTTCTCTCACCACTTTGGAAAAAAAGAAGACTGGATTCTTCAAGCAAGCAGAGAGCAAGGAGGAACATATGTGACAATGAAACTCAACAATCATACAGCGCGAACTCCCAAGAGAGTCTTTGACAAGTTCTCTACCGATGATGATTACGGATTCACAAAGACAGTGGTTCCGGTCGAACTGGCTCAGTATGGCGACAATAATCTTGTATCAAGATCCCAAGCCAAGCGATTGCTTGCCCGAATAGAGAAGTTCAAGGTAGTGGTTTTCGATTTTGACGGTGTAGAGCTAATTGGCCAAGCGTTTGCCGATGAGATATTCCGCGTCTTTGCTCTCTCGCATCCTGGCATCACCCTTGAGCACCTTAATGCCAAGAAGGAGGTCTCAAAGATGATATTGAGAGCGTTACATCATGAAGCGTAGGAAGTGGCTTACAAGCCCCTCGAGTGGACAGGCCACCATAAATTCTATGCTGCGCCACCATAAACTCCTTACCTGCCAATCAGGGGCAGCGTTGGGCGCCGCAATCAACGGACGAGAATCCGAGGTGCTTCGCCAACAGATCAAAGTGTCGTTCCCTGTGCAGGAGCCTGAAACCATCAACCAGATAACGGGTCGCGATGACAAGTCAATCGTTCCGCTCACCCTCCAACGCCAGGCCATTGGCCCATCGTCCTGTTCGCTTATGCCATCCGTGATTCCTGGCCAAATACACGTGGGTATCTTTTCCTTAGGATTTCTCTGAGACTATCCCATTTTTCTTCTGTATTTTGCCGTTATGGAAATAATGAAGAAAGCAAGCACGAGGCAAGTCAATCCAGCTACCCATCCAGCCACCAAAGGATGACAGATTAAACGATTCAATCCGACAACCGAGATGAATTTGATTATGCTGATACCCATAGCAAGAATCCCTGCTGCAGTATGCGGCAATGCAGCCAAGAGTACGCTCATGCGATCCAAGCAAGTTTGCCGCTCCAATACTGAGGAATGGCACGATGAGAAGACGATTGAATTTACCTTCGCGGGTTAAAGAGGCAGCGAGAATTACCGTAACTCCAGCCAGATAAAGTGTGTAGGCCTGATTAACTATTTGGAGGTGCAGATTAAGTTCTAAGCGTATTGCTGTATAGTAACAGCCTGCCGTTTCATCTCGGCTCAAGAGCACCGTGGTGATGGGCCCCTCCCCTTCGCTGCGGATGTCGTTGGTGATGATCCAGATGGTGCCGTGCTCGGCCGTGTCGTAGCTGGAGAAGAGGCGTCCATCCCCGGTGCGGGCGGCTTCATCGTTGGCGGCCTTGTCGTCGGCGTCGAGGTCGCCCCAATCGCCCCGGGCCTGGCGATCGAGGAGGGCGCGATGGAAACCAACTACGGCAGTCGCGATTGAATGGCGGCTGTGCGGTAGGCAAAGACGAAGTTGATGTCCTGCTTGTCGTAGGTGGAGGTCTCATAGATCAGCCCGAGCACCTGGCCGTTGTCGTTCACCACCGGTGATCCAGAGGCGCCGGGCTTGAGCTGGCCGTCCAGCACCACTTGGCGCTCGGTGGCCTTCAACACCGAAAAGCTGGCCACCATCCAGGGCGGCTTGTCGGTGGGGTGGCCCACCACCTTGAGCACGCCGGCGGGTTGCGCGGCCGACAGGGGCAGGGGTTGCACATCGGGCGGCAGGCCACGCACCTCCAGGATGATCAGGTCATCCACGCCCTCTCCTGGCCCCTGGCTGGCTGGAGGCGTCACTACCAGGCGGGGCGGCTCCAGCCCCTCGGGCAGGGGGCCGGTGTAAAGCTCCGCCTCCACCCTTGATGGCGGGTCGCCGGTCATCGCTGGCAAGCACCACATGCAGGGCGGTGGCGATCCAGGCCCGATCCCCCTGGCGTTTCACCACAAAGCCCGTGCCGAGCAGGCCGAGGCCCTGCTTTTGGCCGGCAAAGCTGGGCCACAGGCGCACCACCGATCGGCGCAGGGGGGTGTTGGGGTCGTTGTTGGGCAGGTAGGAGAGGTCGGTGGGGGCGACAAGCTGGCGCTGCCCCGTGCGCAGGCCCTCCTTGCGCTTGAAATCCTCGAAGTTGTTCAAGTAACGCTGCAGGTCGACTTCAAAGGCAGGATTGGCGGTCGCCAGGGGCTTGATGAGCCGGAGGGATTCTTCAAATGCGGCTCGGGCTTGCTCGGGCTCGCCCAGGTCCATCTTGAGCAACCCCAGGTTGTTCAGGGAACCGGCCAGATTGGGCAGGAAGGCCGGGTTGGTCTTCGCCAGCTCGCGGTAGATCCTCAGCGCTTCTTCTGTGGGGGCCAGGGCCTCCT
>VGQX01000119.1 GCA_016882305.1 Cyanobacteria bacterium K_Offshore_surface_m2_239
CGGGTGAGGGCAAAAAGCTTCACTACATTCAGCACGCGAATCTTCAGGGTGGGAATCTCACGGCGAATGATTTCCACCGCCGCCAGGGTCTCCTTTGTCGGGATGTCGCCTGCACAGGCCATCACCACATCGGGCTCATCCATCTGGGTGCCCTGATCATCGTTGCTGGCCCAACCCCACAACCCGATGCCTTTCTCGACATGGATGCGCGCCTGCTCCAACGTCAGATACTGCAGGTGCTTCTGCTTGTCGGAGACGATGATATTGCTGACATTGGTCTCCACCAGGGCCTCTTCAGCCACCGCCAATAGCGTGTTCGCGTCGGGTGGCAGATAGACCCGCACCACATCACCACTCTTGTTTCCCGCCAGGTCGATGAACCCCGGGTCTTGATGGGTGAAGCCGTTGTGATCCTGGCGCCAGACGGTGGAGCTGATCAGGCAGGTCCACGGACCGATCGCCGCCCGCCAGGGGGCATGAAGTCGGCACGACTCCAGCCATTTGGCGTGCTGGTTGAACATCGAGGAGATGACATGGGCAAAGGCCTCATAGGTGTGGAAGAAGCCATAGCGGCCGGTGAGCAGATAGCCCTCCATCATCCCCACCAACGTGTGCTCGCTCAACATCTCCACCACACGGCCGTCGCGGCTCAACTCACTGCCATTGAGATCCTCCGGTAGAAACTCCGCCATCCACACTTTCTTCGTCTGCTCGTAGATCGCATGCAGGCGGTTGGAAGCCGTTTCATCGGGGCCAAACACCCGCAGGTTGTTGGCATTGCGGGCGAGGGCATCCCGCAGCAGCAGACCCAGGGGATAGGTGTTGGATTCCTCCGTCGCCCCGGGCGCCGTCACGGGCACCGCATGGGTCGCGAGGTCGGGCAGCTGCAGCGGACGGCGCAGCAGACCGCCATTGGCATGGGGGTTGGAGCCCATCCGCCGATCGCCGACGGGTGAGAGCTGACGCAACTCAGGGATCGGTGTGCCGTTGTCGTCAAACAACTCCCAGGGGCGATAGCTCTTGAGCCAGTCCTCCAGCAGCCGCAGCTCCTCCAGATCCTTGTTCGGCGCGGCCAGGGGGACCTGGTGGGAGCGCCAGAAATCCTCCAACTTCTTCTCTCCCACCGCTTTGGGGCCGGTCCAGCCCTTCGGCGAGCGCAGCACGATCATCGGCCAGTGGGGGCGCTCCGCCAGGCCGCTGGCGCGGGCCTCGCGACGAATGGCCAGGATGCGACCGATGGCGGCGTCCATGGCGGAGGCCATCGCCTGATGCATCGGCCAGGGATCGCTCCCCTCGACAAAGATCGGCTCCCAGCCATACCCCCGCAACAGCTGCGCCAGCTCCTCGTGGGGAATGCGGGCCAGCAGGGTGGGGTTGGAAATTTTGTAGCCGTTCAGATGCAACACCGGCAGAACGGTGCCATCGACGATCGGATTGAGGAACTTGTTGATGTGCCAGGAGGTGGCCAGAGGTCCGGTCTCGGCTTCGCCATCGCCGACGCAGGCCAGAGCGATCAGGTCGGGGTTGTCGAACACCGCCCCGCAGGCATGGGACAGCACATAACCGAGCTCGCCGCCCTCATGGATCGACCCTGGCGTCTCCGGCGTGCAATGGGAGCCGATGTGGCCAGGGAAGGAAAACTGTTTGAAAAAGCGCGCCATCCCCTCGATGTCCTGGCTCTTGTCGGGATAGATCGCGCTGTAGGACCCATCCAGCCAGGTGGGTGCCAACACCCCCGGGGCGCCGTGGCCCGGCCCGGAGAGATAGATCATGTCCAGGTCGTGATGGCGAATCACCCGGTTGGCGTGGGCCCAGATGAACGCCTGGCCGGGGCTGGACCCCCAGTGGCCGAGGAGGCGATTCTTGATGTGTTCGGGACGCAGCGGCTCCCGCAGCAGGGGGTTGGCCTGAAGATAGATCATCCCCACGGCCAGGTAGTTGGCGGCCCGCCACCAGGCGTCCGTCAAGGCCAGCTCCTGCTCCAACGACAGGGTTGACGGGGCGGCCAGGGGCAGACCGAGCGGGGGTTGGCCTTCGGTGCGGGTCATGGCAGGGCGGACGGGTTGAGGGAGGGGGGAAGCAGGAGCAAGACTCCAGCGGAAGGAGCACCAAATGATTGGCGCGCGGTCCTGGCAAGACTTGAGCAGATCTCCGGGTTGTGATGCCGCGCACCAGGAGTCACTCTCGCCCGCCAAGAAGGCTACTCCAAGCGGATGGGACGATCAGCGAGCCTTGCGCGGCCTGGTTGGACAGGAGAGAAAAGGGGTTGGCAGAACGCGGGCAGCCGCAACCGTCAGGAGAGGAGGCCAACCGTGCCACCAACATCATCTGGACACTCCACAAGAAGACCATGTCCTGTTCACCTTCCCCTGCCATCCAGGACACACTGGAATTGTGCTGGCGTTGAGTTGGCAGAGGAGGAAACCATCTCCGCCATTGTTGTCGTCAGCCCAGCTCAAGCAGCCGGCAGGCCTGTTGGAGCCAGGGCGTTCGCTGTGATCACCACCGTCCCCGGGCCTCTTCCCGGGATCGGGCTCGGAGCGGCCTTCCCGTTCAGCCGCAGGCTTCGTGCCCTGATCGGTGGCGGCGCCCGCGATCCAAACCAGGGCGGACATCCCGGGCCGCACGACCGCCCTGCCTGGTCCCTGTTCGGCGGAGTCCGGGCCCGGCAAGAGTTGTAACCTTCAAGACATGGCCGTGATCCTGGCGGGATTAGGTCTGAATGTCATTGCTGCCTGAAACGCATGTCCAAAAAGAAAGACAAAGGAAAACCAGATGGCGAAGCTCTCTTCGCTGAACCCATCATCGTGCCCGCCACAGTCCTCCCCGACGCCACGGTCCTCCCCGACGCCTCGGGCGGCAGCGCGGATGTTGAACATGTCGCGGCAATGGACGTCAGCGCTAAGGCGAAGCCGGAGTCCAAGGGGGAGGACACGTATCGGCCCTCGCCCATCTTTGATGAGTTCAGCGCCCATTCCGAGGGTCGCCCGCCCAAGCTCGATCGCAAGCTGTATGAAAAGGAGCTGAGTCGGCTGCAGGTGGAGTTGGTGAAGATGCAGTATTGGATCAAACACGTTGGCTTTCGTCTGCTCGTGATCTTCGAAGGCCGCGATGCGGCGGGAAAAGGCGGCACGATCAAACGCATTACTGAACCCCTCAATCCCCGCGGTTGCAATGTGGTCGCCCTGGGCACACCGACCGATCGCGAGAAGAGCCAATGGTATTTCCAACGCTATGCCACCCACCTGCCGGCGGGTGGGGAGATCGTCCTGTTCGATCGCAGTTGGTACAACCGCGCTGGCGTTGAGAAGGTGATGGGGTTCTGCAGCGAGAAGCAGGTGAAGGAGTTCATGCTGTCTTGTCCGGAATTTGAACGCATGCTTGTGCGCAGTGGCATCTCGGTGATCAAGTATTGGTTCTCCGTCAGCGATGATGAGCAGGAAGCCCGCTTCCGCTCCCGCCTGCAAGACCCGGCCCGCCGTTGGAAGCTCAGTCCCATGGATCTGGAATCCCGCGATCGTTGGGTTGAATTTTCCAAAGCCAAAGATGAGATGTTCGCCCACACCAACATCCCGGAGGCGCCCTGGTTCACGGTGGAGGCGGACGACAAGCGCCGCGCGCGCCTCAATTGCATTCGCCATCTCCTCAGCAAGGTGCCTTACGAGGACATGACACCCGATCCCATCAAATTGCATCCGCGCAAAAGTGGGGGCCACTACAAGCGCCCCCCCTTGAACGAGCAATTCTTTGTCCCCAACGGCTACCCCTTCTCCGACGGAGGCCAGGTCGCCTGAGGGAGGGGACAGAGCAGGAGATCCGGTTGGCGAATCGTGCGCCAACTGCCGCAGGGGGTGCTCACCTCCAAGCCGATGCTCGCTTCCTCCGCCTCCGCTCCCCTGCTCTCCAGCCAGCCGATCGCATCCGCCAGGGCCTCCTCCACACTCTCGTAGAGGCCATCGAGATGGGGATGGGGTTGTTGCCAGCCGTCGATCAGGCGGTAGTCGCGGTGCTCCCGGCTGCGTGTCGCGTTGAAGCGCCAGATCTCCCCTCGTCCGCCGCCTCGGCGCGGCGGCCCCTGGGACGGTGTGGAGGCGGAGGCGGTGGATAGTGG
The DNA here is from genome assembly GCA_016882305.1 of Cyanobacteria bacterium K_Offshore_surface_m2_239. Taxonomy (GTDB): domain Bacteria; phylum Cyanobacteriota; class Cyanobacteriia; order PCC-6307; family Cyanobiaceae; genus Cyanobium. The sequence goes on from VGQX01000119.1 coordinate 4,112, forward strand.
AGGAGTCAGAGACACAGCCAGGACGCACTTGTTGGAATGCTCATCTTCATGCCCCTTGTCGGGGTGGATTGTCGTGGTGGACACCGTCGCTTGTGACGAAGCTTGCTGTTTGCTGTGCCCCTTCGCGGAGTTTTGTGATCGCCAGACGCGGTTGTGTGTCGACTTGTGGCGAAGTCAGCCTCATCTGTAAAGGTCGGGTTGCAGATCCTCCAAGTAGCGGGTCCCCATCGGGTGGGTGTCGCCGTAGTCCGAGGGCACGCAATCCGCCACCAGCAGGGTGCGCGACACATCGGGATAGGGCCGATCGGTGCGGCGCCCGTCGCTGAGCCGGGCCCAAGCGTCCGCCGCGGTGGGGATCACCACCAGATCCGCCCCCAAGACGGCCAGACGGCGGGTCAACTCCGGGACTTCCGCCTCATAGCAGTTCAACAACCCCACCTTCAATCCGTTCACCTCTTGCACGCTGAAGGCTGGTCCCTCCTCGGGCAACGCGTAACCACGGCTTCAGCAGAGCTGTTCATCGGGGCCCCAGAGGTGGGTTTTGCGGTAATTGCGCAGCAGTTGGCCCTCGGCGCTGAACAGGGCGATGGCGTCGTAGAGGCGTTCTTCGCCTCCCACTTGCGCCCGCTCGGGGTAGGGACAGGCCAACGCCAACCCATGGCGCCGCGCCGTCGCCGCCACCCGCGTCAGGCTGGGCCCATCCACCGGCTCCGCCAGCTGCCGCGTCAGCTCGGGGGTGACGATGTAGCCACTCAAATACAGCTCCGGAAAGGCCAGGAGATGGGCGCCCCGCTGGGCGGCCAGGGCGGCCACCGACTCCAGCCGATCCAGGTTCTCCGCCACCGCCTCCCGCGTTCCCGCCGCGCCCGTGCCCTGCCAGAGCGCCAGCCGCAACCCCTCCCCCGCCGCAGGTGGTTCGTGGCGCAGGTAGGCCAGGAGGCGGTGGCTCGGGGTCACGGGGCAGCAGGGGGACGACGTGGTGGGCTTCAGGACATCAGCCTCGGGCCAAAAGAACAGTCGCCGAGAGCCAGCGGGGGATCTGTCAGAACGGCGCTCCGTAGATTTGGCGGATGTTGAAGTCGAGGTAGTTGTAGAGCTCGCCAGCCCCCTCGATCAGCGGTGCTGTGGCGGTGTCCAAAAGGCCGCCCTCGGGCGGCCTGCCTTGAACGGCGGTGTGGCCCAACTCCGAACCGACCGCACTGCCAATGGCGCCCACGATGAAGCCGCCCACAAATCCTCCCACGACACAAACCGCAGTGACTGGACCGGTTGGCGCACACAAAATGGCTCCCGCAGCGGCACCCCCCAGAGCGGATCCCAGCAGTCCACCGATCCAGGACCCGGTCTCCTCCCCGAGAACCGTCGGCAACTGCGGCGTGCCGATGGACTCGCGAATGCGTTCTTCTGTGTGATAAATCCCGTAAACAAGCAGGACTTTGCCGCCGCCGCGGACGAGAAACATCGATGCGGATGCGCCCGGCGTCACCGTGATGTTGAGCCTCTGCACTCCGGGAGCAAGCGGGCCGGAAGCCATGGCATCGGTCATCAACCTGCCGCGCCCGGCGTGGGCTGGATCAACCACGCCATTGGGACCCGTCCCTGTCATCACGTCCACGCCAGAACGAGAGGTTGGCCGCATCCCGATCGCGGCTTCGATCTCTGGCGCGGGACGGGTGATGCAGTTATTGGTGCACATGGGGGCCTGACCCCGACGGGTCAAAATCTCATAGAGCTGGGCTTCGTTCGGCTCAACGGCGCCGAGGATGGGGTCCGCCCCCGCCCGCGGTGGACTGTAGGTGTATTGATCTCCGTAGGTTGTCGCATTCAGGCGTTGGGCAAATTGCGCGGCCTGCGCACCATCTCTCACTACATAGAGATAGCTCTGCTGGCCTGGCAGAAGCGGGAAGAGCGCATCGCCACGGAAGGCCCCTGGCACCCCCTCATTCAAGCGAATCGTGAACCACCTCCCCACACCAGGAAACATCTCTCCTGTGTAGTAGGCAAGATTGCCGCGATATCCGCGAATCGTCGGCAACAAGGCCGATTGTGGATTGGAGAAGATGGATGTGTGGCCATTGGTCCATAGCACACCTGTGCTGTTGGCGGGAATGAAGGAGAAGGGAGTTGGCGAAAAATGGGCGGCGCCAGCCAGTGCTGGAACGAGGGGCGACGAGGCCAGGGGGGAGGGGGTGAGGGGTGTCTGGGCGGAGGGGGAAGAAGTGGCGGCATTGGAGAGGGGGACCATGACCCCTTCCGGAAGGGAAGTGGGAGCCAGCCCTGATAAGTTGAGGAGTTCCGCCGCAGACAACAGACGCACATTGAACTGAATACCCTCGCCATTCCCGCCATTACCTGATGCATGCGCGGCTACGATTCGAACTCTGCTCTGGCCACGAAAGAACGTGGAGGGATTGGCTTGGCCTGGACGAATGCTGTACTGGAAGTTAAAACGGGTTGAGGCATCCGCATCCAAATCAAAGTCAACTCGATTCGTGCCAAGTCGCACATCAGCCGTGTAGGTTCCCTCTTCGACATCACAGTGATCCAGTGCATAGGCGCTCTGAGTGCCATCGTGCGAAAATGTGATCTGGTCATCGGCACAGTTGATCAGGACTTCATCAACAGTCCGTTGAATCAGTTGCTTGGTGCCACGCCTTGCATCTGTTTGTTGGATCACATGCGCCAACTCGTGGGCTAGGAGGCGCTGGCCCACGGGTGAAGACGGCGCATACCGACCCATGCCGAACACCACATGGGACCCCACCGTGTAGGCCTGAGCATGAACATCGTGAGCGGACTGCTGCGCCAAGCCATCTGTGTGTAGACGCACCTGGCTGAAATCAGCTCCGAATCGCGGCTCAAAAAAGGCAAGCTCAGAGGAGGTGAGCGGTTGGCCTGTCGAGGCCAACGTTGCATGAACAGACGCTGGAGCCTGACCCGCCACGACGGCTCCTTCCGAGGAGCGCGAGACCGCTGGCCTGCCGAGATGACCTGTTTCCAAAGGGGTTTCCCCCGGCACCTCCATCCGCATCACCCGCTCCGCCACCCGATCCGCCTCCCGCTCCAGGGGGTCGTCCGCCGCGCCGATCTCCAAGGTCATGCGCTGCAGCCCCTGCAGGGAGGCTTTCGCTTCACAGGCGGCGCAGCTCCCCCCGCCCGCGCTGGGCGCTCCGCAGGCGCATTGGCGCTGCAGGCGGGGGCTGGAGGCCAGCAGGCTGAGCAGGCTCTCCTGCCGGGCGAGCTCGGGGCGGCCGTCGGCCAGAGGCAGGGCCTGCCGACCCTGGCCCCCCTGGCTGGCACCCTGCGCCAAACCTGGGCTCCGCTCCGGCTGGCGAGCTCCCCGGGCAGAGGAGATCTCGCTCTCCCCACTGGAGCGGGCGGATCGCGTCGGGCTGGCGGTTGGCATCAGGGCTGGGACGGGGGACAACAGGACCTGGCTGGCGTGCCGCGCTCCGCGCAGACCGTCTCCAGTATCGTCCCGACGGGATCCCTTGTTGATCCCAGCGGCGCATGGGCATCGAGACTGTTCAGGTGTTCGCCATCTCAAGAGAAACTCTTCGATCTCTACCGCAATCCACAGGACAAGGTGGTAGTGGTCAGCACTGATGAACAATGCAAATCCATGATCTCGATCTCCCCCAGCCTCTATTGTCGATGAGTTCGTGCTACGTAAAGGGTGTCACCATGGCGACATCAGGAACTGCAGGATGCCACGTTTTGCACACTTGGTCGTTGTGCACCTGATCATCGTCAACAAGGGGTCTCACAAGCACGCGTCAAAGTTCGTTGATACCAACGCAGCAGCCTCGGTTCCACATCGAGCCCAACCTGCACCGCCTGAATTGACCAGCTTCGGCATGGGATGGTGATCTTCTCCAAGCGACAATCAAGAGCGGCAGCATCTTCCGTTTCAAGGGACAGATCGTCCATTCAACGACTTTATGGTCGACCATTACAAATCCCCAGCCCCATTACACGAGTCTAAAACTGACGAGAAGAATCTGAAGATGCTTCGGCTGCTTTGTTCACAAATGTCTACGAAGCAGCGCTTTCAGGGAGTGACGTCTTCAAAAAATTGACGACTATCTACAAATGAACGATAGGTAAACGTCTGTAGCACAACTTCGTCATAGGTTAAACCCATAAACAAATTGAGGGCTGACCCCCAAAAGCCTGGACCACCTGGCCAGTGCTCGATATAACGTGACTCGCTGCGGTTTCTGAATCTGGTGGGATCAACTTCAGAAGCCAGTGAGGACGCAGCGGTAATCAAAAGCCCTTCTTGGACGATTGCACTCGGCGTCCGAGGAGGAGGATATCCAGGCCGCGAGTTTGTACTCGTTCCAAGCTCAACCATATTGCCCACTAGTCTTTGCTCTTGAGGCTGTATCAATGCATTGGGTTCCGAGGCGCTGCCAGAAAAATAGCTGCTTCGAATGGACTCACGGGCCGAGGTGGGGATGGCAGGGTCTATCGAAAGCTGCCTTATGGCATAGAGGAACTGCGCGTGGGCATATTCCAGGCAGGTTGCCGTGCGGTAGTCAGTCGATGAACTAAAGAGGTTGAATGGGACAGGATCTGTAGGCATCCTGAAATCACGTCGACTAATATTACCGAGCAGTCGAGACACAATCAAGTCGCGATGGGGGCCTCTAAATCGAACCAGACGGTACACGGAGGAATCCGCTGCTTCACCTAATTCCGTACTAAAGAAATCAGCAACGCGCACGTGCCGGTTGCCAAAGCCGACAACATCGTGGATAAGACCATTCCCAACATAGATTCCTCCATGCGTAACCCTTTCACCCATCAGCAATCCAAGGGCATTGCTGCCACGCCGAAAGACAATATCTCCAGGTTGAAAATGACGCTGATTAGCCAGTTCAAGATCGCTTTGCCGAGCGACAATGCGGCCTTCGGCCATGTCTCGACGCTCGGCCTCGGTGTAACGTTGCACGTGCGCCGATTGCCGTTGTTGGAGAGTATGGGCCAGCTCATGGGCGAGCAAAGTGCGACCACTGGTGCTGTCTGGTTCATAATGATTCGCCCCAAAGACAATGTCTCGCCCGACGGTGAACGCTTTAGCACGGATTGCTTGCGCGGCATCGAATGCCCGATCATCCGTATGCACCCGCACCTGACTGAAATCAACACCGAACCGCGGCTCAAAAAATGCCCGCGCAGAGGGGGGCAGCGGTTGGCCGGGGGAAGCCAATGCCGCAGGAACAGACGCCGGAGCCTCACCAGCCAAAGCCGCTGCATCCGTTGTGCGCGAGACCACCGGCCTGCGCGGCTGACTTGTTTCCAGGGGGGCTTCAGCCGGCGCCTGCATCCGCAT
>VGQX01000120.1 GCA_016882305.1 Cyanobacteria bacterium K_Offshore_surface_m2_239
CCTGTTCACCACCAACCGTCCTGTGATCTTCAACTTCCATGGCTATCCCTGGCTGATTCATCGCCTCACCTACCACCGCACCAACCACGCCAACATTCATGTCCGCGGCTACAAGGAGAAGGGCAACATCAACACACCGCTGGAGTTGGCGATGAACAACCAGATCGACCGTTTCAATCTGGTGATTGATGTGATTGATCGCGTGCCGAGCCTGGGCTATCGCGCCGCTCACTTGAAGGAGCGCATGAAGGAGGCGATTCTCAGCCACCGCGCCTATGCCCATGAGCACGGGATGGATGCGCCGGACATCACCGAGTGGCGCTGGACCCCTCCGCAGGATCCCGCCGCATGACCGTCGTGACGGGGGGGAGCGGTCCCCTGGTGCTGGTGGTGAATGCGGGCAGTTCGAGCCTCAAGGCACGGCTGCTCGATCGCCACGACCAAGTGACTTGGCAGGGGCAGACCGACTGGCGGCCCGACGCTGCCGATGCCGCCGTGGAGGCCTGGCTGCTTCCCGCCCTCGCGCCCTGGAGCGCGGCGCTGGCGCTGGTGGGGCATCGGGTGGTGCATGGCGGCACCGACTTCACGGTTCCCACCCGCTTGTCGACGGCGGTGCGGGAACGGCTGGCGGCGTTGGTGCCCCTGGCGCCCCTCCACAACGGCCCCGCCCTGGCGGTGATGGAGGCCCTGAGCCGCTGGCGTCCGGACCTGCCCCAGTGGGCCTGCTTTGACACGGCCTTCCACCACACCCTGCCCCCCGCCGCCTCCACCTATGCCCTCCCCGCCGACTGGCGGGAGCGGGGGTTGCGGCGATTCGGGTTTCATGGGCTCAACCATCAGCATGTGAGCGAGGTGGTGGCGACAGAGCGACTGATCAGTTGCCATCTGGGGGCGGGCTGCTCCCTCTGCGCGATCCACGAGGGCCGCAGCGTCGCCACCACCATGGGCTTCACGCCCCTGGAGGGGTTGGTGATGGCCACCCGCAGCGGTTCGGTGGACCCGGGTTTGCTGCTGCACCTGTTGCGGCAGGGGGTGGAGCCGGAGGAGCTGGCGAGGGCCCTGAACCAGCGCAGCGGCCTGCTCGGCCTGTCGAACGGGTTGAGCGGCAGCATGAAAACCCTGCGCGCCGCCGCCGCGGGCAACACGAACGCGGCGCTGGCGATCGCGGTGTTTCGCCAGCGCTTGTTGGAGGGAATCGGCGCCATGGCCGCCTGTCTGGGGGGCGTCGATGTGATCGCCCTCACCGGCGGCATCGGCGAACATGACCAGGCCCTGCGCGAGGAGCTGCAGCGTGCCCTGGCCTGGTTGCCGGCTGTGACCTGGACCGTGGTGCCGGCGGATGAGGAGGGGTTGATCGCCCGGCAGTGTCGAGCGGCGGCGGGGATGGGATGAAGGGTGGGTGGTCTGAGGGGTGATCTGAGGGGTTGATGGGTGGGCCCGTTGCACCAGATGGTGGGGATGTGTTGTTCAGCATCCGCACTCTGCGGATCGCGGAAAACCTGACGGCCGCTTCAGCTTCCATCCACGTGCCAAGGGGAACAGGAGACGCGTGAAGCGGCTGCTGAGGTGCAGCTCAGGGGTTGCTCAGGGGTTGAGATTTGGCGGTGTCAAGTTGGCTTTCTCAAGTTGGCGGTGTCAGGTTGGCGGTGTCAGGTTGGCAGCGATTCTTTTCAGCATTAGAGAACTCAGACAAGGCCAAGCATGCTAAACATCATTGGCGAATCTACACCGTAGAAAGAGAGAGCCGAGTGAAGCGAATGTGCTCATGGCTGACTTGATGATTGAGAAGATCCACGACCACCAATGAGAAGGAGAGAGGTCCCTCACCAACGGACCGATCGGTGGCTGCGCTTTTGCCTTGAAGACTTTTCAGTTCGTTGGTCACATCAATCAGGGCAATGCCTGGTGAAAGATGGTGTTCTTGACGCAGGCCATCCGCTGTGCTCGCAAGGCGATCACAATGACCAGGCGCACCAGGACAATTACCGTGACCGAGAAGAAAAAATGAGCCGAGAAAGCGCTGCTCATTCGTGAGGGCAGTCGTGGCATCTGGCGTGACGTCCTGATTAGCGAACACACGAAACTCATACGTTTTTTCTGTATGTTCAACGTCATACAGACGCAGATAAGCTCGCTGAAAATCATTCGCGATGGGATCGAGCTGAACGTCAAGGGTCTGGGGTGGCGCGGGGGGGCTGGCACTTTCCAATGATGGAGCCGCCGCAAGCTGCAGGTTCATGGCCTCCAGAGCCCTGCTGCGAGTCACGACGGTTTGAGACTCTGCGTAGGTGTACCCAAGCTGCTCTACTTCAAAAAAGGCACTGGCCTTGATGTCATTGAATTTGAACGGCTGACAAGGAAAGTTTCTAACATCCGAATGGATGCTTGAGTTGCATGATGCACCCAGAAAATAGGATCGAAAGCCGAACGGAATGTTGCCATATAACCCATGACCCACACATGAAGGCTGTTGTGTGGTTGCTCAAGCGTTGGACTGAAGCAAGTAAAAGTAGGCTCTCTTAGTGCATTTTCGACCATTTTTCCTAGAGATTTTAGAGCCTTAACCGGTCCAGCTCCAGGATTTCGATAGGTCGTCGTTGGCCAAGGAGTCAGCACTGGATCCCCTGGAGCCCATTCGAACTGGTAGGGCTGAGATAGTAAAGGATTCGGCTTCGTTTCATTTGTCTCCAGATCAACGTAAGTGGCAACAGTGAACAGGTCAGGCAATCCAGCCACATTTTCATCGGCCCAGTCCCAATGAGGAAGCCGCCACTCATCGGCTTCCGCAGCACTTGCGATTTTGCGCATTTGATCGCGAAGTTTTAGTTAAGAATCAAGAACGTAAGGCCGTTGCCATGTGACAAAGTTTAGATTGCCATGCTGGCAGTACGGCTCTTCACCGAAACCACCATGAATCCCAGCGACCCATTGATAGCCACGCTCATCCGTTTTTGAAAGTAAGGCTGATGCTCACAGGCTCGGATTCGCCTTATTCAAGCCTGTCGGCTATGACGCGCAGGGCTAGGATCTCAGCCCTTGACATTGCATCTGCAGCAGAGTTGCAATACGAGAGAACACCAGGCAGCTCAGGGACCTCTGCAATCCACCGTCCGTCAGCCTCCTGCTCACATTCCAACGTGAAATTCATCTCCGGTGTGCCGTTTTTCCCGCCGTAGCAACAACTCAGGACATTGGCGCTACCCCCCTGTTGCTTGACTGTGTATCCATGTCATGGATTCGGCTAACGCTCATCATCATCCGCCCAAAGGATCCTATTGCGAAGCCTACACCTTCGTTTTGGGTCGAGTGAATGATGTTGTTGGATGGCAAGATCTCAGACTAGTGTGGCACCTTCTGCCAGTCCAGGAGGTGCAAGTTCATTGATACGTTTTAACAGGTCGTAAGTCAGTTGGATATCGGCGGCTTTCGCATTTTCAAGGACGTGATCTGCGCGGCGGGTTCCTGGTATGGGAAAGATATCCTGTCCTTGGTGAAGTAGCCATGCCAATGAGAGTTGCGCAGGAGTTACACCGAGTTCTTCTGCCAGCTTCAAAAGAGGCAAGAAACGATGGCTATTCTTCTGAAGATTCTCGCCAGCAAAGCGAGGATTGTTATGGCGAAAGTCGTCCTTGTTTAGGCTGCCAACTGTTCCGCTGAGGAAGCCACTTCCAAGAGGCGCCCAACAGACCAAGGCAATACCAAGTTCGCGAAGTGTGGGAAGTAAATCCACTTCAACCTCGCGACGCCAAAGGGAATATTCAAACTGTACGGCAGTGATCGGGTGAACTTTGTGTGCACGCCTCACCTGTTCGGCGGATACATTGCTCAAGCCAATATAGCGGACTTTCCCATCCCTGACCCCCTGTGCCATCGCTTGGACTGTTTCCTCAATAGGGGTAGCTGGATCGGCGTAGTGTGCATACCACAGGTCGATTACGTCGACACCCAGTCGATGCAGGCTGGCATTGAGAGCCTTGCGAACATAACGCGACGTTCCATTGATCTTGAGCGAGAAACCCCAGCCCGTAGCTAAATCTGTTCCCATCTCGCGTTCGTCGAAAACGATTCCGAATTTCGTGACCACGAAGGCATCTTGGCGTCTGCCCGCAATGGAACGCCCCACCAAAGATTCATTGTGACCATTACCATAAGCATCAGCAGTGTCGATCATATTCATACCGGCATCAAGTGCTCGGCGGATGGCCGCACTTGCTTGCTCGTCATCCGATGCTCCGTAATATCCTTCAAGAACCATCGCCCCATAGCCCAAGTGGCCCACATTCGCACCAGCGGGTCCAAACCTCTTTTTCTCAACCACGAGTGCACCTCCGATGATTGGGCTGCCCACCGATGCTAGATGGTGGACACACCAAGTTTATCCATGGTTTGACAGGCCTGTCACTTGGCAGCAATGGACAGGGAGACTGCGGTGGATTCCATGTTTTAATCTCAGATTTTCGTCTCTGTCGGCTGAAGAATAGAAGCACTTGGCATAATTCTGCAACTCCGTAGTGGTGTTAGGAATGCCTAGCGGAGGCAACCATGGAATCAACCCATGCTTGGAAAGATATACTTGACAAAAAAGTTTGAACTCATGAGATCCATCAAGGTTTTTCTGCCGCCGGGCAGAGGCTTAGTCAAACGCTCATCATCACCCGCCCGCAGCCACCATCGCGAAAAAGCGAGCCCCATGATTCGGGTCGGGTGCATGATGTTGTTGGGCAATCCTTGCGGCGTTGGCACCGATTGATGCGAGCCTGTTCTTAGGCTCATCATGCCAGCTCATGTTGAACATTCTCGAGTAGAGACGATGTGATCTGCACCAGGAGCTGCCAATCTGGCGAATTGATTTCCACGCTGTCGTCGTATCGTGTCTGAACCGCAAAGAAAGAGAGAGCGGCAATCGTCTCAAACGCGCTCATGTTGCTACCCGATTCCTCCAGCCAATCCATCAAGGCCACGAGGTCGTGGGTGAAGGGAGCCTGCCCGCCCTTGGCGTGGATCCAGCCTTTCAGGGCCTTTTCGCAGGCCTGTTGCAGCCGGAACCCGATACTGCTATCGCGGAAACCGGAGAGAGCCAACATACGCTGCGCCTCTTCAAGATCAGCCTGGGCGATCCGCAGGTAGCGCAGGGCGTCCGGATCAGCCATTCAGCAGAATCCCTTCTTGATAGGCCAGGGATGTAATAGCGCTTCTGTATTGCTTGCGTTGGCTCACCTCGCCTTCGCTGTACAGAAGCAGGTCAAGCGGCAAGCGATGGCTGGAATACTGCCGCCAAAGATCTCCCAGCACCCGCAAACGATCCTGGCCAGCCAGCCACTGATCCGGCACGGTGATCAACAGATCCACGTCGGAATCAGGCCGGGATGTGCCCCTGGCCCGTGATCCAAACAGGCGGATCTGGGCGTCAGGGATGGCGGCGGCGATCCCTGCGGCGATCAGACGGATCCGCGGGTCGATCGGGATGGCTGAAGTGGAGCTGGGAGCCGATGTCATGGGGGCATTTTGACCGAGCCGACATGGGGGTGGTAGCACCGAGGGGGCGCAACAGCACAGAATCGAGTCGCCTGCGGCGCCCTCCCCGGCAGCCAAGCAGCCAAGCAGCCCAACAGCCAGGGCAAAACGAACAGCCCTAGCCGCAAGGCTTCCGCGAAGCGGTAGGGCAAAGGGCAAAAGGGCTCAAGCACCAAGAAGGGAGCCTGGGGGGAGGGGGCAGCAGGGGCGAGCGCCGAAGCGGGCGCTGACGTCGGCCGGGTGCTTGCCGTACCGAAAGGCGGCGCGACAGTAGCGGGGTTCGTTGAACCACGAACCACCACGCATCAGCTTCCAGCGCTGCTGGCTGCTCTTAAGCCGCACCAAATCCTCATCCTCTTCTCGCCATGGCTGACCATCCTGGGGATGCCCCTCACCCACAGGGTTGGGATGCAAGCTGTCATCACACCACTCAAACAACTGCCCGTGCATCTCCGCCAGGCCCCAGCGATTCACCAGCCCGCTGCTGCCGTTCACCCAGGGCTGCTTGGGCTTGCTGCTGGCCTTGCGACCCCGGCCAAAGGGGTCGGCCGTGGCGTCATACCGCGCCCAGCTTCCATCGAGGGTGTCGCCGAAATGAAACGGGGTGGCCGCCCCCGCCCTGCACGCGCTCTCCCACTGGTTCTCGCTCGGCAGCGCCAGCTCGGGCACTTCTCCGCTGCCGCCCAGTTCGACCCACTGGCCCTGGAGCCAGCGGTTCAGACGCCCCAACCATTCCCTGCTCTGCTGCCAGCTCACGTTGTCCACCGGCAGCCCTCCAGGTTGAGCGTGGAGTTCCCACAAGCTCTCGGGTTTGGATGCTCCAGGGGCGCTATCCAGCGACAGCTCGATCGCATCCACCGCCTCCACCACCGCTCGCCATTGCCGCTGGTTGATCGGATGGCGCACCAGCGCAAACGCCTCCAGCCGCACCGGCCGCAGCGCCTCCACATCCACACCTTTGCAGCCATCGCGGTTGGCGGCCAACCAATCCATCACCGCCTGGCGTTCGTGCTCCGTAGAGGGTGAACCCAGCTGGGCTGGCCCCGCCGGCACCACCACCAATTCCAATGGCTCACCCCCTGGCAACGGCAGTGTCCACACCGCCTTCTCTACCACCTCCGTGCGAATCCGCAGGCCGCTTCCCTCCTCCAGGGCCGTGAGCGTGAGCATCGGCACCACTCGGCCGGGGCCTGCTCCGAGCATCGGCAAGGCAGGCGAAAGGCCAGTTGCAACCCCCGCGAGGCGCCCTGCAGCAGGGGCAGGCGGGCATCGTGTTCGGCCCAGCCTGCGGGATCCTCCACCAGCAGGTTGAGAGGCTCGCTCCGCAGCCAGCCCTCCAGCTCATCGGCAATCCGCTGCCGCCGCCTCTGCTCACCGCAGCGCTTCGCCAGCAGCCCCAGGCTCTCCGCTGCCCGCCGCCGCAGCGCGACCGGCGCCTCCAGGTTGGCCAGGCACTGGCGCAGGGGCTCCTCGGCGCCGATCAGCGCCAACACCAACGCCGCGTCCTCACGGTCGGCGACAGAAACCAGCACCGCGTTCTGCTGATCGTTCTCAGGTGCAGCGACCCAAGCCATCAGCGCACTCAGCCGCTCTGTTGCCTCCATCGCCACCGCCCGCGCCTCACTGCCTCCAGCCGCCGCCAGTGCCGCCAACTGCTCCAACGCCTGGCGCCGTTGGCTCTGCTGTGCCTCAGGCTTGAGATCGTCGGCCAGGCGCCGCACCCGCAGCCGCTGCAGCAGGTCTTCCCGGCCTGCAGCGATCCAGCCCACCAGAGTGGGCCAGGTGCGCAGCAGCGCCTCGTGGGCGATCTCCACCTGATCACCTGCCTCGCCGACACCACTCACCAGCAGCCGTGCCTCCACGAACAGGTCCACCAGCCGCAGGCTGGCTGGCGGCAATAGGGAGCGCCGGGCCGGTTGTTTCGCCGCCTGGCCGTCGGTCGTGAGGCGGATCAGGTGCACCACGAACGCTTGCTGCAGTGCCGCGATCTCCTCGGCCGTCGGGGCGGGCAGGCTCTGTGTGAGCACCGCATCGGCCTTGCGCTGCACGGCACCTTGGAGGCGGCCAAAGGTTTCGTACTGCTCCAGCGTGAGCCCCGCACCAGCCACGCGCTGCTTCCACAGTTCCTCCAGGGTGAAGGCCAGCAGGGGCAGGGCATCTCCGGTTTCGGTGTCAGCCACCAAGGCATCGCTCAGCCCGGGCTCCAGCCGCAACCCCACCCGATGGGCCGGGCCTTCGATCACCTGGCGGAAGCCCGAGGGATCCATCGGCCCAAGGGCGATCGGATCACCAGCCCAGCCGTGCAGGCCACTGGGATGAAGCTGGAATTGCCCAAAGAAATCAGAGCGCAGGGTGGCGATGATCAGCACCTGGCTGTTCTTCATCGCCAGCACCTGCGCCAAAACAGCCAGGAAGGCATCGGCGGCGGCGGCCACTGACGGGTTGCGCGCATCACCCCGGCCGAGCACCTCCTCGAACTGGTCGATGGGGATCACCACCCGGGCATCCTGCTGAGCGCTCTGCAAGCGCAACTGGCGCAGCTGATGGTGCAGAGCCGCCGCCGTGGTGGCGTCCTCAGCGGGGAGCGGCACCGAAAGAGCGCGGTGGGCCTGTTGCAGCGCCGCCGCCAGGGCTGGCGCCGGATCCTCCTCCGGCCGGAACGGCTCAAGCACGATCCAGCGGCCCTTGTCGGCCTCCTCCAGCCAGGGCAGCAGCCCAGCCCGCAGCAGCGACGACTTTCCGCACCCCGAGGCGCCCAGGATCAGCAGCAGCCGCGACTGGCGCTGGGGCAACTGATTGATCGTTTCTCGCAGGCTGCGGAGCACACGGTCCTGCCCAAAGAACACCGCCGCACGGCGCCGCTCAAAGCGCTCAAGCCCCGGAAACGGCGAGGCCCCAGGCTCCCCCGGCGGCGGCCAGGGCAGGCGGCTCTGCCAGCTCAGCGGCTCCAGGCCCTTCAGGAGGCGCTGCCAGCCGGTCTCGGCTCCCTGCTCCAGATCAATCACCGCCAGCGCCGTGGCCTGGGTTTCGCTCAGCAGCTTCGGCAGGGGGCTGCCGGCGGCGATGCGCACCGGAAGCACCAACTTGCCCGACGCCATCGCCACCCCCAACTCCGCCAGGCACCATTGCGATTGGCCATAGGCCTCGCTGCAGATCACGATCACCGCCGCGCAGAGCTGCAGGTGCTCATAAAGCTGATCCCGCCAGCGCTCGCCGGCCTTGATGCCGTCATCGGGATCAAAGTCGAGAAACAACGATCGGAAACGCTGCTCCTGAGGCCGTTGCTTCTGCTCATCCTTCAGCCAATCGCGGATGCGCTCGGCCCAGCCGTTGTCGTGGCTGCTGTAACTAATGAAGATGGAGCTCACGAGCTAGATGCCAAGGCGGCCTCAAGCCAATTTACAGGAGCTGCTCTGGCCTTCCTCCTGAGGGGCTGACGCGGGCCTTTTGATTTGCCCAACGCTCAAGATCAGAAGCGGGGAGGCGTTATTCGGACACATAGGGAATCTCTGCTTCCGCCCGCTGCATCTTGATGTTGGGTTGCCATGCAGCTGGTCACTTTCGACCAAGGCGACATATAAATAGACTGCAATGATTCAACGGTTGCTGGCTGACGCTCTTGGCCTGGCATCAATTAAGATTAACTCCTTAGTCGGACACCCGTCACGGATAGATTGGTTATGCTTCTCAGCCAGTCGACTTATCTTTCTCTCGTGATCACCGATGACAATTGCAATGTAAAATGCGTAATGTGATCTTTCTGCGGACTCGTAGGCACCAACTTGATGATCATACCCTTCAACAAGCTTCCTGATCAGCAACAAAGCTCCGCAGATCTGAGCCGCCTCTCCGGCATCGGTTCGCAACCAATACCAGCGATGAGCAGACGATCTAGTAAACCCTTGA
>VGQX01000121.1 GCA_016882305.1 Cyanobacteria bacterium K_Offshore_surface_m2_239
GGATCCCCAGCAGATCCACTCGCTGCGCGGCCAACCGCTCGAAGCTCAGGGCCAGCTGCGCCTCGAAGCGGTCGGGGTCGGCCTCAGGGGCCACCTTGGTTTGCAGGATCCGCTGCGGATCCGGCACTTGCGGCAGCACCACGCCCAATTGGCGCTCGGAGGTGCCATAGCCCCGGGCGGTTTCGATGTGGTGAAAACCCGCCGAAACCGCCGCCTCCAACACCCCCCGCAGATGCGCCTGGCTCTCGACCGTGAGCTCCTCCGCTGGCAGATCGCTCCAGCTCTGCTGGTAGCGCATGCCACCCAGGGAGAGAACGGGCATGGCCAGCTCGGTGCGGCCGAAGCGACGGGTGGGAAGCATTCAGCGGGGGCGGGGCAGGATCCGCTTCACGCGCACCGCCGTGGGATGTCCCAAGGGGAGCAGCTCCTGGCTCTCCCGCTGGCGCTGCAGCTTCGGGAGCTGTTCATAGGGCACCCAGTGGATGCAATCCACCGGACAGGTGTCGATCGCCTCCTGGATCCGGGCCGTGCTGTCGCCGTCCTGCCGCAACACCCGAGAACGGCCCCACTCCGCCTCCACCACAAACGTGTTGGAGGCCACATGGGCGCAGTAGCGGCAGCCGATGCAGACCGCCTCATCCACCCACACCGCCTGTTGCCGCAACGCCCCCCCGAGAAGGGGCTCGCGACCGGTGCGCATCGGTTCCTCGTCCGCATTCACGCGGAAGGCCAGCCCCGGATCCACCGCGCCGTCCAACGCCATCACGCCCAGCGGCTCACCACCAGCTCGATGGAGCCATCCTGCAGGTTGCTCTGCTCATTCACCTGAAACCCTTCCGCTGCACTGGCGGCCAGGATCGTGCGCAGCGCATAGCGCTGGGTGAGGAGGGAGAGAAACCGTTCCACAGGAACGGGTTGGCGCCAGAGATCAAGATCGGTCACCAGCTCGTAGCAGCCCGTGTCGGCGTTGCGGGTGAAGCCGATGTCGCCGCCTTCGGGACAGGTGAGGGTTACATCGCAGGCCATGGTCTGACCACGGTAACCACGCACCGGTTGCGCCTCTTCACTGGGGGTGTGGCCGAGATCGATGAGCGCCTGGAGCAGGGAACCGCGATCGCGCAGTTCGGTCTTCACGGTGCTGAAGTGCGACATGGTCGGAGGGGGAGGGCAAACGCCGACGTCAGGCGGCGGGGTGGTGAAGGGATTGGGAGGCGTTCACAGCGGCGGTTTGGAAGGCGGCGGCGGTCGATTGGCGGGTCTGAACGGAGCCCAGTTGAGCTTCGATGCGCTCGCTGAGCGCCAGACAGGCCTCTCCCACCACGCCTTCGACCACTTCTTCCACGCGGCCGTCGGGGCGGATGCGGAAGCGGATGGTGTGTTGGCCCATCCCGGTTCAGGCGAAGTCGTGTTTGCGGATGTTAGCCGCGTTTGCCGGTCGCTGGGCGCGGGTCGCCGGATCAGCTGATCAGCCCTTCCTCCACCAGCGTCTGCAGGCGCTCCAACACCTCCGGCCGCTCCAGCTGCTCCAGCGCCATGCGCGCCTCATCCCGCACCGCCGAGTCCTCGTCCAGAAGCAGGCTGTGCAGCAGCGCCTCCACCACCTCCCGCTGGCGGGGCTCCACCAGATCGGGGTAGAGGCGCCCGAGCGACCAGGCGCTGTTGCTGCGCACCGCCGGCTCGCTGTCGATCCGCAGGGTTTGCAGCAGCTGCGCCGCGGCGGGATCCGCCTTCGCGGGCGCGGCGGCGCTGGCATCCGCCAGGGAGCTGGCCGCCCAGAGCCGCACCGCCGCCACATCCAGTTGCAGCGCCCGGATCAGGGGATTGAGCACCGGGGCGTCGGGATAGTTGCTCAGGCTCCAGGCCACGGCCTTGCGCACATAGCCGTTGTCATCGCTGGCCAGCAGGCCCAGCAGGGGCTCCACCGCCATCGGGTGGGGATTGCGGCCCAGGGCATAAACGGCGCTCATGCGCAGGATCGGACAACCCTCCGCCAGCAGGGGCAGGAGCAGGGGCACCGCCCGCGGATCGCGATGTTCACAGAACACCCGCAGCCCCTGCATGCGCATTTCCCGGCCGCCCCGCAGCCAGTCGAGGCCCCCATCGCACTCCCGGGCCACATCCGCCGCCGTGGGCTCCGCCGGGTCGATCTCATCGAGAGGATCACCCAGCAGTTCGGCGGCCAGTTCCCGCGCCAACACGTCCGGATCGAGGGCCAGCTGGTCCTGCGTTTCCGGGAAGGGTTCAAAGAAGGGCTGGGGTTCCTCCGGCATCAAGGCCGCGCTCCGGGCTCCGATCGTAGGCGCCACCCCGCCGCATCTTTCCCCTCAGGAGAGAGGCGCCGGAGCGGCCATGTCGCCCGGCAACCAGATCCGCGCGCTCACCGCCAGCAGCGCCACGGCAAAGAGCAGCACGATCGCCGCCGGCAGCAGCTTGGAACGCAGGAAGGACACGGCGGCGGAACGAGGGCACCCCATCCTGAGGCAAACGGGCGCCGTCCGTTGACGGGCCGGGCCGCGCGGCGCAGGATGGCCCGCGACGCCCCCCACCCCCCCGCATGCCCGACAGCGCCCCCCCGGCCTCCTCTTGGCGGCGCCTGCTGGCGGTGGGGGCCGAGGGCTGGGCCAGCGGCATCCCCTACATGGTGGGCACCAAGCTCCTGCAGGGCTGGCTCACGGCCAGCGGCGTGCCCGTGGGCTTGATCGGCCTGCTGGCCTACGCCGAACTCCCCTACACCTTGAAAATGCTCTGGGCGCCAGCCCTCGATCGCTGGCCCCTGCCCTGGCCGGATCGGCGGCGGGGCTGGCTGCTGGTGGTGCAGCTGGCCCTGGTGGTGGTGATCGGCGCCATGGCCCTGCTGCGGCCGAGCGCCACCTCCGCCGCCAGCCTGGCGGCCGTCGGCGCCATGGCCCTGGTGCTGGCGGTGGTGAGCGCCACCCAGGACATCCTGGTGGATGCCTACCGCACCGACCTGCTGCCCCAAGAGGAGCGGGGGGGCGGCGCCGCCGCCGCCAACCTCGGCTATCGCGCTGCCATGCTCGCCATCGGCGCGGGGGGCTTCATCCTGGCCGGCCAGCGCGGCTGGCCCCTGGCCTTCGTCGCCTCCGCCGGCTTGATGGCCCTCGTGCTGCCCTTCAGCCTCGCCGCCCCCCGCCTGGCGCCCCTGACCCAGCAGGTGACCAGCCTCAGCCAGGCCGTGGTCGGTCCGGCGCGGGAGTTCCTCGCCCGCACCGGCGGGCCCCGAGCCGCCATGCTCCTGGCCCTGATCCTTCTCTACCGCTGGCCCGATGGCCTGCTCAACGTGATGGCGGTGCCCTTCTTGATTCAGCGGGGCTTCGCGCCGGAAACGGTGGGGTCGGTGCTGGCGGGCTGGGGGATCGTGGCCACGATCGTCGGCACCGTGACGGGGGGGCTGTTGTTCGGTCGCCTGGGCTTGAACCGGTCGTTGTGGCTGTTCGCGGTGGTGGGCGCCCTGGGCAACCTCTCCTATTGGGCGCTGGCCACCTTTCGGGGGGGGATGCCGGCCCTGCTGGCGGCGGTGGGGTTGGAAAACTTCGGCGGCGGCATGGTGGGCGCCGCCTTTGTGGCCCTGCTGATGAGCCTCTGCAATCCGCGCTTCTCCGCCACGCAATATGCCCTCCTCTCCGGCGTCTATGCCCTCAGCCGCTCGATCCTCTCCGGCCAGGCGGGCTTTGTGGCGGAGGGGGTGGGCTGGAGCTGGTTCTTCCTCCTCACCGCAGCCTCCGCCCTGCCCGCCTTCCTCTTGATGGTCCGCCTCACCCCCTGGAACGGCCGCGGCGTGCGCGGCGCCTACGACCCCGCGCGGGACGCCTGACCATGGCCGACCCAGACCCCCGCCTGCTGTCCATCGCCGCCGCCTTCGCCGGTGGCCGCGCCGTGCACTCCGTCCGCCCCCTCGGCAACGGCAACATCAACGCCACCTATCGCGTCGATGGCGCTGAGGGGGAGACGTTTGTGTTGCAACGCCTCAACACGGCGGTGTTCCCCGAGCCCCGGCGGGTGATGGCCAACCTGCTCGTCGTCGGACGCCACGTGGAGGAGCGGCTGCGGCGGGAGGCGGCGGGGCGAAGGGAGCGGCGTTGGGTGTTTCCGCGGGTGCTCACCGCCACCAACGGCGAGGCCTGGCTGGAGACGGAGGGGGAGTTCTGGCGGGCCATCAGCCATGTGCCCCGCGCCACCTCCCTCGATCAGCTGGAGACGCCAGGCCAGGCGCGGGAGGTGGGCTATGGACTGGGCCGCTTCCACGCCCTGCTCCACGACCTGCCCTGCGACCAACTCGCCGACACCCTGGAGGGCTTCCACATCACCCCCGGCTATCTGGCCGCTTATCACGCGCTTTGCCGGCAGCAGGCCGCCACCGCCACCGCCACCGCCACGGCGGAGAGCCGGCCGGGCGCCGACCCCGAGCGGGAGGCCTGGGCCCATCACTTCGTGGCCCGGCGCGAGGCCCTGGCTGGCGTGCTCGAACGGGCCAAGGCGGCGGGGGCGCTGCCCCTGCGCCCGATCCACGGCGATCCCAAAGTCAACAACGTTCTTCTCGATGCCGACACCGGCCAGGCCGTCGCTTTGATCGATCTCGACACCGTCAAACCCGGCCTGGTGCATTACGACATCGGCGATGGCCTGCGCTCCGCCTGCAATCCCCTCGGCGAGGAAACCCTCACCCCGGAGGCGGTGGTCTTCGATCTCGATCTCTGCGCCGCCCTGCTGGAGGGGTATGGCGCTGCGGCGGGCTTCTTCCTCACCCCCGCCGAGCACGATCATCTCTTCGATGCCATCCGCCTGCTCAGCTTCGAGCTGGGCCTGCGCTTCTTCAGCGACCATCTCGCCGGCAACGTCTACTTCCACACCGCCCGCCCCGGCCACAACCTTGATCGCGCCCTGGTGCAGTTCCACCTCACCGCCAGCATCGAGGCGCGGGAGGCGGAGATTCGCGGGCTGCTGGCCCGGCTGCGGGAGGGGCGATGACCGTGGTGAGCGCTGACGGATCCCCCCTCGCCCCGGAACAGGTGCACCCGTTCGTCCTCCGGCCTTTCGGCGCGCAGGCCTCGCGGCTGGGGCTCGCCCTCGGGGGCCAGGTGGTGCGGCAAGGGGAGGCTCTGCGGGTGGTCTACGACCTGCGCGGGGAGGTGGAGTCCGTCCTGTTGCCGGCCCCCTCGCCGGAGGGGCCCACCCGCCGCGATGGTCTCTGGGAGCACACCTGCTTTGAACTCTTCCTCGCGGCGGAGGGGATGGAGCCCTACTGGGAGGTCAACCTGGCGCCGAGCGGTGACTGGAATCTCTATCGCTTGTCGGGCTACCGCGAGGGGCTGCGGCCCGAGCTGGAGCGCGAGGCGCTGCCCTTCACGGTGGCGCGCGGGGACGGCCGGCTCGCGCTCGCCGTCGACCTGTCGCTGCCGCGCGAGCTGGCGTTGGCCTGCCGTCGCCAGCCGCTCCGGCTGGGCGTCACTGCCGTGCTGGAGCAGCCAGCGGGCGCCCTGAGCTACTGGGCGTTGTCCCATGGCGGCACGGTCGCCGATTTCCACCGCCGCGACGACTTTCTTCTGCGCTTTCCCCGCCATCGATCGACCGCAGACGATGCTTTCCGCTCCATCCTTGAAGGACCTCCCGGCTCGGCTGGCGACGCGGGGCCGGAGAGAAGGTGCTGACGGCCTCAACCCGTCAGGCCTTCACCCCCGCGTTCCAAGGCCTCGCTCAGAGACATCACCCGCGTGCGGTCGTTCAGGGGGTAACCGCGCAATCCCGGCGTGATCACAAGCAACTGATCCAGCTCCAGATCCACCAGGGCTTGGCGCATGGAGGCGGTGAGCCGGGGGGCATCAGCCCGCTTGATCTCCACACCGATGCGGCGTCCACCATGGCTCAACAGCAGATCCAGCTCAGCGCCCCCATGGGTGGCCCAAAACCAGGCGCCATCCGGTTGCCAGGCCGTCAGGATCTGCTCCAAGACAAACCCTTCCCAGGAGGCCCCGAGCCGGGGATGGCAGAGGAGAGCGTCCCTGTCGACAATCTGCAGGAGTTGGTGAAGCAGACCGCTGTCCCTGAAATAGATCTTGGGCGACTTCACCTGTCGCTTGAGCAGATTGGCGTGCCATGGCTGCAGTAGCCGCACCATGAACACCCCCTCCAGAAGATCCAGATAGCGGCGGCAGGTGCTTTGACTCACCCCGAGCGAGCGACCCAGTTCGGCTCCGTTCCAAATCTGACCATGGAAATGGGCGAGCATGGCCCAGAAGCGCCGCAGGGTGTCGGCTGGCACCCGGAGTCCCAGCTGGGGAAGATCGCTCTCCAGGAGCGTGCGGATGAAGTCACGGCGCCAGATGAGGCTGTCACTGTCGCTTCCAGCGAGAAAGGAACGGGGAAAGCCTCCCCTCAGCCAGAGTTCGGGGGACGACTCCCTCCCGACTTCTGAGAGGGTGAAGCCCGCCATCGGCACCATTTCCAGTCGCCCCGCCAACGATTCCGAGGATTGGCGCAACAGGGTTGGCGAGGCGGAGCCGAGGATGAGGAACCGGGTTGGCGCCTCGGGTCGGTCGGCCAAGACGCGCAGGAGGGGAAAAAGCTCTGGTCGCCGTTGCACCTCGTCGATCACCACCGTGCCGCGCAAATCGCCCAGGGCTGTCAGCGGCTCCTCCAGCCGAGCCAGGCTGATCGGATCCTCCAGGTCGAAGTAGTTGGCGCTGGTGGTGGAAACGAACTGGCGCGCCAGGGTGGTTTTGCCGCACTGGCGCGGACCGAGGAGGGCCACGACCGGGGCGCGACCCAGCGCGGCTTGTACGGCGGCAAGGAGTCCAGGGCGGGGGAGCATGGGATCATCCTAGAACCTGCCTTGAAAATCCAGCAGCAGCTGCGAGATTTTCAAGGCAAGACGCTGTCCCAGCCCCTCCAGGCGTGAGCCGGCGCCTGCGTGTCCTCCGGTCTCCGCGTTGTCCGCGGATGTCAGCCGACCCCGCGCAGGAGGCTCTGCTGGATCAGGCGGTCGCAATTGTTCCCAGACGTCCTCCGCCGCGCCGCTGCGTCACTGCGACGCTGATCCAAGAGGGCCTCAATGGACAGGAGCAGGGCCTCCTTGCCGCCGCCTGAAGCACGCCACTGCTCCAGCCAGGCACCCAGGGAACCGGGGCCCGTCGCCAGACCGATTCGGGCCAGGAAGGCTGGAGGATCAGCCAGGTCGGCGGCGAGAGCACCGGGATCGCCGCAGTGGGAGTCGTCGCGGTGGGGATCCAGCGCCGCCAGTAGGGTTTCCAGCTCAGCGATGCTCAGATTGGGGAAGGCCTCTGCCATCAGGGCGCATCCGTGAAGACGGCGGCGTTCACAGCTGGTTTCGGCAATCAGCAGGCAGCCATGACAGGCGGCTCCATGGGCGTAACGTTTCTCCAGGGGGCTGTTGGGGTCATGGCTGGCGCAGAACGGGTCGTTGGAGCAAAGGGCGGCTCGCTCGAGCGCCATCGCCAGAAGATCGTCGATGCGATCCGCCAGGCTCACCAGGCCACCGAGGGAGCCCTCTGAACCGCTGCCTCCGGTATAGAGAAGGATGACGTAGCCAAGGTCATCGAAGGCGTAGATCCGCGGCCGGTAGCCAGGTTTCTTCCTTCACATCGATCTTGGCTCGCTTCACCCCCAGATCGAGGGGATCCCCATCGATCTGGCTCACCACCGGCTCCAGGCGGGTGAACCCCAGCAGGGCCATCACTTCCCGCAGCTGGTGCACCTTCAACACCCGGTTCACGCGCTGCCGGAACCAGGCTGGTCTGGCTGCCAGATCCAGCTGTTCCGCTTCGAAGCGGCTGGTGCCCGCGCCGCGCGGAAGTCCATCGATCGGCCCGACCAAGGCGCGGAGTT
Source organism: Cyanobacteria bacterium K_Offshore_surface_m2_239 (assembly GCA_016882305.1). GTDB lineage: Bacteria > Cyanobacteriota > Cyanobacteriia > PCC-6307 > Cyanobiaceae > Cyanobium. The sequence goes on from VGQX01000121.1 coordinate 7,861, forward strand.
CCTGTCGCTTGAGGGCCTCGGTCTTCACCGGTGCAGCTTCACCGCCACGGATGGCTTCGAGAGCCTCGAAGATCTCAGCAGGCGCAGTACCGACAAGAGGATCATTGATGTGGTCGGGAGCATAGTCCTCCAGCCAAACTTCGAGTTTGGCGTAAGCGTTCAGGGGGGTATCAGCCTCTCTGAGCACCCCAAGCCACCCACGGATCCATGACCAAGCGGACGTTACCCGCCCCCCACGGGCTACCGCTTTGAACGCTTGGCGAGCTCAGTCGCGCTGGGGGAGCAGGCTGGGTGCGGGCAGACCATTCTTGTGGGCTTCCCATGCCTCCACCAGAAACGCCATCGCGTCTCGTCCCTGCTGTTTGAGGGTCGTCGTCACCGTTAGAAGTCGACCTTGACAGAGCGCACCCCTTTGAGATTGAACTCCATAGCTCAGCTTGCGGTGGATCACCGCTGGTCTGAGCGCCCGTTCTGCGGCGTTGTTCGTGGGTTCCACATCAGGATGATCCAGGAAGGTCCAGAGGGCCGGCTCCACCTTCAGGATTTTGCGACAGGTGCGCACGGTCGATGCCCATGGCGTTTTCTCCCGCTTGCTGAATCCCAAATCACTCACCTCCTGCAAAGTTTTGGCAATGGCTTGGCGAATGGGTTGCATGCAAATCTTCAAGTCTTGACGGCTGATTTTGCCCTCTCGCCAGTGATGCCACTGCTCAAACATCTGCCGTTCCAGCTCCAACAGCCGCCGGCCCATCTCTTTGTTGACTCCGGTGCGTTCCGCGATGGCGGTGAAATCTCGCTTGATATGGGCCCAGCAAATCTGGCGGCGGTTCAGGGGCAGCCAGTTGTAGGCGCCATAGCGATCCGTGACCAGGATCCCCTCAAAGGCCCCACCCAAAACGTCTCTGGCCACCTCGGCTGAGCGGCTCAGGGCCAAATGAAACACCGCCAGCGCAGGGGTGACCAGCACCCACAACCAGCCCCGCTTCCGCTCGGGATTGTTGCCGTCCGCGTTGCCGATCGGTCCACCGGTTTCATCCATGTGCGCCACCGTTTCCTTGCGGATCGCCGCCGCAGCCTCCTCCACCAGCGTCGCCAGGCTTTCGCTGACGCGGCAGCGGATGGCGTTGATGGCACCAGTGCTGAGCTCAACGCCAAGAAACTGATCCAGCAGACGTTGCACCTTGCGATGGCTGAGGTGGTAGACACCGCCCAAAAGCCCCACCAAGGCGCTGAGCTGAGGGCCAAAGCCGCCGCTCTCCACTCCCGCTGGCAATTCGGCGCGGGTGCTCGTGTGGCAGTGCGAGCAGATCAACCGGTGCAGCTGATGCTCAATCACAAACGGCTTGATCTTGGGAATGTCAATCACCTGATGGCGAT
>VGQX01000122.1 GCA_016882305.1 Cyanobacteria bacterium K_Offshore_surface_m2_239
GTCGCATCCCCGCAGATCGGCCGCCCCCAGATCCGCCCGGCGCAGGTCGGCCCCACGCAGCGTGCTGCCCGCCAGCGACACCCCATGCCACTGGGCGCCGGCCACCTGAATCTGATCGAGGTCCAGGCCGCTCAGATCCCAACCGTTGAACTCCAGACCAGCGGCGCAGAGCAGCTCCAGGGCATCGTTGCGGGCGGGCGCGTAGCGCACCCCGGCCTCCCGGCAGGCGAGCAGCACTTGATGGGCCTCCAGGTGGTCCCGCTGTCGCCGTTTGGCCCCCTCCAAGACATAGAGAAACGCCGCCGTCAGGATGCTGAAGGCCTCCAGATTGGCCACCTCCACCACCCCGCCGGCGTCCTGCCACAGGCACCCCGGCGCGAAGGCGCGATCGCGGCAGAGCTCGTAGCGGTTGACGCCGCCGAGGGCCACCAGGGCCGCCAGGGAGGCCAGCAGCAGGCGCAAGCGAAAGGAATGGTCCAGGAGCCGCAGGAGCGGCGACCGACGGCGTCGCCGCTGTCGATCCGCCCAGGGGGCGGGCGGCCGAATCCAGCGCGAGAGAAGGGTCATGAGAGCTGCGCCGGCCTCGGCCCAGCTTGCCGCCCGAAGCGCCGCCCGTTCCGCCAGGCCAGGAGGCCGCAGCGGACGGGAACCGCTCCCCACAGCACAGCACCGTTGGGCCGCACGCGAGAGGATGGGCCGCGACCAAGGTCCATAGGCCTGTTCATAGGCCCGTCCACCACATCGTCGCCCCCTCCTCTCCCCATCCACGCTTCGTAGCGTTGTTGCCTCTCTCTCGCCAGCACCCATGGCCACCACTCCCGCCGCCTGCCTCGGTGGTTTGCCCGCAGCCCCCTCGCCTCGGCATCCGAAGAAGAAGGGATGCCGCCAACAGAAGTGCTCCAAGTGGAAAGGCGGGACAGGCCGCTGCAGCCGCGACTGACCACCCCGGCTGGTCCTCCGGTCGCCCTGGGCTGGGGTGGGTGTCATGAGCCGCCGGCCCGTCCGCTCGCCGAAACCCGCCCGGCGGCTGCTCCGACGCGCCGCCGTCCTCCAACGCCGCGAGCGACGCCGGGGGCGGCGGGTGCAACCGCGCTTCTCCCGCTCCCAGATCGGCGTCACCTCCCTCGGCGGCCTGGCGGCGGTGGGGCTCCTGGCCTTGATCACGGTCTGGACCGGCCAGCTGTTGATCGCCGCGCCGCTGGGCGCCTCCTCCGTGCTGCTGTTCGGCTATCCCCGCAGCCCCCTGGCCCAACCCCGCAACGTGGTGCTCGGCAACCTGCTCGGCGGCGTCATCGGCGTGGGGCTGGCCTCCCAGCTGGGCCGGGGGCCACTGGTGTTGGCCCTGGCGGTGGCCCTCACGATTCTCCTCGGCCAAGGCTTCCGCTGCCTGCATCCCCCCGCTGGCGGGCTGGCCTTCCTGGCGGTGTTTCTCGGGGTGCGCTGGCCATTCCTGCTCTTCCCCGTGCTCAGCGGCTCCCTTCTCCTCGTGCTGCTGGCCTGGGCCTTCAGCCGCTGGGTGCCCGGCGCCATGCCCTATCCCCTCCACTGGCTGTGACGACCGTTGCGCTGGCGCTGGGGGTGGGGCTGGCTGAACCCGCTGCGCGTTAAAGGCCGAGCTCAGGCCGCCCGCTCGCCGCGCCCGGGCCATCGCGCTCCAGCTGCAAGGTGCTCTTGCGAATGCCCAGGACCTCCAACCGCTGCCGGGCCATCGCCAGGAGCGCCTCCGTCCCGCCCACCTCCTCGGAGTCCGCAGGCGCCGCCAGGCGGAGGTGGGCGGTGAGAGCCGTGCGCGAGGTGCTCAGTCCCCACACATGCAGCTCCTCCACCGCCCGCACGCCAGGCAGGGTGGCCAGGGCCTGCTCCACCCGCACCAGGTCGACATGGCGCGGGGCGGCGTCGAGGTTCATGGCGATCGCCTCCCGCAGCAAGCCCCAGGCACTGCCGATCACCGCCAAACCAACGCCGATGGCCGTGACGGCATCCAGCCACACCCAACCGGTCGCCCCCACCACCAGGGCACTCACCAGCACCGCCACCGACACCGCCGCATCCGTGAGCAGGTGCAGCACCGCCGCCCGCTGGTTGAGGTCGTGGTGATGGTCATGCCCGAACAGGCGCGCCGACACCAGATTGATCACGATGCCCGCCGCCGCAGCCCAGGCCACCGGCACGGCGAGCAGCGGCACCGGCGCGAACAACCGCTGAATCGCCTCCACCACCACAACCACCCCGGCGGCGAAGATCAACACCCCGTTGATCAGGGAGGCCATCTGGGTGCCCCGGCCGTAGCCGTAGGTGAAGCGCCCCGTCGGCGGCCGGCGACTGAGCCGCTCCGCCCCCCACCCCAGCGCCAGCCCCACCACATCTCCGAGGTTGTGCAACGCATCGCCGATCAGGGCGAGGGAGCCGAACCCGAAGCCGATGCTGAGCTGCAGCGCCGTGAGGCCGCTGTTGAGGGCGATGCTCCAGCGAAAGGCGCCGCCGGCTCGGCTGCCCTCACCCGTGCCGTGTTCGTGGTGGTGTCCCATGGGCTCATCCCCTCCCGACAGACCCGACCCGACTGTTCTCCCTTGTCACGTCCGCTGCGGCGGTTGGCGCCATCATGGCCGCCGCTCCCTCCGCCTCCCTCCGTCCTCATCCCAGCGCCTGGCGGAGGGAAAACAAGCCGAAGGCCAGAAACAGGCCGCCGCTGATGTTGTAAAGAACCCGCTCGCTGAGGCGTCCGCCGATCCATTTCCCCGCCCCCACCGCCAGCCAGGTGACGAGGGCATGGCCCAGCAGGGTGCCCGCAAGCAGGCCGGCGAAGGTGAACGCCGGCGCGGTGGCGAGAAAAATGGTGGTGAATTGGGTGCGATCGCCCAACTCGGCCAGAAACACCAGAACAAAGGATTCCTGGATCACCGCCCCGGCGTCGCGGATCCTCCCGCCGCGCTCCGCTTCCTCCACGGCCTTCTCCGCCTCCTGTTCCTCCTCTTCCGCTTCATGGGCTCCCATGCTCCGGGCCTCCAGAAGGAGCTTCACCCCGAAGCCGAGGAACAGCACCGCCGCCAGCCAGGGCACGACGGCGGGGGGGAGCAGCTCCCGCAGGCCGTAGCCCAAGCCCAGGGAGAGCAGGGTGACGGCGGTGAGGGCCCCGAAAGCTCCGAGGAACACCCAGCGCGCCCGGTGGCGCGCCGCCAGGATCAAGGCCATGAAAAAGGTCTTGTCGCCCAGTTCCGCCAGGGTGATGGCGGTGAAGCTGGCGCCAAAGGCCGCCAGGGAGGGTTGCAATGCGCTCATGGGGTGACAGCTTGTGGCGGATCTTGTGAAGAAGTCATGAGGAACGGCCTGTTTTCGCGGTGGCGATGGGCAGGTCCACGAGCAGCACACAGCCTCCCCTGTCGCCGTTCTCACCGATGTGCAGCCTGCCGCCATGGCGGCGGGCGATGGCTTGGGCGATCGCCAACCCCAGCCCGCTCTGGCCGCCGCGATCGGAGCCGCTCCAGAAGCGCTCGAACACCCGCTCCCGCGCCCGGGGCGGGATGCCCGGCCCCTCATCCGCCACCACGACCCGCACCTGCCGACCCGCCACACGGGCCTCCACCGCCACCGTGCCGTCCGGTGGGCTGTGGCGGATCGCGTTGAGCAGCAGGTTGGTGAACAGCCGCAGCAGCTGGGCGCTGTGCCCCCGCACGGGCAGGCGGTGGGCGGCGGGGTCGGGGCTGAGCCGCAACGTCACCGCGCTCTCGGCCGCCCGGGGGGCGCAGCAGCGGATCAGATCCTCCAACAGCTCCAGCAGATCAAACGCCTCCTGGTCCTCCCCCCCCGCGCTGTCCTCCAGCCCGGCCTGCTCCAGGCGGGCCAGCGCTGCCAATGGGGCGCTGCGGGTCCGGGAAGCAGGCCCGGCGGCAGGGGAGGCACCGGCAGGGTGCCCTGCTCGCTGAGCAGTCGGCCCTCGGCGTCAAACCATTGCACCCGTTGCCGCTCCAACCCGGCGATGGCGACCGGCCGCGCTCCGGGTCGAAACTTGGCGCGGCCCTCCGCCTCGCGCGTCTCGTGGGCGATCAGGGGGAGTTGCGCCGCAGCGCTGGCCGCCAGCTGGTCGAGTTCCGCCCGCTGATCCTCCGCCCGCTGCTGCGTGATGCCCCAGTGGAGGGAGCCGGAGAAGGCCAGCAAGAGGAGCAGGGCAAACCCGCCCCCCTGCAGCGCCAGCCGACGCCGCAAGCGGGCGGGATCAGGAGGCAGCGGCGGGATGGAGCCTGTAGCCAATGCCATGGACCGTTTCGATCAGGTTGGGATCACAGCCGGCAAGGGTGAGCTTCTGGCGGAGGTTGCGCATGTGGGCGCGCAGAGCATCGTCCCCCACCTCGCGGCGGCCGTCCCCGCAGCCATGCAGCAATTCCCCCTTGCTCAGGCTCTCTCCTCCCGCCCGCAGCAACAGCTCCAGCAACAGAGCCTCCTTGCGGGTGAGCTCCACGGTCGCCCCGTCCACCCGCAGCGTTGTCTGCCCGGCGGCAAGCCGCAGGGGTCCCCAGGCCAGCTCCTGCCGCAGGGGCAGATGGGCGCGTCTCAGGAGCGAGCGCAGCCGGGCCCGCAGCACCTCCGGATCAAAGGGCTTGACGACGTCGTCATCGGCCCCGCCCTCCAGGCCCCGCACCTTCTCCCGCCGCCCATCGCGCGCGGTGAGCATCATCACCAACGGCTGATGGCCTGGCCGGCTCCGCAGCTGACGGCAGAGGCCGAAACCATCGCGGTCAGGGAGGCCCACATCCAGCACCACCAGATCAAACATCTCCCGCTCCAACCACGCCATGGCCTCTCCCGCCGTCGCGGCGCCCTCCGCGCCGTAGCCCCACTGGCCGAACAGCCGCAGCAGGGCCGTGCGCAACATCCCGTCATCCTCCACCACCAGCAGCTTCATGGCCTGCGCCCTCCCCTGCCGCCAGCTCTCCATGATGCCTGCGGACACCAAGGCCTTGAATTGAATCCGGAGCTCCGGCATCGACGCCAATGGTGGCCCCATCCTCGCGACCCCCCTCCGCCCCTCCATCACCCTCGGTTTCGCCGAGCCCGAGTTCGACGGCCTTCTGGTCAGCTGGAATCCGCTCGCTGTCGCCGAGGAGCGGGCCAACGCCAGGGCGCCCTGGGCCTGCGCCTGCGGGAGAGCATTCACAGCCGCTCCATGCGGGCCCATGGCGCCGGCCCGCTGGAGGTCCTGGACCTGCCGGAGGACGTGAGCCCGGAAGAGGCCATGGAGGAGCTGTCGAAACGCCCCGGGGTCAGGTTCGTCGAGAAGAACTGGCGCCTGCAACTCCAGGCCACCAGCAACGACCCCTCCGTGACCAACGGCTCCACCTGGGTCGATCTGGGCGCACCGGGCGGCGGAATCACCTCCATGGCCACCCCCCATGTGACCGGAGCCCTGGCCCTGATGCGCGCGGCGCAGCCGACAGCCACGATGGCGCAGCTGAAGCAGGCGCTCCTGGAGACCTGCAGCCATGGGTGCCAAACAGGTGGACACCCTCACCGGCTTGGACGGCGCCAATGTCTTCCTGCTCGGGGATGCTCGCGGGGTGTTCGATGACGACCGGACCAACAACACATTGGGCACGGCCGATTACGCCCTGATCACAGACTTCACCCCGGGAGTCGACAAATTGCAGGTGCGTGCCGGCACGGCCTACCTCTACACGACCTCCACCAGCGGCAACAATCAGGATGAATTGATCGCCGTGCTGCAGGGGGTCACCGCCCTCAGCGGCACCGATCGCATCGGCGTCTGATCCAGCCAGGGCCGGCGCCCTCCGCCCCCGATCCGGCTCTTCCCTGTTCCGGAGGGAACAGTCGCGAGGCGGGGGGCTGCGTACGGTGTGATCACCCCCCGGCGGCCCGCTTGCCCCCCCGGGCACAGGAGAATCCGTGGACCAACTGACCCCCGCAGGCCTCCAGGTCGTCAACGCATTGGCCCTGCGCCATGGCTTCAGCCAGGAGGCTGTGCTCCAGATGATGGTCGCCATGGTGCGGGGTCGGGGGGCGATGGCACAGTTCAATCACCCGGAATTCGCCGGCTCCGGGCAGTGGATGGCTGGCGGGATGTTGATGCTGGGCGACATGTTCAACCATGCCCTCAAGGCCCGCGTCGATGGGCTCTGCCAGGCGATCGCCGCTGAGCTGACCAGCCAGGGCGGTGCCGGAGCCGGCCTCTTCATCCCGGATCCCCGCGACACCTGGTGGCCGCCGGAGCTCGGCACACCGAGCGCCATCGGCACCCAGAACGAGGTGCGCTACGCCTTCTTCCCCGCCGCCGCGCGCTTGGCGATCGATGCCAACGGACAGGTCAGCGTCTATGACACCGGTGGACACCAGATCGCCGGAGTGGCCCAGCAGCAGGGCCCCGGCGGCACCGTGGTGTTCGCCACCCCCGGCGGCAGCGTCAGCCTGACCAGCCTCTCCGCCATCAGCGGCGGCCTCCAATCCGAGAGCCAAAGCTCCAGCGCAGGGGGGCTGCACCAGCAGGCTCAAAGCTCCAGCGGCGGCAGCCATCAGCAGCAACAGGTGAGCCCGGGACTGCCCACCCCCGCCGCCATGGCCCCGCTGAGCGGCCTGGCCCCCATGGCCGGGATGGGTCCGATGACGGGCATGGCGCCGATGGCGGGCCTGGCTTCCCTGCCGAGCATGGCGCCGATGCAGGCCTGGTGGCCCCCGGAGCTGGGCACCCCTTCCGCCACCGGCGCCCAAAACAGCCTCCGTTATGCCCTCTTCCCCACCGCCCAGCGCCTCGCGGTCGAACGCGACGGTCGTGTCACCGTGCACAACAGCGGCGAGCTCCAGCTCTCCGGTTGCTCCCAGAGCGGCACGTCCGGAGAGGTGCGCTTCACCACCAGCGACGGCGCCACCATCGCCCTCTCCAGCCTGCCCGAGGTGCCGCCCACCGCGCCTGCGACACCCACTGGCGCCGCAACACCCCCCGCAGCGCCCGCAGCGCCCGTCGAAACGGCAACCACCGCGCCAACCGCGCCCGCCACGTCCCCGAATGCCGTGCTGGAGGCCCTCACCAAACTGGGCGAGCTCAAAGACCTGGGTGTCCTCACCGCCGAAGAATTCGCCGCCAAGAAAGCGGAACTCTTGAAACGTCTCTAGAGACGAATGCTTGCTGGATTGACAACAAGCATCAACCCATCTTCCTCTACAAAGGGAATTTAGAAGACAGAGATTAGCTGAACTTCTCGATGATGACACCTGAAAAGTCTACGATCACCAAAACCTCTTGGAATGTTGCAAAATAGAGCTTGTATCGTGGGACAAGCCCATGAGAAGCTTTTCGGCAGTTGTGGAGAGGTGCACCAGCACTGGCCTCTTTATTGGGTATATTCCTGGGTTCCCTGGAGCCCACAGTCAAGGAGAAACATTAGACGAAGTTCAGGCCAACCTTAAAAAAGTCATTCAAATGCTTCTGGAGGACGGTGAGCCAGAACTTGAGTCTGATTTCATTGGCCTTCAGCAAATTTGTGTCGCCTCATGAATCAATGAACAAGTTGCCTGCCCTTAAACCAGTGGAGGTTGTTCGGATTCATCGAGACACAGGCTTTGTTGAGGCGAGGTGGGGTGGGGTGGGGTGGGGTGGGGTGGAGTGGGGTGAAGTGAGGTGAGGTGATGTGAGGCCAAGAGGTTCATAGAAACAATTTAGAGATCTGGAAGGGCGCAGCTCTACAGCTCCTTTCCATCAGGGGTGAGATATTTCTTCCTCCTTACTTCGACAAATTGCATAGGATATCATCATGAACGCAGAAGGATTCATTCGTCATCAATAAATCCCGACATATCGCACAAAGAAAATCCAACAATGCCATCCACCTGAGACGCCTCCGAAAGATCATCTGCTACACGTCAGGCGTTCTGCAGCCAGATGATGGCAAGCGTTGGAAGGATCCGGTAGAACGACGAGGGGTGCCAAAACGCTTGCCCAGGCGAACCTTGGTGGCCAACTCCCAACCACTGGAGGCACGCACGCAGTGCACGGAGAAGGGCCATGCCCGCTCGGATGCCGGCCAAGCCTTCTACGCAAACGTCGACGTTTCTGTTCCCATTGAGCCAGCGGCGTGGGCACGCCAAAGCCCCCCCGCTCCATCACCGCCATCCCGTGGAGCCCCTCACAAAAGAGTTCGAAGGATTAGCAGCCCAAAATCTCGGCTATTATTCTGGATATCAGTTGCACTAACATATCCATATAAGTGGCGTGCGTAACTTGGCATCTGCAAACAACAAACCCATCAGAGTGCGTGTGCAAAGACTTCGTGGGTGGGGGTGACATGGCTTACCGAATAATCTTAGCCCAAAAATGAAGATGCCCTGTTCTTTTTTCTCTTGACAAGGAGCCTACCTCGGAGCTCGGGATCAGGCTTTTGTATCGTAGTAAACGGTGATAGGCGGACCCGTTTAAGGAGACAAGATCTCGCAAGGATATTCCGTAAACCTTTACTACAACAGGAGATCCGGCCTTGGTCCCGCCTGGTTTACTTCGTAATTGGCAGCAAAAGGAGCCAGAATCATGTTTTTTTGGCGGATCCGCCCATTCAGCGTCGAAGGACCAGCAGAGTAAGATCTCAGCCTAAATTTGCGTCGTAGTTACAATCTTGCCGCTATACGCCATTGGCAAACAATTGTGCGAGTGCCAACGATGAAGGCGCATAAATTTCGCTTATACCTCGAAGCCCAGCACATTTCGCATTTGAGTATTACTCAGAAAAGAAAATATCCTAATTCTCTATCCAGTCTCTAGTGGCTGGCTTCATGGCCCGGGATCAGGGTTTTGTATCCTGATGAACGGTTATAGGCGGATCCGTATATGGCGGCAGGGACTTGGCAGGGTATTATGAAAAAGATTGCCACGACAGGAATATGGCCATGGCACCAGCTTGCAGCCGATGTGACAGGCGGCAAAAACGGCGCCGAGGCACTGCTTATGCGGGTCCGCCCATTAGCGTTAGCCATGCCAAAGAAGACAAGGAGTGTATGTCTTGACAAATCAAGTCTACTGGACTATGTTGATCAAAAATG
>VGQX01000123.1 GCA_016882305.1 Cyanobacteria bacterium K_Offshore_surface_m2_239
GCGCCGGGGGGTGAACAGCCGCAAACCAACAGCCAACAACCGCAATCCAACAGCCAGGGTTAAGAAACAGCCAGTGTTGAGGGATTGATGGATTAAAAGTTAAGGGAAGGGTCCTGGGGGAGGCAGAACACACGCAAGCCGCCGTTGGCATTGCCGGGCGGGAGGCGGTTGCCGCGAGCCGAGCGCAGTTCCTGAGGCCGTCGTTTCAGGAGCCGCAGCTCAGCAGCCGATCAGCCCCGACACCTGTTCCTGCCGCTGTGCACATTTCATCTGCCAGCTGAGCTTGGGATCACCCCCTCCTCGAGCTCCTGCAGTGCTCAGCCTACTGTTCGCTAGCCACAGCCAACACCGTTGCGACCAGACCTTCCATCAAGCTGAATTCATGCATCGTGCATTGGGACTAGTGGACCATTGTGCCGAGGGCTAACGGCGGCAGAGAATGGGCAGACCCGTGCCACCATGATTGGCATGTTATTGGCAAGGCGACAGAAGAAGTTCAGCCGTCAGAAACAAGACAATCAGTAGTCAAGTTGCTGACACCATCTTCAGACACCTCAATTAAGCTACATCCGTAACGCCAAAAGCAACCATCTCAGCAACACAGTGCACACACTGGTGTGCCGCGAAAAGGCCCATCGGCCGGCGAGAAGGCAAGTAAAGTCGCCCCAAGGAAGGCACAAAGATGTGGTCAGGGATAAGCGCATAGCGCAATTTTACAGGCCATCCAGATTAATCACCAAGTCATTATGCAAAGCCAGTCACCATCTATCGATTCCCACCAGGGAGCGGAGCAACTCATCAGGCTAATTGAGGAGGCATACCACAATAGCAACGATCAGCAGGTATTCATTCAAGAGATTCTAGGCATCATTACTGGCACCACAACAATCAGAGACATCCGTTGCGAAATTGAAGAACTGGTCATCAGCACCGGCGTTCAACAGAGGCCGCTCAGCTCCAGCAGGAGCCAGGGTGAAGGCACAAAGAGGCTGTCAACAGTGGATGAAGCAGTATACAAAGCTGAGTGGACATCAGAACCGACGTATCAAACAACACCGGGGACATTTTCTCATCGTCAAAGCAGTAGAAGCGAGCAGGCTATCACGTATGCCGATCGAATCATTGGTCGACTGGACTACAAACCAGCTGAAGCAGGAGACGATCGGGAGACGGAACAACAAAGGCTTGCCACTGCAAGTCGGTATATCGCCTACACAATCCAACGCAAGGAAATCAGCAGGTGGTCGCAAGAGCGGCTTGGTCGCGCCTATCCATTAATTGGCGCAAGTAAGCAGATTCACGCTGTTGAACAGCTGATAGAACGAGCCAGCCGCAGCTTACTTCCTGTTCTCATTGAAGGCGAGTTTGGCACCGAGAAACTCAGCATTGCGATTTCATTACACGCGTCGGGCAAAAGAAAGGATGGCCCTTTTATAGACATTGACTGCGGGAATCCAAACCTAAAAATGGAGAACTATCTGGAACAAGCCAAATCGGGAAGCCTTTGCCTCAACAACATCGAGCATCTAAATCGTCATCAGCAGATGTGTTTACAGTCGCTGATCCACTCACACCTCGGACAATGGGTCGGCAAGTCCACTGCTGATGAGGTGCGCATTATCTCACTATCAAACATCTCGCTCAGGGATCTGGTAAAGAGAGGACAGTTTTTGCCAACACTGTACGCAGAACTCAGCATCCTCAACATCCACGTTCCGGCCCTTCGAGAGAGGAAGAAAGACATCCAGCCAATGGTCAACCATCTGATTTCAGAGTTAACCCCGGTAGGGTCTTTTCGCCTGCAGGAAGAGATTTGGCCGATGCTTCAATCCTATCCATGGCCTGGCAACCTGTATGAGATGAAAAAGTTAATTGCTTCCTTTGTTTTGCTGTCAGACGGTGGAGAGCTTTCCGGTGCTGATCTGTTAGCCCACGCCCCCTGGCTGGCTCAAGCAGGATGCGGCCGAGACGGGCTCGAACCAACCGAGAGCGCATTGGATCTGGAAACGGAGGGATCCATGCAACTTGAAAACTGGCTGGAAGAATTTTTATTGCTCAACGCAGCGGCAAAGGAGTCCATGCACGATGGCCTGAGGAGAGCGATTCGGCATTTGCTGACGCATTTCGCTGAACCGATCTCGTTGAACGATCTGGCGCAGGTGGCCCATCTGAGTGCATCCCATCTCAGTTTCTTGTTTCGTGAGAGCGTGAATGCTTCCTTCAAGGATGTGCAGCAATGCATCCGCATCAGCAAGGCAAAGGAACTGCTGAGGCAGAGGCGGCAGCTGGCGATTGCGGAGATTGCAGCAGAGGTTGGCTACGCGGATCTGAGCCACTTTGAGAGGAGCTTCCGCCGCCGCGTCGGCATGCGGCCACGTGATTATCGCCGCTCAACCGGGCAGGGAACGCCATCGGATGAATAGTCACAGTTCATGAAGGCATCTAGACATAGCCGGCATTGGTGTGAAACCAAGGGCCTGGGCGAGGCGCGTTGTCTGCTGAAACCATCGGCATCGTTGATTCGTCCGCTTCGCGTTAAGGGCCAAAATGCTGCACTGGCAGCGGTTGTTGCGGATTGGCAAGCGAGCGCGGCAGGGGAAAGTGGACAAATCGATGAAGCCAGCGCCGAGAAAAAGCTGATTGCAAGGCATTTTGCAGCTTTTTCAATGGAAATGCCATTGATTTTGCAATTGGCCGGATCACATCCTGCCGCTAACTTGTGTTCAAGGCCAAGCACTGATGCTGGTTCTGGATTCCAGTTCCATGCCCCCACTCCTGGCCAGTTACGGAAACCAACCAAAACAAACAATGGCTTTTCCAACAGCGGTCAATGATCAGGTTACAGATTCGATCACCCAGGCCAACACCAAGGTACTCGGCGATGCTCCAGCTATTGCCCTTGGCAATCTCTATCAAGCAACAGCTCAGGCATTGGCCAATTCAGCCCACAATGCCACGAACTCTCAACAGCAGAGCTATGTGACAGCCCAGGCCTCAACAACGATGGGTGTGGCAAATCTCTACTCGGTTGACACCGCGTCAACCGGTGTTTCAACGAAGAAGATTCTCACCCCGCCCCTGGTGCCTGGCCAGGTGCGCTAAGCATCAACCAGGCGGCAACATCCATCCCCTATCACAACTCAGCAAGGATTAAACCATGGCTTTCCCAACAGCCGTCAACGACCAGATCACTGATTCCGTCACACAGGCCAACACCAAGGTGCTGGGTGATGCGCCGGCAATTGCAATGGGCAACCTCTATCAAGCCACGGCCCAGGCCTTGGCCAATGCTGCCCATAATGCATCCAACAACCAGCAGCAGAGCTATGTCACCAGCCAGGCGTCCACCACAATGGGTGTCTCCACCTTGTACTCCATCGATACGGCCAGCACTGGCGTGTCGACGAAGACGATTCTCAATTCCTAATCAAGCTGGCATCTTAAATTCACCATGGAGGAGAACTAATGGCGTTTCCAACAGCCGTTAACAGTCAGATCACGGATTCAATCACCCAGAGCAATTTACAAGTCCTCGGCACATCACCGGCCGTTGCGCTCAGCAACCTCTATCAAGCCACAGCCCAGGCACTTGCCAATGCCGCCCACAATGCCACATCGGCTCAACAGCAGATGTATGTGACAGCACAGGCCGCCACCACGATGGGTGTATCCGTGCTCTATTCACTGGACACAGCGTCCACCGGAATAGCAACCAAGTCCATTCTGAGCTAGGGCAATCAGCTCTGCGAATCAGCTGATCCTCTCGACATCTTCATCCCACCCCAACCACATTCACCATGGCTTTCCCCACCGCAGTCAACGATCAGATCACCGATTCCGTCACCCAGGCGAACACGAAGGTGCTGGGAGATTCTCCAGCCTTGGCCCTGGGCAACCTATATATCGCCACAGGCCAGGCCCTCGCCAATGCGGCTCACAACGCCACCAACAATCAACAGCAGTCGTATGTGACGATGCAAGCCTCCACCACCCAGGCTGTATCCACCCTGTTGTCTGTGGACACTGCCAGCACAGGTATGGCAACAAAGCGGATCTATCAATAGTCTGCAGCGCCATCCATGCCTCAGCTCTCAAGCATGGCTGAGGCACCAACAACCTGTTGAGGTTGGTATTGGCTGAACAATGAGCCCAGCGGATTCCTTGATCACAGCCCCAGCGGCGGCCATGTCCATGACCTACGTGGTCATGGCCAACAGCTTGGGTTTGGCGATGCAAAACGCATCGTCGAATCAACAGCGTGGGCAGGTGCTGGCACAGGCCGCCTTAGCGGAGGTTTTGGGAATGGTTCTATCCGCCGGCAAGGTGTAGCCAAACCCAGCTCCAATGTGGCTAATGCTGGCTCAGGCCTGATGAAACTTTTCACTCCTGAGGAGAGACGACATGACTGAAGAAGGAACGGTCAACAGTCAGATTGTTGATTCCGTCTCCAGCGTTGTCACGCTGGCCACCGGTCAATCCGCATCGCAATCCTTCGGGATGTTGGATGCGGTGATGCTGGAAACGCTGGGGATGGCGATGCACAACGCCGTGCATCGGCAGCAGAGCTCCAGCATGATCAACAGCGCGGCGGTGACAGCAGCATGCGCCAAGATTCTAGCCACGCCCATCGGCACAGCGCCGCCGCCAGCTAAGAAGCCTGATCCGCCCCAGGTTCATGTCCTGGATGGACCGAGCTCCCCCCCGCCGGTGGCTGTGGAGATGGACAAAGCCATGGCTAGCGGCAAGGACGCGATCAGCGCCCTGAAGGAGATCGGCGCCGAAGCCGACAGCCAGGCGGCGGCGGCGGCGGCCACCTCGGAACAGGTGAAGACGGATCTGGAGACGTTAGCGGCCGAAGCCGGCGGAACCGACAGCGCTCCACAACCGACAGACCCGTCAAACGGGGGTGGAGCCACCCCACCGCCACCGCCACCACCACCGTCCTCAGGCCCCCTGCGCTGAGCGCGGTGGCCGAAACGGCTGCCAAGCAGGCTGCAGACGACTTGATCAGGAAGACTTGCCCACACTGAACCCGCAACACTTATGGATCCCTCCACCGTTAATCAGCAGGTCATCGACTCGATCAACCAGAGTCAGATGGCGACGATGAGCCCACAGGTTGTGCTCACCAGTGGTGCGGGCAAGGCCTATCAGTCCGTGTCCCAGTCTGCCGCGATTGCTGTACAGGATGCAGCTGATGCTTTGCGGAACATCAGCACGATTGCCACCACTGCCGCTGGTGTCGCCATCGCCCAGTCATTGGCCAATCCAACCGAAGCGGCCCTCTACAGCCAAGTGTTGGCCAACACCCAGGACATGATCGCCAAGGCAACGGATGACTTCAAGAACATCGGCCTTGCTGCCGCGACGGTTCTAAAGAGTTTCCCCAGCGGCTGATGATCCAACAAGCTGAATGCCATGTCACTAACTCTTGCCAACTCGCTCATCAGAGCCCAGGATCTCTCGCAGATCACCCGCCAAGCGCTCAGTCTTGTGGATGGGGGATTGCCATGGGTGCAGTGGGCGAGCGATGCCACCTTTCAGAGGTATTCATTTACGGATGAAACCACCTTGGTGGGCGCCGTGCAACGTGGTTTGCATGGCACCAGTCTGGCCTATCTGCCCCGTTGCCAGGTTTTCATCAGCCCGGTAAAGCTGATGACCATGGGGCTGGAAGATCTGAAAAGAATCTGTCAATGGGAGTCCAGCAGTGAAGAGGTGTTGGACGCCAGGCAAATCGAATCCCTGTTTGAAGGTCATGATGTGGTTGCCTGCCCAAGTCTTAAGTCTCCTTTTGCCGTTCTAGAGGAGCTTGGAGTGGGGGAGTCGCCACTGTTCGCCAACCTGTCTCTGATCGAGCATCTGGAAGTGCGGCAGTGGAGCGCAAGCGTTGCACTCCAGGATGAGCCAGCACAGCGGCTTGCCAAGGAGGCGGCTCAGTTTGCGCTCCAACAAGCCCGGCAGGCCCTGGACTTCATCGATTACTACGGCGTTTACATCAGCCTGGCCGAGCGTGAACCCGGGGGAAGTGGCCTGTCGACGGATCAGCGACTGGCCAACAGCGAGAGCGTACTGCATGCGTTGCTGCCGGAATTATTTGCGTATCTTGATTGTCCCCAAACAAGGGGATTGCCCTCACCCGCAGAGGCGTTGGCTGTGGTGAAGGAGTGGTTGGCCAATGGCCAATCCCTGGGCTTCTCCCGCCTGTCCTCCGGCGTGCGCCAGATCGTGGCAACGCCATCCTTTCGGGCCGATCCGGCCACGATTGCGGCAAGTGTGCGCAGCTATGTGATGGCCGCCAATCAGTTCTTCTCACGGCAACAACAGCTGGCATCGATCATGAAACAGGATGGTTGCAGCTGTTGCTATCGATCTGCAGACAACGAGTTCAGTGGCGAGCTGCTTCTCAATGCGGAGCATGTGATCTCTCTTCAGAGTTTGCAAAGCCTGCCATCGTCCACTACACCTGAGGGCCAGCCATGACGACCAACCCAGCGGCACCTGATCCACCAGAACCACCACTGCCAGCGGGCCGGATCACCGATCCTGCCAAGGAGGCCATCCAGCGCGCACAGGCCGAGATCGTGAAGGCGATGGCCACCTCCAAGGCCTCCATTGAGGCGGCCGTGCAACAGAACGTCTCCGTCGCCGGATCGGCCGATCTGCAGGATGGAATCCAGAAGGCGATTGAGCAGGCGATGCAGGCGCAACAGGCGGCGATCCAAGCCGCGCAGGATCAGGCGTTGAAGGCCATCACGGCTGCCGTTGCCAGATCCCCAACCGCGGCGGACGAGCCGCCAGCCTCAGGGCCGGCCACGGATTAGGCACCCGATTCTCCACCCCTCCACCCCGTTCACAGCAACAGCCATGAGCACCGCCAACCCAGCCGACAGCGTCATCCCTGAGTCAACCAATTCAGCCGACAGCGTCGTCCCTGAGTCAACCAATTCGGCCGACAGCGCCCCTGAGCCAACCAACACAGCCGCCAGCGTCGCCCCTGAGCCAACCCAGCCAGCCGACAGCGCCCCTGAGCCCACTAACACAGCCGCCAGCGAGACGGAGGTGATCAAAGGCGGTGAGAGCGTGACCGCCAGTGAGGACGTGGAAAAAAAGGCGGAGGAGGGAAAAGGGCTGGCTGAGAAAGCGGTTGGGCCGTCTTGACCGATGGCGGCGATGGATTCGCCGCTGGCTTCTTCACCCCCGTCCCCTTCCACCATCACCAGCTATGGACACCCCAGCACAAAACGACGACTACAAGGCCGCATTCTCGCTGATCAGGGAGTTTGAGGGCTTCGTTGATCATGCCTATCCAGATCCTGCCAGCGGCGGCGAGCCCTGGAGCATTGGCTACGGCTTCACCCATCTTGATGGCAAGAGCATTCAACCCGGCCAGACAATCACCCTGGCAGAAGCGAATGCGGAACTGCAGACGAAGGTCAAGGCCTTTGCAGACCACCTGGCCCAAACCATTCCCTACTGGGAGCAGATGAACACCAACCAGCGCAGTGCTCTGGTGGATTTTGCCTGGAATCTTGGGGCTGATTTCTATGGAGACGAAACGAACTTCGCCACGATCACACGGGAGTTGAAGACGCGGGCCTGGCAGGCGGTGCCGCAGGCGTTGTTGCTGTATCGAGATCCTGGCAGCTCAGTGGAGGCGGGCTTGCTGCGACGGCGGCAGGCGGAGGCGGCCCTTTGGCAACGACCCGTCGCCACGACACCCCCCGCCCATGGCGCCACGGCGGCCGCCCCGGCTACCGCCGCGGCGACGGCTGCTGTCAAGCCAAAGACCCCCTTCACCAACCCATTGAAGGTGCCCTATTGCGATCAGGAGTTGATGGCGGATGGGGAAGGCTACCGGGAATGTTTTTCCGCCAGCTCGGCGATGTTGGCGATCTACTGGGGCAAGGAGGCGAATGAAAACACCTACGACAACCTGCGGGCCCGCTATGGAGACAGCACGTCTTCTGAGGTGCAACTGGCGGCGCTGCGGTCGTTGGGATTGAACGCTAATTTCTACACCGATGGCACAGCGCACAAGCTGAAGGCGGAAATTGACGCCGGGCGGCCGGTGGCCGTGGGCTGGCTGCACCATGGCACACCATCGGCGCCAAGTGGCGGTGGCCACTGGAGCGTGATCATCGGCTATGACGCCACCGGATTTTTCTTCAACGACCCGGAGGGCAACTGCGACCTGGTGAACGGGGGCTACCTCAGCCACCACGATGGTGCCGGCCTGCATTACTCCTACACCAACTGGTTGCCACGCTGGCAGGTGGCGGGAACGGGCGGCTGGTATCTGACCTGCAAAGAATAACTACTTAGCTTTTTGCTCGAATACTCCCTTTACCGATCTTCACCTCTGCCCTAAAATGGATCGCGACTTTCATTACTACGGAACACTGGCAGCAGCTATTCTCTCAGGCTTTTCCGCGGAAGAATCCCGAACGATTGCAACTGCGGCACAGTTTATTGATGACTGCACGGAAACCATTACACATGAAGGAGGCATGTTTTCTGTGGGTAGCAAGACAAAAAGATTTGAGGTTGAACTACATAATGCACTGAATGATCAGACACAGTCGTTTTATCCTATTATTACCTCTGTATATGGCGTCAAGACATGGACTCCCACATCCAATTCTGATGAAACACGCCAAATCTGGATGCCCTTTCATTTCTTGCCGGGAAATTTCAGCCAACAACAGTCCTCATTGGTCAAGATTAGAACACATCTAAATACACCAGCAGGCAATACTGCATTCCTTGATCGATTAAATGATTCCCCTGATAGCATTCAGTTACTCTGTCGTCCTTGCAGCGACTCTGCCTCTAACATGATTAACTATGCCGTTCAGTCATATCCGGTACTTAGCAGCAGTGATAAGCGATTAGCCCTTATGCTTGTTGGCTGTATTATGCATGTCTTCGCGGATACTTACGCTCATCAGGACTTTGCTGGCATTACATCAACTAAACTCAATGGCATTAAGAATCATATCGACAAGGATCCC
>VGQX01000124.1 GCA_016882305.1 Cyanobacteria bacterium K_Offshore_surface_m2_239
CCCGCGGCCCCGGTGAGGTGCAGGACATCAAGGTGAAGGTGGGCGAGGAGGTGGTGCCCGGCCAGCTGCTGCTCACCCTCAGCCGCGTCGATCAGGCCGCCGCCGGTGGGGGCGGGGTGGGTCCGGCGGATCCACGCGTGATCCAGGCGCAATTGCGGGCCGTCGCCCAGCAGCTGGCCAGCCTGCGCGCCCAGGGTCAGGCGATCACGACACAGGATGAGGCGCTCGTCAGCCGTCGCGGCGAGTTGACCACCACCAACCGGCCGGTGAAGCAGCAGCTGCGGGCCCTGGAAGATCTGCGCAAGGACGCCGTGATCGCCCGCTACAGCCCCCTTTGGGTGGGGGCTCAGGATCTCTATCTGCGCAACAAGGCCGACATCGCCACCATCGATGGCCAGCGGGCCCAGCTCCAGGCGGAGCGGGCCGCCCTCCTCTCCCGCGCCGCTGAACTTCGCTCCCAGCGGGCCGCGTTGGAAGCCCAGCAGCTGGCGCAGGACGTGTTCAGCCCGGCGGCGGGGCGCATCCTGGATCTCGCGGCGGAACCGGGCCAGGCGGTGCTGCCGGGTCAGCGGCTGGGGAGCCTGGCGGTGGCGGGGGAGCAGGACAAGCGCCTGGCGCTGGTGCTCTTCACCAGCGCGGACGCCACCCGCGTGGCGCCGGGCGAGGAGCTGGAGCTCGATCCGAAGGTGTTGAGCCGCGACAGCTATGGGGGCGCCGAGCAGCGCTGGGGCACCTTGCGGGGCACGCTGCTGCGCCTTTCGCCCGCCAGCGTGGATCTGGAGGATGTGGCGGCCCAGGTGGGCGGAAAGGAGGAGGCAGCGAACCTGATGGCCCGCGCCCGGCAGCAGTCGTTCGGCGATGGCGGTGATCTCACCGCCCAGATGCCTGATCGCGCCGGGGCGCCGGTGGTGTTGGGGGTGGTGCGGCTGGAGGCGGCGGCCACCCCCAGCGGCCTGGCCTGGAGTCGGGGGGAGGGGCCGCCGCGGGCCCTGCCCTCCCGCACCCCCCTGGAGGTGTCGGCCGTGGTGGAACGCCGCTCGTTGTTCAGCTACTTGACGCCCTTTGGCCGCTGGCTGGCGGGGGCGCGCACATGAGCCCGCCGAAGTCCCCCCTGGCCCGCGCTCTGGGTCCCTGGATCAAGCCCTGGCTGGCGCCCTGGCCATGGTTGAGCCTCGGATTCCTCCTGTTGTGCATGCGCACCGAGCCGCCGCGGCTCTGGTTCTGGCTGGCGTTGTTGCTGATCAGCCTGCTGGTGGGGTGGATGCGGGCCCTGGCACGGGAGCGTTGACCTTCCCCGCCGCCGTGCGCCACCCCCTGGTGGTGGGCCTTGTGGCGGCCCTGGTGTGGAGCATGGCCCATGCGTTGGGATTTGGCTCCGGGGCGGCCTATGGCGTGGTGATCGGAGCGGTGGCCGTGCCGGCGGATTTTCGTCGCCTGCCGGCTCCCCTGTTCGTGGTGGTGCCCGTGCTGGCGGGCGTGGCCCTGGGGTTGGGCACGCTGCTCAAGCCGCTCCTGGAGGCGCCGGTGGTGTGGTCGTTCGCCATCGTCGCCCTGCTGGCGCAATTGATCGGCCAGCTGCTGCCGGATCGCCTGGCGATGCTCCGCAGCTTGGTGCCCACCCTGGCCATCCTGCCCCTGTTGGGAAGCAACAGCACCTGGTTGTCGGCCTGGCATCAGCTGCTGGCGGTGGTGTTGGGCCTGGCCGTGGCGCGGGCGCTCACCACGGCCTTTCGCCTGCCCTGCGACACCCCGGCGGTTCCGCCCGCAGCCCACGCAGCCCACGCAGCCCACGCAGCTCACGCAGCTCACGCGGGGCAGCCCCCGGCGGCGGGGCGCACCCTGTCGCAGCGGCTCGCGGATCCTTATTTCTGGCGCAAGGTGGTCGCCTCCACCCTGGCGTTGGCGGTGGGCCAGGGGTTGGGCGCCCTGAGTCCGAAATACGTCTACTTCGGTGTCGTGCTTCTGCTCAACGAGAGCCTGGGGGCAACGCTGGCGCGGGTGCGCGACCGCATGATCGGCGTGACCCTGGGGGTGTTGATGCCTTGGCTGGTGTTCAACCTCTTCGGGGTGAGCAGCGTCTCCCTGGCGCTGGTGATGGGGGGCACGGCGGCCCTGCTGCCGGCCCTGGGGCTGGGGGCCAACCTGCGCACCGCCCTGATCTCCAGCGGCGTCACCTTCGCGGGTTATCAAGCCCTCGCAGATTGGTATATCCCCACCCGCTGGATCGCCTATCTGATGGGCTGCGGCCTGGCCCTGCTGGTGTGTCTCGTGTTCCAGCCCACCTCCGCCCTGCGCCGTTTTCACGTGCTGGCCGCAGCGGCGCGGGCGAGCGATCCGCCTGTGCTGACGAGCGAGCTCAAGGCCCTGGTGCCCAGCGCCCGCGAGGAAGCGCTTTGGCTGGGGCAGGAGGAGCGGTTTGAGGCGGCGCTGGCGGGGCTGCGGGGGGGCTGAAGGACAGCTGGAGCACTGCCAGCGCGGATGAAAAAGCGTTGACCATTGACGAATTGCCTGTATTTCAAGAGCGATTGAGTATGTGGTTCCACCCCCTATTTTGAATCTCTCTTGCCCAAAGGGAGATCTATTTTCTTGACAGGATGCACCGGTCGTGATAAGAATGTATGATTGATCGTTATTGTTCATTCTCATGAAGAATGCGTTGCATGTCACTGCATTTGTGAGTTATGCTACAGATGATATGAATAATTATAGGCTCGCTTCTTGGTCTCAATATCCTCCCATTTGTCACTGGAGGGACTGGGCGGCAAATGAGGGGATGGTTCAAGAGGGAGATTCCTGATCACGTTGAGTTATGTATATAGTATTTGAAAGAGGTATTTACAAATGGAAGTCTTAAATCGTCCATCGCTGAACTCGGTGGCGAGATGATTAAACAAGGACCTCTAATGATGTACGATTTTATTGCACTCCTGGCTGGTGGGATCCCCTGGGGCAACGTATGAGCTTCAAGTCAATAGAGAGGCGTGGAACAAGTTGCCAATATCTTATAATTTAGTTGCAAGCTCTGCTTGCCGACAGGCATATCAACGAATGATCACATTCTATGGCCAAGAGAATTCACAAGAGCACGAAAAACTTTCCATCGATCAACAAAGGTACGGAATTACTATTGCTCTATTTCCAGGCCCTCTAATGGACAACATGAGGCATGAATCAGAAGAGCTAATGAAAACAAAATCTTGGGGCCGTTCAGAATCGAAGGACCTTTATGTGAATTGGGCCAATTTCAAAAATCGGAGCGTGAAATGGCATGAACTAATTTATTTTTCTTGATCTTGATCTCATGTGTCACATAGAAGCTTGCTGCTGTATATCTTATTTTTGCATACTACTTTGAGTGTGCCTGTTTGTTATGCATAGATGTTGTCGACACAAGAGGCTCTGATCAGATGAGAGAAGTATATCGTCATGGTGAAGTGCTTTTTGTTTAACGCTCCAGATCAGAAGCGGGCAGGGCTGCGTGGACTTGATAGGCACTATCCGCTCCCGTCTTTTGTGTCTGGTTGTTATGCGGTCCACGGGGGCTCATGGCAAGAGTGGCAGCCCCAGCTCCCCGAGGAAAGAATTACGCTTATCTCGGGTATCAGCAATAGCCTGCTCCAGCGAAATCAGTTCAGAGTTGACCGCTTGTAAGTCGATCTCCTCGTCTGCGGTTGCTGTGCTGATATAGCGGGAGATGTTGAGATTGAAATCATTCTTCTCAACCTCTGCCATCTCGACGCGGCGAGCGTAGCGAGGTTCCTCTTTTCGGTGCTTGTAGGTGTCGATGATCTTCGTGATGTGCGCTCGGCTGAGCTGGTTCTGGCGCTTGCCTTTCTCGTAGTTCTCAGCGGCGTTGATGAAGAGCACATCATCGGGCTTTTTGCATTTCTTGAGAACCAAGATGCAAACAGGAATGCCCGTGGAATAGAAGAGATTTGCTGGCAGACCGATCACGGTATCGATGTGGCCATCCTTGAGCAGCTTAGTGCGGATGCGTTCTTCGGCACCACCACAAAATAGCACACCATGGGGAAGGATGATCGCCATCACTCCTTCCTCCTTCAGGTAATGGAAACCGTGCAGGAGAAAGGCGAAGTCGGCAGCCGACTTGGGGGCAAGGCCGTGGCCTTTGAAGCGCACATCATCAGCCAGGGCCTCACTGGGATCCCAGCGGTAGCTGAAGGGGGGATTGGCCACGATGGCATCAAAACTCGGCTTATGGGCCGGGTTCAGGTCGCGCAGTTTGTCCCACTCGTTGAGC
Organism: Cyanobacteria bacterium K_Offshore_surface_m2_239; assembly: GCA_016882305.1. Classification (GTDB taxonomy): domain Bacteria; phylum Cyanobacteriota; class Cyanobacteriia; order PCC-6307; family Cyanobiaceae; genus Cyanobium. Next base: position 4,262 of record VGQX01000124.1, read on the forward strand.
AGGGTATCGCCATGGAAGATCTCGAACTCCGTGTCCTTCACCCCATGCAGCAGCATGTTCATGCGGGCGAGGTTGTAGGTGGTGATGTTCTTTTCCTGCCCGTAGATTCTACCGATCGTTCCACCGGCCTCGGCCACCTGCTTGCGCACATTGAGCAGCAGCGAACCGGAGCCGCAGGCGAAATCCATCACGCACTCCAGCCGATTCCTGGTACCGGAGCTGGGATCCTGGCTGTCGAGGGTAACGATGCCGGAGAGGACGTCTGAGATCTGCTGCGGGGTATAGAACTCACCGGCCTTCTTGCCAGAACCGGCGGCAAACTGACCGATCAGGTATTCGTAGGCATCACCCAGCGCGTCGATGTCTGTGGAGAACTGCGCCAGCCCATCGGCGATCTTCTGGATGATGGTGCAGAGCTTGGCGTTACGATCGGTGTAGCTGCGTCCCAGCTTTTCCGACGCCAGATTGATCTCCGAGAACAGGCCCTGGAAGGTGCTCTCAAACGATTAAGTTTCGATGTACTTGAAGCCGGCCTGCAGCGTATTGAGCAACTCGGCGCTCTGGATGCGGGCCTGATGGGCGATGCTGGCCCAGAGGTAGGAGGGCTTGATCACATAATGGATCTTGCGGCGCATCTGTTTTTCAAAGGCGTCCACATCCTCGGGGTTGAGCTCATACCAGATGCTGAGCGGCACCAGGTAGCTGTCGGCCTCCAGCTCGGGGTAATCGCTGCCCAGCTCCTTCCTGGCGGCGATCTCGTAGTTATCGGAGAGATAACGAAGAAACAGGAAGGCGAGCATGTAATCGCGGAAGTCGTCCGCGTTCATCGCCCCGCGCAGCTGGTCGGCGATCGCCCAGAGGGTGTTGCCGAGTTGTTGTTGGCTGGAGTCGCTCATGGCTGCGGTCGTCTCTTGAGTTTGGATTCGAGGGCTTTTAGGTCGGCTTCGTCCTGCTGATCAGCTTGAAGCGCTTCCTGCTTTCGGCGCTTTTGATCGAACTGCTGGTAGAGCTCAGCCGTGCGCGCTTCCATCTGCTGATGGCTGATAGAGCCGGAGCTACTCAGCAGCGGGAAGCCGTTGCTGGTGATGATCTGGTCGACGTTCTGCTTCCAAAAGGCCATGCGGGTTTCCTGCTTGCTCTTGGCACGCAGTTCGGCCGTCTCCAGGAAGATCACCACCAGCCTGTTCAGGGTGTCGATTTCATCCTCGCTCAGGTAGTTTTTTGCAACAATGATGTCAGTCTTGCGCACCTTATCTCCTTTCCAGGTGAGCAGCCCGAAATGGGGATCAGCAGGATTGGCGCGGGCCATGATCAGTTCTGAGGCGGTTTTCCCGGTAACGGCGAAGAGGAGAAGGTTTTGCACCGTAGCAAAAAACTGCTGCGTGGCCTTGTCCGTCTTGTCGTAATCACTGGAGAGGGCGAAAAGGTCGCGCACCTTTTGGTAGAAGCGCTTCTCGGAGGCCCGGATGTCGCGGATGTGCGCCAGCATCTCGTCGAAATAATCCGGCCTGCCGTCCGGATTCTTCAGACGCTCATCATCGAGAACGAATCCCTTGATCAGGTAGTCCTTGAGGACGGTGGACGCCCATCGGCGGAACTGCACGCCGCGCGGCGATCGCACCCGGTAGCCCACGGCCAGGATGGCGTCAAGGTTGTAAAGCTTGGTGAGGTAGTTTTTGCCGTCAGCGGCAGGTACCGAGGATTCCTCGGTAACTGACTTGAGCTCCAGTTCCCCGTCCGAGAAGATATTCTTGAGATGCAGCCCCACGTTGTCTGTGCTCACATCAAACAGCTGCGCCATCTCGCGTTGCGTCAGCCAGACGGTCTGATCCTTGGCGCGAAGCTTGATCTGACTGCGACCGTCGTCTGTGGTGTAGAGGATCAGATCGCTCATGGTGTCGATACAGTTGAAGGCGGCTGCTCGCCAATCTCAGGCAAGGCAAAATGGAAAACCGTCAAAAAGTCTCTGAGGATTCGGCGGAACAGCTCTTGGTTGTCCTCACCCATTTCAACCGGATCGTGAATCGCATACTTGCCGTGGCTGAGGAGATTGAGGGCTCGATTGTAAAGAGCCCGATCCTCCTCGTTATTCAGTGTCTTAAGACAGAACGAGATATCGGGATGGCCAAAGAAGGATGCCGTCTTCTCCATCACGCTTCGCAAAGCATTAAAATGAAAAGTGTATAGCTTGCCAGTTTTGGGATTAGCCGCTCGTTGAAGTTCGGCAAGCGTGGCGACATGATGAAAGTAGGGCGTGTCCTCAGTAGCACGCAGTGTATAGATACCCTCGGTGGTAGGGCGATGGAGGAAGTAGCGCTTTAGGTTGATCTTCGGGCCTCCGTCTTTGGCCCTCCCTAGTTCGTTACACATCACATTGAAGAACAGGGCGTGATGAGAGGAAAACACAATCCTGATGGGTGAGACATCATCATGATCTGCCTGCCAACTCGCAGCGCGACGCAGCATGCTGGCGAGGTCACAGGCGACACAGATCGCATTGTTATCGTCCAGGGAGGAGATGGGGTCGTCGATGTAGAGGTATTTGTACCCCTGGTAGGAAATGTGCCCATCAAGCATCCGCTCGCAGATGGCCATGAAGAGGCACCAGATGAAGATGTTCTGCTCGCCACGCGAGATCTTGATATTCGTCGACTCACCTTTGCGGAACGAGACCTTCCACTCGGTGTAGTCGATGTCAAAGTCGAAGTCGGCATAGCGAGCAAGGTAGCCAGCAATCGTTTCGTCCAGCGCGAGGTCTTTCAGTCCATTGAAGAAACTGGAGTCCGGGTTGATCTGAAGATGCCGGACAGCGTCGCCATCCAAATCGTTATCCCAGGTAAACAAATCTTCTGTGTAGGCGTTGAAATAGAGCGTATCGGCGTTGCCTTTATTTCTGCGCTTGCCAGCGTCCTTGAACTCCATGGAAAGCCGCGTCTTCCCCGTGCGGTTGTAGGCGTAGAGCAGGACGAGGTGCGTGGGCTTCGTCGGGTTGTTCAGATCGTCGCGCAGGCGGGTAACGAGGTTGCGCAGACTTTTGTAGGTATGGATGCCGCTCATGGTTCATTCTCGCCCGGGGCTGGGAAGAGCTGCTGCATCAAGCCCTTCTTATGGGTCTTGAGAGCTTCGAGCTTCTGGGTTTCTGCGGTGATCAGGGCATCGAGGCTGCTTAGGCAGGAGGCGATGCGGTGTTGTTCCTTGATGCTGGTGTACGGGATCGGAATGCGATCTAGCATTGCCTTGTTGAGTTTTGGCTGGGCCATGCCAGTAATGAAGTCGTCGAGCTTGATCGAGTTGAGATACACCTCCACAAACTTCTGAGTGCACGGACTCTCAAATCTCAGAACGTGGGCATGATTGTTGACCCATGTCTTTCCTGATATTGGGAAGGCAATTGGATAGGTTCGCGCAACCAAGTTAGCTCCGTCCTCAGAAACGCAGAGAAGATCTTCATCGAAGATATAGCCTTCCACATAATCGACAATACCTGAAGCGCCATGGTAAGGGATCCCACCCGCAGTTCGTTTGCCTGAGGCAATGGGGACACGCTGGCTATCAAGGTTCTCTGCCATCTTGCAGAGCGGCGTTACAGCCCACTCCCCAGCATCCTGAAACTCAGGAAAGCGAAGACGAGGCTGTGTTTCACCTTCGCGGGGGAAGAGCCGCTGCATCAGCCCATTTTTATTGGTCTTGAGCGCGTCCACTTTCTGCGATTGCGTGGCGATCAACTCGTCCAGTGCGCTCAGGCAGTCGGCAATCTTTTGTTGTTCACTTGTCGATGGGAGAGAGACCGGGAATGAGAGGAAGACATCAGGATGGATGCGCCTTGCTTTGCGACTACCATCAGCAGTCTCGCCCAGTCTTGCATAGAATTCTTTGCGCTTTACATATTCCAGTAAGAAAGATGGATTCAGTCCGTAAGAGATGTCAAAGCAAGGCAAGTCGACCGCCGACTCATATTGGTCTAAGTTGTCGGGAATAATGCCGAAGGCCTGGTTCAGGAAATCAAGCTTGCTGTAAATAAACTGGCCAGCCTTGCGGCGGTAATACTGGGTATTAACACTGCCTTGAATGGCTTCATTCTTCTCAAAGACTCCCTTGCCCCAAAGTTTGACCGTTATCTTTCTTGCAGCATTACCCTTGTTTCCAGGCAGGCGACTTTCAGATAAAAAATCGCCCAGCCGTCTTGTCGTCCATCCCTGAGCACCCCGAAACTCCGGAAACCGCAGCTTCGGCACTAGCGCTGTTGTTGCCTCTTGCTTCATCGTTCTGGCTCTCGTCTCACTGCTCATACGCGTTCAACCCTGCAATCTCTCGCCCGCCAGCGCGTCTGGCGAGCAGAGGAACCAGGTCCGCCATCAGGGCGAGCTCGGCCTGGCTGCGGGCTTTCCAGCCGAGCGCAAGCGGGGCCATCAGGTCGCTGAGCTGTTCGCCATCGAAGATCATGCGGGCCAGGATGCCATCCACAAAGGCTTGCAGAGCGGCGGGATCGAGACCGTGTTTGGTGGCGATGGCGGCGAGTTGCCTGGCGCTCTGTTCGGCCTTGAAGCGCGTGTAGCCCTCGCGGATCGCGGCTTCGCTCAGGCCCTCCCCCGCCTTCAGGGTGTTGATGTAGGCGGCGATCGCATCGCGCTCGTCGAGGAACTTGGCATCGGCGCTGATCAGGCCGATCAGTTCCTCGCGCGTCATCGTGGCCTTGCCCGCTG
>VGQX01000125.1 GCA_016882305.1 Cyanobacteria bacterium K_Offshore_surface_m2_239
CGCCGGCCGTCGGGGCTGAAGGCCACGGAGTTCACCCAGTTTGTATGTCCTTGAAGAGGAGCTCCGATGGGCGTGGCCTGGGGGGCTAACCCAAGGGCCATGCGGAGTCGTCGAGATATGTATATATTTGTAATATCCCAGATTCGAAGGGTTTTGTCGGAGGATCCCGAGACGATGCGCCTTCCGTCGGGGCTGAAGGCCACCGAAAATACCGAGTCTGCATGGCCTTGAAGAGCAAGGCCGATCTGCTTGCCGGTGGCGGCGTTCCAGAGTCGAACGGTTTTGTCTCTGGCCCCTGAGATGATGAGCTTTCCGTCGGGGCTGAAGGCCACCGGGAGCACCCAGCTTGTATGGCCTCTAAGAGGTTCTCCGATAAGCTTACCGGTGGCTGAATCCCACAGCCGCAGGATGTTGTTACTCGAGCCGGAGACAATGTGCTTTCCATCGGGACTAAAGGCTACGGAGTACACCGCATCAGCTATCCCCAACTGGAGCATGAAGGAACTAAACAAATTAGGTTCACCAGATTCCCAGATGGTCTTGCCTGTGGTTGCATCCCAGAGCCGCAACGTGCTGTCCAAGGAGCCGGAGACGATATACCTGCTGTCGGGGCTAAAGGCTACGGAGGCCACAGTGTTTGAGTGACCTTGAAGAGGAGGCCCAATCGGCTTGCCGGTGGCGGAATCCCAGATGCGCAGGGTTTTGTCATCAGATCCGGAGACTATACGTTTACCATCTGGGCTGAAGGCCACTGAGCGCACCCAACTTGTGTGGCCTTTCAGCCGAAAGTAGAGCGCCAGATATCGTGCAAGTTGATCATAATTAAGAGCGGGAAGGATTATAGCAGGTTTTCGAGGCAATTGATCTGGGTTCGTCCGCCATTTAGCAACAGTTAAATCCATGGGTTGATTGGTTATAGGCGGCTTCAATGCCGCAGGTGATGGCAAGGTTGCCGTGGTCGGCGGTGTTGGCGCTGGTGCTGGGGCTTGAGTCAAGGAATCGGGTTTTGCTCGGGCTGGAAGCGCAGGACGATCAGCCGATGCGTTCACAACAGGCTGCGGAGATGCATCGGGCACAGGATGAAGAAACAACAACTTAGTGCGGGAGCTTAAAGAATACGGTCGTTGCTTTCCTCGCGTAGCCGTTAAGACATCACTTGTTGTGCGTTGGATCAGGTATTGGATTTCCAGATTAGGTGTGGGCAGATGGCGCAAAAGAAAGGTGGTGAATGGCGAGTTGCGACTGCCGTCTAGTGAATCAGCGGCAAACATGCCTGCTTTGGCTGAATAGAAGATGACAGTGTCATTTGCCTGCACAGAAGTGGCCAGGCCACGATTGAAAGAACTTCTATTGTTAGTCCGCCAACCGCGCGGCAATTCGCTGCGACAAGCATCCAGGATGAACAGGCGCGCAGAGGCATCGGTCGCTTCAAGCATCTCGACGAGATCATTCAGCTTATACGCTTGTCTCTTGAGCTTCGGTTCTGTCAGATCATCAAGGCCCAGAGGAATGAGATAAGATTGCCCTGCAGCCTCCAAGCCATGGCCGGAAAAATAGAACAATGCAACATCACTACGCCGAATATCTCTGCGAAAGTCTTCTGCAGCCGCTTCCATCGCCTCAATATTTGCATTTTTCACCAATGTCACCTCGAAGCCAATCTTACGAAGCACGCGAGAAACATCTTCCGCATCATTCAATGAATTCGACAAAACTCCATTCTTGTAGTCTTTGTTGCCGATCACCAATGCCAGCCGCCGCGTCGCCACCTGGGGCGATTGGGCCAACAGCACGGGCGGCCGTCTGGATGGACTGGCAACGGCGGCAAGGGAGCCCGGCGCTTGAGCAGCCGCCGCAGCCACTGCCAGCAGCCCCACCACAACGCCAACCGTCAGACCGTTCTTCATTGCACCCCATAGGGGCGCACCCGCAGCCCGATGCCTCCGTCGGCCGCCGCCACCAGCCGGATCAGCACGAACACCACATCGGGGTTGCGGCTCAGCTTGGCGAACTGCGCTTCCGTCAGCGCTGGCGTGAGATCCACCACGGCCATCGAGGTGGCCGCATTGAGCTGCAGGGCTGAGCCGGGCAGCCCATCGATCGGAAGGCTCAGGCCGCGCACCGGTCGCAGCTGCTGGCGAAGGCCATTGGGCAGCGTCACCCACAGGTCGTTGGGTTGGGCGAATTCGATGGAGGCCACCTTGGCCAACGCCACCGTCTGGCTCTGCTGCCCCGCCGCCAAGCTGAGCGTGGTGGCACTGAACCTCACCAGCCGGCCGCTCAGGGATCCACCCGTCTTAAGCCGCACGGTGGCGGTGGCGGTGGCGGGCACGGCCACAGGCCAGGCAGCGCGGCTGGCGGTGGCACCCGGCCGCGCCTGCAGCGCCCCCAGCGGCTCCCAGCCAACGGCCGCGGGCGGCGCGAGCCACACCAACCCCAGAAAAGCGAGGCTCGCCAGCTGCTGCAGGGGTGGGGTCAGCACGGAGGCCGCGGGAATTTCGGGCATGGTATCGGCCGTCAGTGGCCCTGGGCAGGGCTGAGGATGACCAGCCGGTCGCCCCTGTCTCCGTCCGGGAAGATCAACACCGGTGGTGCCTTGCCGCCGGCCGCCGCCGCGGGCAGGCTGGGAATCACGAGCAGTTGGTCGCCCGCATCGCTGAGCAAGCGCCAGCGGCGCTCTCCCGTTTCCGGATTGAGCTCGCTGCCCAGCAGGGCGTCATAACGCTCGCGGCTGCCCAACAGCCGCACACCGCTGGGATTGACCAGCAGCTGATCCGGATCACGGCCAACCACCGCATCTTTTCCTGGCATGGCGATGGTGATCAGGGGCAGGGTGGAGGTTTCATCCAGCGCGTCGCGGCGCGCGTCCGCCACTCCCTGCGATGCCGCCAGCCCGTAGAGCACCAGCAGCAGCCAAAGCACGATCACAACCTCGTCCACCAGGGAGCCGAGCAGCCACAACTGCTGCCGCTGGCTGGCGCCCAATCCCAGTCGCCGCTCCACCCGTGCCAACCGCGGCCCCAAGCGCCGCTGGCAAACCCGCAACGCTCGGAAGCTGAGCACGATGCCCGCCAGAGCCAGGGCCAGACCCACAAGGAAGCGAACAATCGCCAGGGGATTGCCAAACAAGAGCGAGAGAGCCGCAAAGGAGGTGGACTCAACAGACAGCGCCAGACTGGTGGGTTCCACCTGGAAGAAGGTGTAGTAATGCCAGCGATACACCCAGCCCGTGAAAAACAAAGCAATGGCCAGCAGACCCAAACTTCCCGCCAGCTTGACGAGTGGTCCGGCGGAATCGTGCGAGGTTGCAACCATCGACCACCCCCCTCATTTCAGCAAAGAAGCTGCAACTTTAGGCCGTGTCGCCACAGGGGCCCATGACGCCGCTGCGGCATCTTCAGTCGCCCAAGGCATGAAAAAAATGGCTTACCCGGCCACACCTTGCGCAAGTCGCCAACCCTCTGGCCAGGCCTGAGCCTGGGCGGGGCGCTACCTGGGGGATCAAGGGTAGGACCACCCAGCGCGTCGGCGACTTGCGTGGCCAGCCGGACTGCAATCCAACAGGCGCGGGCCATCTGTGGCCAGTGATGAACACGGACCCCACGAAAAACAACCCCAGCCCCGCCGTCGCTCGATGGGGCACTACACGGAGCTGAACGCGGTTAAGCGCCCAGTAGGCCCAAACAAGAGGCAAACCATGGTGGGCTGCTTAGCCACCCCCTAACAGTGACCCATGGGCCATATCGACATAGGCCGTTTTCACCACCAGGGATCATATGAACATCAGGCTATCCGCTGATGAGAAGATCATCGAACCCGCCCGCAAGGCAGCCAATTCCTTAGGCAAGTGCCTTGGGCAAAAGCCTCAATCAGGCGGAACGCGACTACCTTGAGCATTGCGCAGACTGATCCAGCCCACGCTGGACATGCAGGCAGGGTCAAGAATTGGCAAGGTTCCCATCGGCAAACCCTTCGCGTGATGACGGGGGCAGGAGTCTTTTCGCTCCCGTACAACCCATCACCAGGCGCAGGCACCAGTTCAGCCCTGGGCACCAGCGTCAGCCTCAGAGACGCGGCCTTCACTGTGCTAGAATGTCATAACATACTGACAGGAGATAGGGAGGTTCCGTGACCCTGACCACAGTGACAGCGCGAGATTTTGCGCGAGACCTCGCTAGCGCAAAGAAGGCCGCCAACTCCGGCCCCGTGATCGTCACCGACCGGGGGCGGCCGACCTACGCGCTGCTCAAGATCGAGGACTATTACAAACTGGCCGGAATTCAGCGGCAGAGCCTGCTGGCTGTCATGGATGCGATTCCAGGCGGCGACTTCGTGTTTGAGCCTTCCAGCTTGGCGGGGACCGATTTCAAGCCAGTGGACTTCGACTGAAGAGAAATGTTTCTTCTCGACACCAATGTGATCTCCGAACTGCGCAGCGGCAAGCCGCATCAATCCGCCGCTGTGCGGTCCTGGGCGCAGGAGCAACCCGTGCAACAGCTCTACCTGTCCTCAATCACGGTGTTGGAGTTGGAAATGGGTGTTCTGCGCATGGAACGCAAAGATCGCTCCCAAGGCAAGATCCTGCGGGGTTGGTTCGACGCATTGTTCCAGCAATTCGAGGGTCAGGTGCTACCTTTTGCGGCGGAAACAGCTCTGTGCTGCGCCGTGCTGCATGTGCCGGATGTAAAGAGCATGCGCGACTCCATGATCGCCGCCACAGCCCTGCAACACAGCCTCACCCTTGTAACCCGCAACGTGGTGGACTTCAAGGCGATGAATGTCAAGCTTGTCAATCCCTGGGAGGCGCAGGCTTAACGCATCCATGTTCATCTACTGCGCATTGAATCACCCGGCAACAACTACCACTTGGCCTGCCTGACGGATGGACAGACCGGACTGAATGAACCATGATGCCCTCTACAACCCTGACCCATGCGAAGATTGGTAGCAGACATCACGTCACTCTCAGCCCGTAACCACAACCGTGGCCGCCACTTTTGACGCTCAACTCCCACTCGCCACGTTACCGTGGAAGAGCTTTGAGAACTTCTGCCACGACTTGTTGTCATGCCTGTTTCCAGATGCAGCCATCCACCAGTACGGCGGCGAAGGGGATAATCAACACGGCATCGATCTTGAGATGCAATGGGCAGATGGCAACAAGTGGACTTTTCAAGTCAAGCGAGAGAGTCAATTCGGGCCAGCCAAGATTAGAAGAGTCGTTGAAGAACATAAGATAGCTTCGCAAAAGAAGATCCTTCTTCTCGCCAGGATTGCTACTGCGAAGGCGAGAGATGCACTTCGCAATCATCCGCACTGGGAACTCTGGGACCAGCAGGATCTCTCCGAGAAATTCCGATCCCTCGACCCATGGGATCAACACCGCCTGATTGACATCTATTTCCCAGGACAACATTTTGCCCTGACAGGCAAGCTGAGATCTGCCGCCTGGCTGAGTAAAGATGAGTTTTTCTCTCCTTTTCTGTCGGACCAAGCACTCTTCCACCATTGCTGGGAGGTTGTGGGCCGCAGTGCCGAGCGTCGACAGCTTAGCGAGGCCTTGGCCGATCAGGCCGTAAGGGTAATTGGTCTGATTGGCGGGCCTGGTGAAGGCAAAACCCGCTTGTTGCTCGATGGCCTTGATCAGATCCAACGCAGCCAGCCCGAGACCCGGATTGTGATCGCTTGTGGCCAGAGCGCAGATACCGCAGACATGGCACAACTGGGGCGAAGAGATACTCTGATGGTTGTGGATGATGCCCAGGATCTTGAGAGCCTGGATCCCCTGTGCCGCCACCTTCTTCAGAAACCAAATGCGCGGCTGCTGTTGGCTTGCCACCCTGCCAAGGCACCTGCTATTGAAACCAGCCTGGCCCAGTTCAATCTGAATGGGGCCTACCAAGCGATTACCCTGGAGCGCCCCAGCCAGGATGATGCCGAAGCGTTGGCTCGCCAGGCGCTGGCACGCCATGGTGGTGATCAGCGCCTGGCGCCATTGATTGCCGCCCGCTGCCCAGACAGCCCTTTGGCCCTGGTGATCGGGGCCCAGCTGGTGGCACGGGAAGGGCTGGATCCCCGCAAGTTCCCCTCCTCCCAGGCCTTTCAAGCCAGCGTCTGGTCTCGCTATATCCGGATGATCAGCACCAGCGTTGGTGATGGAGCCGGCGGCCGACCAGATGCGGATCGTGTGCGGCGAATGCTGTTGCTGTTTGCCTTGCTTCAACCCCTCAATCCCGATTCCGCTGTCGTATTGGATCTCCTGCAGAGCCTGCATCAGATTCAGATCCCTGAGGCCACTCGGTTCGCCAAATCCCTGTTGCTCTCTGGAGTGCTTGTACAACGGGGTTCCCGTTGCCACCTTTCGCCCGAGCTGTTGGCTGATGCCCTGATCGTTGAATCTTGCATCACAGCCCAGGGCGCCTTCAACGCCTACCCCGTGGAGGTCTTTCAACGCGCCGAGCACCTCTACAAAGGCCAGCTGCTGTTCAACCTTTCCCGACTGGATTGGCGTCTGCGGGAGAAATCTGGAGTTTACCAGCCGAAGCTGCAACACCTTTGGAGCCTGATCGATAATGAAATCTGGCCTCAGCGAAGCCTGCTGAAGGCCGCCATCGCAGCGGCGTTCTATCAGCCCCAATGCGCCATTGCCCTCGCCCGGCGATGGATCGCGGCCGGCCAGGGTTGCCATCCCGAAGTGTGCCGCTTGCTCCAGGCGGCTGTCTCCTCAGGAGAACAGCTGGAGATCGCTTGTGAGCTGCTCTGGGAGCTGGCCCGTTCGGATGGGCGCGACACTCAGCATCACCCCAACCACCCGCTGCGCGTGCTGCAGGAGTTGGCCCGCCCCGTGGTCCTCCACTCCCAGCATGACGTGAAGGCGGTGGTGGCCTTCGCGCTGCGGCTACTTCCCGTGGCGGAAAGCTGGTCCGGCCTCTGCACCCCCTTCGCCATCCTCGAAGGGGCGTTGATCACCACAGCCGATCACCACCAATACAAACCAGGGCGGCGCATGGAGATCGTGACGCAGGTCTATCGCGTTAATCCTGCGGCGGTTCGCCCGTTGAGGCGGCAGGTGATCGACGCGGCTCTGGATAGCCTCAGCAGCGACAAGCGACGCCAGGCTTTCGCTGCCGCAGAGCTGCTTGAACACGCCGTGCGCTATCCAGATGGATGGCCAGAGCTACCCCTCTCTGATCTTGAAAAGGCGTCCTGGACGGAGGAATTCCAGGACACCCTGCGGCGCCTAAATGCGATTCTTGAGGAGCATCAACTGCCGGCGCCGATTCTGGTTCGCGTCGCCCAGTCCGTGGCGCGTTATTCCTTCCACACCAACGGGAATCTGTCAAAACCTATTTTAACTTTGGCGGCCGCCTCAGTGCTGGCCCGATTGGATCGGGATCGGCCCACACGGCTCTGCCGCCATCTAATGGATGGCTGGTGCCATCTCACCTGGAATCGCAACGAACGGGTTTGTCACCGCCTTCACGCAAGCTTGGCGGCCGATCTCGAACACCAGCAACCTGATTCCAACGCGCTGATGCAGGAGATCAACGCCGCCATGGCACAGATCGCCGCCTACAGCCCTAAAGGCTGGCAACAAAGTGCCACTCCTTTTATCGACACACTGCTCTCTCGCCAGCAGAGCCACGCCTGGGCCCTCCTCGCCCTGACACGCTCCGATCCCTCCACTACCCTGGCCGCCTTTGCCTCGCGCGCCCTGGCGATCTTGCTCAGCACGGCGCCCTTGCAGGCCCATGCCTGGATCGAGGACGCCCCGACTCAAGATGACAACCACAGACGGTTGATTGCCGCCGCCTATGCCCTCGTTGGCTTCGAGGGGCGTGCATTCCTGTCCCAGGATCGAGCACGGCTGGAGCCCATCTTTGGCAGCAATGATCCTGAAACCCTGAGCCAACTCCCAGGCATCGTGCAGCGGCTGGTGGGGCCAGAGCCTCAGGCGGCGATCCAGCTACTCACCTCCGCGAACCCCGATCTGCTGTCGTCCAACAACCTACGGAACAGCGCAACCGCCACAATCCTGATTTGGCTTGGGGATGAGGAGCACGGCATCCCGCTGGAGCGGATCAGCCCGACCGATGCCGAGCGTCTTCTGTGGCTGTTGCAGGCGCCAGACAGCCTGGATGATCACGATTTCCATGATGTCCTCAAGCGGTTTGCCACTCGCTGGCCCGAGCTGGTGGTGAACCTGGCCAAGACACGGCTGGAGCGCTGCCTGCAGCAGCCGGAGCGCCTTTCCCTTCCGCTTTGGCATCAGCACCACCCCAGCGTCTCCCTTGATCTTCTGGAGCTGCCGCAAGGTCCGGCACTGTTCAGCGCGTGCCTGGATTGGGGCTTACCCCGCGCGGATCAAGACGCGTTCTGCGCTGCCTGGGCGAACCTCGTCGCCTGCCTGTTCGGCTGGCGCGAACCGCAGCTCACCACCACTCTTTGGAGCTGGTGGCAAAACGCCTCTGAGCCCCGCTTGACCCATCTGCAACTTTTGGAGGCCCTTTTGTTCTGGGCACCGGAGCGCTTTCCCCTGGAGCAGCACTCCTTTGTGAGCGAGCTGCTGCTCGAGGCCGCCGCAGTTGACCGCAGCAGCAGCGACTGCCTCGTAGCGGGCCTGGCAGCGGCGGTGCGTCGGCCCCTTTACCCCCGTGCCTTCGGTGAGCCTTGTCCCGAAGATGTCGCCCTGGCGGCGGAGGCCCAGCGGTTGCTCGATCGCCTCCCTCCCCACCATCCCGCCAGGCGGCTCTACGCCACCCTTCGCGATGAGGCTCACGCAGCCATCGCCACCGCTGAGGAAGCCGACAGAACGCTGCTGGCGGGGTAGCCAACGCCCATCGCCACGCCTCTGGCGGCAACCGGTGTGACAGGTGGTGGCATTGATCTCCCAGGCTCTGTCGCAGGGCTCCACCCACCACCGCCACACCCCCAGGCGCCGTGTCGCCATCCCAAGTCCC
>VGQX01000126.1 GCA_016882305.1 Cyanobacteria bacterium K_Offshore_surface_m2_239
AGGCTGCTTCGAGAGGTGGGCCAGGACAACGCCGATGGGGCGGCCAGCCAGCCAGGGGACAGTGCCAGTGGCGAGGGACTGCGGCCCAGCGAGCTCGCGCCGCCGACCCCATAGGCTCATCTCCATGAGCCTCGCCTCCAGCCCCTCGGCCTCTGCGGCCCACGAGAGCGCCATCGCCCGGCGCTTCGCCTCCCTGCGGCAACACCAGAGCTGCGCCCTCATGCCCTTCCTGATGGCGGGAGATCCCGACCTGCCCACCACCGCCGCCGCCCTCCTGGCCCTGCAGGCCAATGGCGCCGATCTCATTGAGCTGGGCATCCCCTACAGCGATCCCCTGGCCGATGGACCCGTGATCCAGGCCGCCGCCTCCCGGGCCCTGAAGGCCCACACCACCCCCGCCGCCGTGTTGGCCCTGCTGACCTCCTTGCGGGGCCAGCTCACGATTCCGGTGATCCTCTTCACCTACAGCAATCCTCTCCTCAACCGCGGCATGGACGCCTTCTGCCGACAGGCGGCGGAAGCGGGCGCGGCGGGGCTGGTTGTGCCCGACCTGCCGTTGGAGGAAGCCGAGACGCTCTCCCCCATCGCCGCCAGCCACGGCCTCGACCTGGTGTTGCTGGTGGCGCCCACCACGCCGCCCGAACGCCTGGCGCGCATCCATGCCCGCAGTCGCGGCTTCACTTATCTGGTGAGCGTCACCGGCGTGACGGGGATGCGAACGGCGTTGGAGAGCCGGGTGGAACCCCTTGTGCATGCCCTGAAGCGCCACGGTGGCTGCCCGGTGGCGGTGGGCTTCGGCATCTCCGGGCCTGAACAGGCCCGACAGGTGCGGCAGTGGGGCGCGGATGGCGCCATCGTGGGCAGCGCCCTGGTGAAGGTGATGGCCGACGCCCGCGCCAACGGCGAGGATGTCGCCAGCGCCGCCGGACGCTTCTGCGCCACTCTGCGCCAGGGGCTGGATCACGACCGCGCTCCTCAGGGGTCAGCAACCACCGCGGGCCAGGGCTGACGCGCACCCCCTCAGCGCCCGCACACGCGCCGGAGCCCCGCTCCCAGCCGCTCCAGGGCCTCGACCAGCGGCGGACCGCTCAACATGCCGTAGCTGAGGCGCAACACGGCGGCTCCCGGCACGGCCAACCCGAAGGCCAGGCCGCTCACCGTGGCCACACCCTCCTCCAACGCCAACGCCTCCATCAACCCATCGCTGTCGAGCCTCCGCCGCCCGCCGGACGTGCGGTCCTCCGCCGCCAGGCCGTCGACCACCAGCAGGCCGTAGAACGCCCCCTCCGGTTCGACCCATAACCGCACCGGCAGCCCCTCCTGGCGCCATCCCTCCACCGCCGCCAGCAGCTGGGCGCGGCGCGGCAGCAGGGTGGCCACGCGCTCCCGCACCCAAGATGGATCCGTGGTCAAGGCCGCCGCCGCCGCTCGCTGGCTGATCAGCGTCGGGCAGATCTGCACCGTGTCCAGCACCTTCACCAGCGCCGGCCGCAACACCTGCGGCACAGCGGCGTAGCCCATCCGCCATCCGGCCAGGCCGTAGGTCTTCGACAACGAGTGCAACGTGGCCGTGTGCGCACCCGCGCCGCTGACGCGGCCGGGGCTGAAGTGGGGCACCGTCCCGTGGGTGAACGATCCGTAGGCCTCATCGCTGATGTGCAGCAACCCCCGCGCCGCGCAAAGGGTGTTGATCGCTCGCAGCACCGCCTCAGGGATCACCACCCCGCTGGGATTGTTGGGCGAGATGGTGACGATGGCGCGGCTGCGGGGGGTGATCGCGGCCGCCAGCGCCTCCGGGTCGGGAACAGGGCCCGCCTCCACGCCCACCGGCACGCCACCCGCCAGTCGCACCGCCATCTCGTGGTTGAAATAGGCGGGCAGGGGCAGGATCACCTCGCTGCCCGGATCGCAGATCACCTGGACCAGCGCCGCGAAGGCCATGTTGCTGCCCGTGGTCACCAACAGGTGGGAGCCGTCGAGGTCCAAACCGTCGTTGTCGCGAAGCTGGCGGGTCACCGCCTCCAGCAGCTCGGGATCCCCCCAGGTTCCCCCGTAGCGATCCAGCCCGGCGCCGGGGGTCTCCAGAGCCTCCAGCACCGCCCGACGCACCGCCGCGGGCGGTGCCCAATCCACCATCCCCTGCGCCAGCGACAGGGTGTCCGGCCGGCGGCGCAGCCAGTCCCCCAGCTGCGGGATCACCGGATCGCGCACGGCCTCCAGGCGCGCGGCCGGACCAAGTGAACAACCCATGACAAGCCGATGGCGGGCAGGCCCTACCTTGACGCCTGTTGACGCCATTTGCGATGAAAGTCGTCCTCTGGGGCACCTACTGCGACGAAGCCCCGCAGAAACGCGCCCCCTTCCGAGAGGAACACCTGGAGGGTCTCCGCCGTCAGAAGGAGCAGGGGGTGCTGCTCACCATCGGTCCCACCCGGGACTGCACCCATGTTTTCGGTCTTTATGAGGCCGACAGCTTGGAGGAGGTGGACGCCCTGGTGAAGCAAGACGTCTATTGGCGCGAGGGAATCTGGACGGCGGTCGAGGTTCACCCCTGGATCCAGGCCCTCTGATCCGCCGGAAGGCCACCCAGCGGAACGCGGAAAACCGCACGCCAGACTTTGAGACAAGCCGAACCAGCGGAACACAAAAAAAAGGGAGCGGCAGCGCCACTCCCCAGAGCATTGGACGGGATGGCCTCAGCCTGATCACCAGAGACCGCGGATCGGAGCGGGCTCGGGAGCGGGGGTGGGCTCGGGCATGGGCATCGGGGCGGGCTCGGGAGCGGGAGCGGGAGCCGGCTGTTCCACCACCACCACCGGGGGAGCGCCGAAGCGGTAACGGAAGCCGAGCTTGGCGCCCCAGTTGTTGAAGGAGCTGTACTTGAAGTCATCGCCGTTGAAACCGGAAGCGCCGGAGTAGGTGCCTTCGACGTAGACGTCGGTGTTCCAGTTGACGACGTAGGCCACACCAGCCTTGGCCTGCCAGCCAAAGAGACCCTGGTTGTCGCTGCTGAAGCGCACGTCGCCAATGGTATAGCTGGGGGTGCTGAGGTTCGTGTACCCGATACCACCACCCAGGTAGGGCACCCAGGAACCGAAGGGGATATCGAGATAAACGCTGGCCATCACATCGTTCTTGTTGACATTACCGGAACCGTTAAAGGTTTCGATGTCATCAAAATGCACTTTGTGCAAGCTGGCACGGGTGAATCCGTAGGTCAGCTCGGTGCGGATGGCGCCGAAGTCATAACCGACACCACCGTCGACGGAAAAACCACCGGTGAGGTTGGCGTTACCGCTGAAGTTGTAGTCCGAGAGGTTGTCCTGGAAATCCCAGTTGCCGGGCCAAGCGGCGCCAGCGCCGACGGTGACGTACCAGCCGGTGCCTTGGCCGGTAGCTTCGCCCACCTCACCGATCAGGGGGATGTAGGTCTGGGCGATCTCGGTGTCCTTCTGGGAGGACTGGCTCATTTCCAGGGGAGCCTGACCGCTGGATTGAAGCTGTTCAGCGCCGGCTTCAGGACCAGCGAAGGACGGGGCGGCAAGGAAGGCACCGCCGACGAGAGCGGCACCGACGCCGCGAAGCAGGGCGTTGCGAATGCTGGACATGGAAGTTGGTTCTCACACCAATTTGTTTTTAATGACTTTCCACCCCACAAGTTCGACCGCCATAGACAGCAAAAATGCTGGCACAGCCTCAAAAGCCAGGCCAGCACTGAATTGGCGAAGTCAAGAATCAGGATGGCTCCTTGGTTATCTTTTGCTCAGCTTTTGGCCAATCCGCCAAAGCCTGCTCCCACACCCAAGCGCCGACGGCCTGAGCGCCATCCTCTCCCATCACCGCCCCATACCCCGCCATCTGTCCTTGGCCGTGAGCCGCCACCCTGGCCATGGCCTCCGCTCCCTCCAAGCCGGCGCGTTTCAGGGCTGCCAGCCGCAGGGTCTTCCCCCTCCGGATCACATTGCCTCCATTCAGATGGCAGCCGACGCAGTGTTGGGCGAAGAGGCTCGCCCCCCGGCTCTCCAAAGTCCGAGGAACCGCGGCGGTCTCCAGTCCAAGGGCTGGTCGAGGCCAGAGAACCCAACCCATCAGGAGCAGCGCCAGCAACGCCAGCGCCCACCGCCGCCACCCATCCATCAGGCGTGCTTCTGATCTCCCTTCCATGGGGGGTCTCGCGGAGGCTTTCGCACCATCTTCCCCCCAATCCACGCCCTAGGATGGGGCCATGCGCGTGCGTCCTCTGCTGCCGGCGGATTGGGCCCAGGTGGTCGAGGTCTATGCCGACGCGGTGCGCACCCTCGCCGCCCCCCACTATTGCCCCGAGCAGATCGATGCCTGGGCAAGCCATCCCAGCGACAACCCGGACGTCTCCGAGGCGCTCGCTCGCGGTCAGGGGTTGGTGGGCTGCCCGGACGACCAGCCGCAACGCGTGGAGGGGTTTGCTTTGCTCGATCCGGCAGATCGGCTCAGCCTGCTGTATTGCCGCGGGCGCTCCAGTCGCCAGGGACTGGCCACCTGCTTGGTGCGGGCGTTGGAGGAGCAGGCGCGGGCACGGGGCCAGCGTCGCCTGCGCACCGAAGCCAGCCGCTTGTCCCGCCCTCTGCTGGAGCGGCTGGGGTGGTCGGTGGACGGAGAGGAGGAGATCCTCTTCGCCGGTCAGCCCTTCGTGCGCTGGCGCATGAGCACAGCCCTGTCCGCCTGCCCCGTCTCCGCCGCCATTCCGTTCGACGCGCCTTCACCCTTGAGCGAACCATCACCCTTGGCGAAATGCTCCCCCGCGACGGATCTCTCCCCCGCGACGGACCAATTGCCATGACCGCCGAAGATCTGGAGCGCTTTCTGGAAAAGATTCATCAGCTCAACGCCTTCGTTGCCCTCAGTGAGCGGGAGGACGCCCTTCGGCGGGCGCTGATCGCCTGCCGCCACCACAATGAGGTCGTGGCCCTGGCCCGCCAGCACGGTTTTGAAATCGGTCGGCGTTGGGGGGAAGCCCTGTCCGACATGGATGACCCTCCATCCCTCCTCGCGGGCCCCGTCCCTCCCCCGGGCACGGAACGGGTGGAGGTGCTCCTCCAGACGCCCGACTTCCGCCTGGAACGCATTCATTCCTGTGGGTCCAGCGGTCCAGAGGAAGGCTGGTACGACCAGCCCGAAGCGGAATGGGTGTGCCTTCTGCAAGGCCAGGCCAGCCTGCTGTTCGCGGACGAAGCGACACCCCGCCAGCTGCGAACGGGGGACAGTGTGTGGATCAGCCCGAGACGTCGCCACCGGGTGCTGGCGACGGCCCCCCCTCCAGGAACGGTTTGGCTGGCGTTGTTTTGGTCTCCGCCTCCGACACCTTGATGGTGCGGATCAGCCAGTAGGCACCGGCCAGGCAGATCACGCAAATCCCCAGGGCCACCACGAGCAGGGGCTTGGACGCCTCACTCCCCGGCAGCACAATCAGCTTGCGCGCCACGGCCGTGATCGCCGTCAACAACACCAGCTGAATCTGTACGGCGTGGCGCTGCAGATAGGCGGTGAGATTCTGCAGAAGCTCAAGGGCGATCAGGATGTTGAGCAGCTCGCCGAAATAGCTGATCAAGGCCTCTTCCCCAGCCATCGGCTTTCCACCCAGAAAACCGCTGGCCAGCTGTCGCAACAGCTCGAAACTGGCCAGGAGAATCAACACGACCAAAAAGACGCTCAACACCTTGGCAATGAGTTGCTCAAACTGATCAATCACGCGCAGGAAGCGACGCTCTGTGAGCCAATTCCCATCGTCCGGGGCCATGGATCAGTTGCGAAAAGGCGTGAACTGGGGCTTGGCGAGGGTGTTGCCTGCTGGGTTGATCAGCTCGGTGTCGCAGGTGATGGTGCCATCCTTGGCGGTCACACAGTTTTTCGGCTTGACCTCTGTGGTTGGACCCACCTGGCTGCCGGATTTGAGCATGAAGGATTCCACCTGTGCCAGGGCCGAGGGGACGGGAGCCACAAGCAAGGCCCCGCCACACGATCCGAGCAGGCCAAGCAGGACGGGCAGAGAGAGAGGCCCGGAACAACCAAGGAGCCCGGGAAGACCGTGGCGAGCAGCGGGGCGCATGATGGGGCCGTGAGCGACACCCGCATGCTGCCGCACGCAGGCCCAACCTGCAGCGTTCAGCGGCACTGGATCGCCCGCCCGCCCCCATCGACACGCCTCACGCCTCGCCATCCTCATCCTCCGCCGCTCCACGAATCTCATCCAGCAACAGATCGAGCTGATCCAGGGGATCCGCCACGCCGCGAGGGGTTGTGGCCACGGCCTCCCGCGCAGGATCGGCCTCCTCGCTGCGCCACAGGGACTCGATCTGGCAGAGATGCTCCGCCAGACCCCCCAGCCCCTGTTGCGCATGGATCTGCCGCAAGGCCTCCAGCAACACGGGCATGCGAATGGAGGTGGCCCGCAGGGCGCGTCGGAGATCGGCCTGGGTGCGTCCCGTGTGACGCAACCAGTCCTTGAGGAACAGTTGGAGGTCCTCCAACTGCTGGGAGGTGAGCGCGGTGGAGGACTCCATCTGCGGGGTCAGGGTTGCGGGAACCAAAGATCCAGTTTGCGCTGAGCCCGCTCCCTGATCGGCGGTGTGATGTGCCGGGAACAGAGGCCCAGCAGGGCCGTCAAGGCCACCATGTCATCGCCGAAACCGGCGGCGGGGATGAAATCGGGGATCAAATCAAGGGGAAGCACCAGATAGGTGAGCGCGGCCAAAACCGTCAAACGGGCTTGGTGGGGTGTGGACCCGTCCAAGAGCATTTCCAGGCATTCCAGGGCGGGTCGAGCGACCGTGCGGCCAGCCTTGGTGAGAAGACGGGAGAGGAGATTTTGGTTCACGGCCGTGTCGTGGACGACCTCCGGCTCCAGAACGGAAGGGCTGGCTTGGGAGCCCGCGGCTGAGGACGCGGCGGACATGGTGGTCTCCTGAGGATGGTGCGCCACGAGGGGCGTCATTCCTTCCATTCTGAGGGGCATGCACCGTTCGCTCCGAGTGGGGAAGGCCCCCGCAGAAGACCGGTCCTCCACCCCTGTCATCTCAATCCTCTCCGAGTCCTCGCTCAATGCCCGCGCGCCGCAACTTCCGCAAAGCCCGCTGCACCACCTGCCGGCAGTATTCGCGGCTGCACTGCAACTGACGCGCCACGTCCGCCAGGGTGCGCCACTCCTGGGAACCATCCAGACCAAACCGCAGCAACACCACCGTCTTTTCCTTCGGGGTGAGGTTGGCGGTCTCCAGCAGGGTCCAGACCGAGGCGGTCCGCTCCGCCTGCTCAGCCCGTTCCATCGGTGCCGGTTCGGGACTCGGGAGCACATCCACGAGCTCGGAGGGATCCGTCTTCGACCGCACCGCTCCTTGCAGGCTCACGGTGACGCTGCGCAGCTCCCAGGCCAGGAGCTCGTCCACCTCCGCCTTGGGCAGGGTCAGGGCACGGGCCAGCTCAGCGGCCGAGGGAGGATGGCCATGGGACTGGAGATGGCGCGCCTTGGCCGCCCGGAGCCGCGTCAACTTTTCATTGACATTCACGGGGATGCGTATGGTGCGGCTCTGGGTGGAGAGCGCGCGATTCAACCCCTGACGAATCCACCAATAGGCATAGGTGCTGAAGCGATGGCCGCGCGTTGGATCGTATTTCTCCACCGCCCTGGTGAGGCCGATGGTGCCTTCCTGTATGAGATCGAGCAGATCCAACCCCTTCCCTTGGTAGCGCTTGGCCAAATTGACCACCAGGCGCAGGTTGGCCGTGATCATCTGCTGCTTGGCCCGCTCACCAACGCGCAGAACGCGGCGCTCAAGATCATCAAATTCACAAGCGGCACCCTGCCCTCCAGCCAGATGGCAACGCTCATGCAGGCTGATCATGGCCTGAACTTTTCTCCCCAACGTGAGCTCTTGCTCGGGCGTGAGAAGTTGATGGCGTCCGATTTCACCGAGAAAGGCACTCAGAGAACTAGCCATCGATTCAAACAGCACGGGCATGTTTAAGGCTTACTCGCCTTCATGGGGATTCTGCGTAAAGCAACTGAAAGGTTTCCAAATTCACTCTTTTTTTCGGTTTCCACTTTTCTTCTAAATGATCGCCGACCTATTCTTCTATCCGTCCCCTTCAGGCTTCCCGGGCTCGCGGGTCCTCGCGGCGGCCAAGCTCTGCCAATGGGTGCCCGCGAACACCTCAGAACGCATCCCCGGCGAGCCCCGCGGACCCCGACGGCGCTCAGGGCGGGGGGACCCTCTCCGTCAAGCCCAGACCCCGGCCGCTAAGGTGCCGCCCTGCTCCCTCCTCCCATGGCCGGCCTTCCACCCTCCTCTTCGGTGCTCACCAGCGCGGCCGTGGCCTACACGCACTACCTCAGTTTCATGGTGTGCTTCGCCGCTCTGGTGCTGGAGCGTCGCCTGATCCGCCCCAATCCGGAGCGATCGGAGGCTGTGCTGATGGTGATCACCGATGTGGTGTACGGACTGGCGGCTCTGGCACTGCTGGGCAGTGGCATTTTGCGCGTCATCCACTTTGGACAGGGCAGCGCCTTCTACACCGAGAACCCGCTTTTCTGGTGGAAGGTGGGTCTCTATCTCAGCGTTGGCGCCCTTTCCCTCTACCCCACGATCACCTACATCCTCTGGGCCATCCCGTTGCGCAAAGGGGAGCTTCCCCAGGTGAGTGAAGGGCTGGCCCAACGATTGCGCTGGATTCTCAATGTGGAGATCGCCGGCTTTGCTTTGATCCCCTTCCTGGCGACTCTGATGGCCCGGGGTGTGGGCCTGGGAAGTCCCTGAGCCGCCCCCTCGGCCGCCCCGCGCTCCGAGCCGTCTTCATGGCCCCGCGCCTCGCTTGGCTGTGGCACCTGGCTCTTCCGGCCGTTCTGTTGCTGCCAGCAGCAGGGACCGCCGAACCGTCCCC
>VGQX01000127.1 GCA_016882305.1 Cyanobacteria bacterium K_Offshore_surface_m2_239
CCAACCCGAAGAACGCAACGGCCTCCCCCCCCTGCCCTGGACGCCCGCAGGAGCGCCGGTGGATCTGGAGCTGGTGAACCGTCTGCGCGACGACGCGCCATGAGCGCGGCCGTGGTGGGCGGAAGCGAGGCGTTGTTGCTGATTGATCTCTGAGCGAAGCCAGCGCCCAGGTGAACACTCATGGGGCCAGCAGCTCCACGCCGCAGCGCAGGCCTGGAGCCCGCGCGGCACACGCATCTGCGGTGAGCAAGGTGGCGCCCAGCTGTTCGGCCAGGGCCACGTACAGCGCGTCATAGGCCGTGAGGTTGGTGCGCAGCTCCCAGGCCCGCGGCCAGAGATGGCGGCTGGCATGGCGACGCAGGCCCAGCCGCTGGCTGGTGGCCAGAGCCTGCAGGGCGTGCTGCTCAGGCAATCGCTCAGCAAGCACCAGGCGCCGCAGCACCGAGAGCAGCTCGGCATCGATCAGATCGGGCGCCTGGAGGTTGGCCTCAGCCAGCCGCGCGCGGGCAACGCCATCGATCAACAGCGCATCCACCAGCACGGAGGCATCCACCACCACGACCACCATCAGTGTTCAGCGCGGTTCGCGTCAGCGCGGCTCTGGCGCAGGGCTTCGAGAATCTCGCCGGGGTCGAGCGCTGCCGACGGCAGCGCCTGGAGAAGTTCGGCATTGTCGGCACGGCGGGCCGTTTCGCTGAGCTCCTGCAGGGCAAAGGTGCTCAACGGCACTCCGGCGCGGCTGGCCAGCCGCTCCAGGCGTTCGGCCACATCGTCGGGCACGTGGCGGATGTAGAGGGTGCGCGACATGGGTGATGGTTGCTTGCTCGCTGCTAGCAGCCTAGTCAAATGCCTGGGTTGCCTGGTGATTCGCGCCGAATCAGGGCAGTTGTCAAGGAATTCTCGACAGCTGACTCCCTTCACCCGCCCCCCAAGATCCCCGCCACATTCGTGGCGATCGTTGCCTCCAGCTCTCGGGCCCGGGCATTGAGCCCCTCCAGCTCCTCCTGCAGCTTCTCCAGCTGCTCCTTGAAGTCTTCATCGCTCAGATCTTCGCCCGCGGCAACGCCCACATAGCGGCCGGGGTTGAGGCTCCAGCCCTGGGCTTCGATCGCCTCCAGGGTGGCTGCCTTGCACAGGCCAGCGATGTCGCGATAGGCGGGTGCGCCGCCGGAGGCTGAATCGGGATCAGTGCCGAAATAGGTGTCGATCCAGCGCTGGGCCTCCTCGCCGCCGAGGGTCACGTCCACTGCTTCGCCGCGGTAGAGGCGCACGATGTTGGCCAAAAAGCCGATCTGCGCTTCGCTCCAATCGCGATGGGCCCTGTCGATCTGCCGGTAGAGATGGCGGGCATCGAGAACCAACACCGTGTTCTCCCGCTCCGTGCCGATCTTGCCGCGATCAAAAAACCACAAGGTGCACGGCAAGGTCACCGTGTAGAACATGTTTGGCCCCACCGCCACCATCACATCCACAGCCTTCGCCTCGATCAGCTGCTGGCGGATCGCTTGCTCTGAACCCCGTGCATCGGAGGCCGAATTGGCCATCACGAAGCCAGCCCTGCCTTTCTCATTCAGGGAGGAATAGAACAGCTGGATCCAGAGGTAGTTGGCGTTGTCCACACTCGGGGTACCGAACGGGAACCGGCGACCCGGACCCTTGGCGGCACTCAGCTTTGCCATATCCACCGCGTTCACATTGAACGGTGGATTGGCCATCACAACATCAAAGGCGCCCACCGCAGTGTGGGGATCCTGGTAGTAGCTGTTGGTGTCGCCGCCATGCTCAATCTTTCCCTCCAGCCCATGGATCGCCAGGTTCAAGCGGCACAGCCGGGCGGTTTCATCGGTTTTCTCCACACCAAAGATCGCCAGGTCGCCCGCCGGGTTGCCGCGGTGCGCCTTCACGAAGCGGGCGCTCTGCACATACATCCCCCCCGAACCACAGGCCGGATCCAGCAGCCGCCCGGAGAAGGGCTCCACGATCTCGGTGATCAACACCACCAGCGAGGTGGGCGTGAAATATTCGCCACCTTTTTGGCCCTCACTGCGGGCAAACTCCCGCAGGAAATACTCATAAATCCGCCCGAAGGCATCGAACTCCAGCGACGTGGGGATCTCGGAGATGCGCTTGAGCAGGGCGGAGAGCAGCTGCGGCGTGAAGAGGTTGTAGCTGCGGGGCAGCACCCCGGCGAGCTTCCCGTTGGTTTGCTCGATCAGGGCCATCGCCTCATTCAGCCGGGCGCCGACATCCGCGCCATCAGGCAGCTCCAACAACTCCTGGAAGCGGGCACCGGGGGGCAGGTAGAGCAGCCCCTCGCTCTGGTAAGCGTTGGGGTCGTTTTCTCGGCTGCCGCGCCGTTCACTGCCCCCGGCGGCCTTGAGCTTTTGCCATTGCGGCATGAAGCGCGCGTCAGCAAACCGCAGGAAGATCAGCCCCAGGATCGGGCCGGAATACTCCTGGGCTTTGAGCCCTGAATTGGCACGCAGTTGATCCGCTGCCTCCCAGAGTTTCGTCTCCATCGTCGCCTTGCCCTGGTCGCGCTCCGGCGGTGCCACCCACCCGCCGAAGCCACGGCTGGGATCACCGGGGTCCGGTGGGGGGCTGGCCGCACCATGGCCACTGGCTGGTCGCACCCCGGCAGCCTTCAACCCCCCACCAGGCCCCCGCGCCTTTTCCGCCGCTCCCATCGCCACCACATGGGCCTTGGCGGCCTCCAGCTCCTCAAGGGTGAAGGGCTCCTCCACGTCTGCCTTGAGGGCCTCTGCGATGGCCTCCTGGCGCAAGCGGCTCCCGTCCTCAGGGATCAGGGCCAGCAGGGCATCGGTGAGGTCGGTGCGGGCAGGCATCAACAGGTGTGGAATGGGGCTCACCCTAAAACCCTCAGCGCATTCGGGCTCTGAGTCTCAACTCGCGCAGCGAATGATCATGCGGAGCTGGCCACGGCGCTCAGCGCTCGGGCGCATCAGGCTTCTTCTCCGCACGGGAGCGCTGCTCCACCAAGCGGCTCACCACCACACCGAGCACCACGGCGATGTAGAGAGGACCAAGGACACTCAGGGAGACGCTGGCCAGCTGGGCCACGGGCTGGATCGGTGAGATGTCGCCATAGCCCACGGTGGTGAGGCTGACAAACGCGAAATAATTGATGCGCTGCACATTCACATCCCAGATGGCTGTGGCCTCCAGCGTGGATCCCAGAGGGGGGAGATCCACCAGCGCCCCGGTGGCGGTATCGCGAAAGCATCCGGGTACCAGGCTGTCGATCACCGTGAGCAGCAAACCTCCACTGATTCCCAGCAACAGATAACCCGCCAAGGCCCCCGCCACCAGATCTCCCTCCGGTGGCGATTCTTCGGCCAACCGATGCAACAACCGCTGCAGGCTCCAACCCATGAACATCAAGAACAAAACCAACAGCGGCAGTGAGGTGCTCAACAGGCTGCGCGGGCTGAACACCCAGATAACCTGGGCGACCATCGATGCCAGACCCATCACCTGATACACGCGTTTGCCCCAGGTTCGCCGCCAGGAGGGACGTTGCCGCAACCCGTTCAACAACTCCAGGCAAAGCAGCGGATACCCCAGCCAGGTCAGCCGGGCCAGGGAGGGCGGCAGCGCACCACTCCCCAACACCAGCAGGCAAATCCACAGCAGACGGCGGAGAAAGGGGTCGCCCATGGGGTGCTGCGGCGCCGCACTCAGGTGCTGCCGTTCGCGGGGACCTGCTCTTGCTCCTCCGACCGCTGCAAACTCTTGACGTCATCGCGACGGAACACCAACACGCTCAACGGCGGCAGACACAGATCCAGGGATTGCTCATAACTGTGCAAGGCCCAGTCGTCCGTGAACTTGCCGCCCAGGTTCCCCAGGTTGCTGCCGCCATAACGGCCGCTGTCGCTGTTGAACACCTCGGCGTAATACCCCTCCAGCGGCACACCGATGCGGTAGTGGGCATGGGTTTGAGGCGTGAAATTGGCCACCACCACGAGCCAACGCCCGGTAATGCTCTCGCGCCGCATGAAACTGATCACGGAATTGGTGGAATCGTTGCAATCAATCCACTGGAAACCATATTGGTTGAAGTCATCCCGCCAGAGAGCAGGTTCTTCTTTGTAGAAAACGTTCAAATCGTCGATCATGCGCAACAGGGCTTTGTGGGGTTCGTATTGCAATAAATCCCACTGCAGATCCCCCCAGACGTTCCATTCGGCCCGCTGGCCAAATTCCATCCCCATGAAGATGGTTTTCTTGCCGGGATGTGTCCACATGTAAGCCAGCAAGGCGCGCACATTGGCGAATTTCTGCCAATCATCGCCGGGCATCTTGTGGAGCAGGTTGCTCTTGCCATGCACCACTTCGTCATGGCTCAGGGCCAGCATGAAGTTTTCGGTGAAGGCATACCAGATGGAGAAGGTGACATTGTTTTGGTGGAATTGCCGGAACCACGGGTCGAGCTCGAAGTAATCGAGCATGTCGTGCATCCAGCCCATGTTCCACTTCAGATTGAAGCCCAGTCCGCCGATGTCTGTGGGCTGGGTGACCAGGGGCCAGGTGGTGGATTCCTCAGCGATCGACAGCGCGCCAGGGAAGTGTTGGAAGAGCACATGATTGGCCTGTTGCAAAAAGCGCACGGCCTCCGTGTTCTCCCTGCCCCCGTGCTCATTGGGAAGCCATTCGCCGTCCGGTCGCAGGTAGTCGCGATAGAGCATCGAGGCCACCGCATCCACGCGGATGCCGTCGATGTGAAACTCCTCAAACCAAAACACGAGGTTGGCCACCAGGAAGTTGCGCACTTCGTTGCGGCTGTAGTTGAAGATCAGCGTTCCCCATTCCTTGTGTTCGCCGATGCGGGGATCGCCGTGCTCATAGAGATGGCTGCCATCGAAGAAGGCCAGGCCATGGGCATCTTTCGGGAAGTGTCCGGGCACCCAGTCGAGAATCACACCGATCCCTTCCGCGTGGCAGCGATCGACAAAGGCGCGAAATTCATCCGGCGTCCCATGGCGGCTGGTGGGCGCGTACCAGCCGGTGACCTGATAACCCCAAGACCCATCAAAGGGATGTTCGGAGATCGGCAGCAGCTCGATGTGGGTGAAGCCCCGCTCCTTGATGTATGGAATCAGGCGATCCGCCAGCTCGGCATAGGTGAGCAGGCGCGCTCCGGGTTTGAGGTCCGCCGCTGGCACCGGGGGGCGCGGCGTGCCGTCCGGCTCGATGAAGGGCGCGTCGGCGGCGGCATGGATCCAGCTGCCCAGGTGCATCTCATACACCGCGATCGGTTGATCCAGCGGGTTGCGCCCCTCGCGCTGATCGATCCAATGGCCATCATTCCAGTTGTAGCGGCCAAGCTCGGCCACGATCGAGCCGTGATTCGGACGCACCTCATGGCGAAAGCCATAAGGATCGGATTTCTGATAGCAGTGCCCGTTCTGGGCGCGCACCTCGTATTTGTAGATCGTGCCAGCGTTCAAGCCGGGAATGAAGAGTTCCCACACCCCTCCGAGGCGAAGCTGCATCGGGTGATGGCGTCCATCCCAGCCGTTGAAGTCGCCGAGAACGCCGACACTGCGGGCATGGGGTGCCCACACGCAGAATTGCACCCCCTTCACCCCGTCGCGCTCGCCCACATGGGCGCCCATGAATTTCCAGATGTGGTGGTGGTTGCCCTCGGCGAACAGGTGCCGATCCAGCTCCCCCATCCATTCCTGCCGGAACGCCCAGGGATCGTGTTGGATGTGCTCGATCCCGCCCCGTCGCACCCGGTAGCGATAGGTCGTGCCGGGATCACGGTCGAGGGAGGCCTCAAACACCCAGGGATGGTTGGGCGCGGCCATCGCCAGCGGTTCGACCCCCTCCCGCAGCAGCTCCACCGACTCCGCGTCCGGCATCCAACAGCGCACCACCCAGCCGACACCCTCCAAAGGCTGAGGACCCAGAACGGCCAGGGGATGGTCGTGTCGGCATTCCGCGAGCCGGTTGGCATCGTCGACCATCCACGCGAGGCGGGTCATGGGCTGGGGGGGGAAGGGGGCCGTCGGGAGCTTAGGGTGCGCCGGCCCTGCGGCTCAGGGCTGGTTGGCGGGCGGGGCGATTCGGGCGTCGCTGGGGAAATCGACGCCGACGATCTGGTTTTTGTTGTCAAGAATCACGAACAGGTTGTCCGTGGTGCGGGTGAACTGGGTGTTCACCAGCAGCAGCTTCATGTCCGCCGTGCTCTCCGAGCGGGCGATCCGTCGCACCTTGAGGAAGTTTCCGGTGCGTCGCTGCAGAAGCTGCCACTTGCGCTGCAGCCCCGCCGCTGAAACCTCCTCCTGCAGCTCCTGGGAGAGGAAGCTGGAGGCGAGCACGAAGCGGCCGTTGGTGAGGGCGTCCATGAAATCGCGCACCACCTTCTCCGCCGGCTGGTCCGCCACATTGAAGTGGTAGCCCGCCAGGAGACCGTTCTCGTCGATCACCATCAGCAGCGAGCGCTCCCCCGCGCTGGTCTGCAGCGTGGCCTCCACCGTGCTCGACTCCATGCCGGGGATCACGGCGGTGATGCGCCAGCCGCGCACCTTGGGTTGGCGGCGCATGTTCATCTCCACCAGCCAGGGGCTGGTCATGCGCTGAAGATCCGGCGCGAACTGGGCATAGCGAAGCTTCGCGTCCCCATCCCGCATCGCCTTCAGGATGTCCTCAGCGGCCTGGCGAGCCCGCAGTTCCACGGCGGCCGCGCTTGTGGGTCGGGCCGCAGGCGCCGTGACGGCCTCGGGGGTCTGGGCGAGCTCCAGCGCCCGAGCCGCCCCCAGCGGTGCGGTGGAGGCCAGAGCCCCCAGGGCGAGGGCAATCACTCCGAATCGCGGCAGCACGGGGCGCATGGAAGGGGGGAGAAGATCCGGCTCAGTTTGCTGCAACGTCCGGTGGAGCGCCATCGCTGAGCGGAGACCAGAGGGGAGTGATCTCCAGGCGCGCGCTGTCCAGAAGCAGGGTGAGGGTGATCTCCCGCTGCCGGGCCGCGGGGCCGCCCCGGGGCTCCTCCCCGTCGCCCCCGTTCACGGCCACCTGCGGCCAGGCCGCCGGGGCGAGCGAGAGGCGCAGTCGCTCGCCCGCCCGCAGGGTGGCGGCGAGGGGCTGCAGGCGCAGGATGCGCTCCAGGGGCCGCCGCGCCTCGCGGCCCACCACCCGCAGCACGCCCGTGCAGAGCTGCAAGGCCGCCTCTCCCTCCGCGGAGACCGCGGACAGGGCGGCGCAGAGATCAAAGCCTGGCTGATCGGCCTCCACCCCCAGCCGCACCACCGGCCACCCCACCAGCCGTTGGCTCCGCTCCAGCGGAGCGGAGGTGAAGCAGGCCACATCGCCGCGCGCGTCCAGGTCGGCGCGATCCAGCAGGCGCGACTCGCCGCCGAGATGGCCGCCACGGCCGGGCACCGGCCGCCAGGGATCGTGCACCAGCACCACCGGACCCACCGGCCCCCCTGCATCGCGACACAGCCGGCCCTCCTCCCGCTGAATCGCCGCCCGGCCATCGCTGGCCAGGTGCCAGCGGGGACCGGCTCCCCCCGGCGCGGGCGCCTCGGTGAACCAGGCGCCGGTGGTGGCGTCCTGCAACCCGATCGCTCCCGGCGCGATGTCCCGCGCCGCCCCCTCCTCCGGCTCCTCCCCGTGCCCCCCCGGGGGAGCGGCGACCCCGAGATGGCGCTGGAAGAAGGCCAGCTGGTGCCGGTCCACCCCCCCGCGCCACTGCAGGTGCGACCAGGCGCCGATGCGCAAGGCGGGCTCCCCGCCGGCGGCTCGGGCCCGCCGCCAGAGATCCAGCACGCCGCGGAGATGGGGATCGTGCCACCCGCCGATCAAAAGGAGGGGACGGCGCAAAAGAACGGGGGAGGGTGTGTGCACCCGCCAGCCCGCCGGGTCGCGGGGGTTGGCCCGCAGCCAGGCCAGCCCCATCCCCTCGGGATCATGGCGCTCCAGCAGGGCGAAGCCCTCCAGGAGATAGTCCCCCGTCTCCAGGCTGCGGCGCAGCGCCTGCCAGGCCTGGAGGTCATCGCGCCGCCGGGCGCCCTGGGCTGCCAATTGCAACGCCCAGCCCAAGCCCAGGGCCCACCAATGGGCGCCCCCCTCGCTGGCCCAGTCCAGACGCTCGTCCAGCCCGCACATGGCCGGAGCCAGCGCGTCGGGGAAGGAGGCCTCGGCGGCGCGCGGATCACCCGCGTTGAGCAGCTGGGTCAGCCCTTGATAAGAGAAGCCATAGGTGCCCAGCCGGCCATTGCACTCTGGCAGGTGTCGCACCCAGCGCACGGTTTCCGCTCCGTCCGCCGCCTCCTGGGCGAAGCCCCCGAAGGTCCCCTCCGACTCCCCCCGCCCGCGCACGTCCTGCACGACCACGAGGAAGCCCCGCTCCGCGTACCAGCGGGGGTGGGCGTAGGTGATGGTGGAGGCCAGGGCGGAGCCGTAGGGCTGGCGCATCAGCAGGGCCGGCCAGGGACCCGAACCCGGGGGCCGCCAGAGGCGGGCGGCGAGGCGCACGCCATCGGCGCAACGCATCCACACCCGCCGCGGCTGGCTCACTCAGCGCACATCCGGGCAGTGCAGGCCGATCACGTAGGTGGTGAGCACTTCGGCGTCCACTTGGCTCAGCCCCTGGCTGCTGGCCACCATGGCGATTGAATCCGGCGCCGTGGCGGAACGGCCCGAGGCGTTCAGCTGCTTGAACTGCGCGCAGAGGCTCTTGGCCAGGGCGGGATTCTGCTTGACGGTTTCCAGCAGGGCGGAGGCCGCTCGCGGCGGGGCGGCCAGGAGCAGGGTGCAGGCGAGGCCGCCGGCCAGCAGATGGGCGATGCGCATGGGGCGTCCCCTTCGGGATTGCTTCCATTCCATCCACCACGAAGCCGGTGGG
>VGQX01000128.1 GCA_016882305.1 Cyanobacteria bacterium K_Offshore_surface_m2_239
TTCTCAGGGCGAGTATGGCGAATGCTATCGCCAACATCTGTTTGATCAATACAAGCTGGCCGTGGAGATGGCCGATCGGGTGAGTGCGCGGCGCATGCAGGCCAACACCTTTTTCCTGGCGGTCAACACCGGACTGCTGACCGTGTTTGCCAGCCTGGCGAAAGACAAGATCATCAGCGGCTTCACGGGGGCGTTGCCGATCATTGCCTTAGTGATTCTCTGTTTTGTCTGGTGGCGCATCGTGCGCAGCTATCGCCAGCTCAACAGCGGTAAGTTTGCGGTGATTCTGGAACTGGAAAGCCTGCTGCCCGCAGCTCCCTACGCCGCCGAATGGAAGGCCCTGGGCGAAGGCAAGGACCCTAGGCGTTACCTACCGCTTACCCACGTGGAAAACTGGGTGCCGCGCCTGTTCGGGCTGCTCTATCTGCTGCTGTTGCTGGCTGTGCTGCTGAGCGGGCAGGGGTCAATCGCGGATGGAGGCTGAGGGATGCCCCAACTGTTGCGCTGGCAGAGCACCACTCAGGCGTTCATCGAACCTCTGGGCTCTGGACAGGCGCTCACGATGGTGCGCATTCCCGCAGGTCGCTTTGAGATGGGCTCACCCGACCACGAGCGCGGCCGGGATGACGATGAGGGTCCCGTGCATATGGTGGAGCTGCAGGAGTTCCTGATGGCCAGCACACCGATCACCGAGGCGCAATGGATTGCGGTGATGGATTGGCAACCGGGGCCTGGAGAAACCTGGCATGTTCCCTTACGCGAAGAATCAGGCAAGTCCAGAAACAAGAAAGCGACACCTGATGCTTACGAGAGTGACACTTCCCTGCACCCGATGGTCGATATCAGCTGGGTCGAAGCGATGGAGTTTTGCCAGCGCCTCAGTCAGTTCACCCACCGCCATTATACCTTGCCGAGTGAAGCGCAGTGGGAATATGCCTGTCGGGCTGGCAGCTCGAGCGCTTACTCTTTCGGTGACACGCTCACAGCCGAATTGGTAAACCCTGTCTTGCTTAAGGCGGGCAATGCGGTTGAGGAGGAGTATAGATCTCAATCTGTTCAGCTCTATCCCGCCAATTCCTGGGGTCTTTACGACATGCATGGCAGTGCTTGGGAGATATGCCTTGATCATTGGCACGAGAACTATGAAGGTGCTCCTAGCGATGGCACTTCTTGGATCGATACTGGTGCGCCTGATACGGCAGATCGGGTGCTACGCGGTGGATCTTTCGAGAGCTCTCTCGCCGATTGTCGATCCGCATCACGAAGACGCTTATCCATTCCGGCGCGTAACCGCTGGGATGTGGGGCTGCGGGTGGTGTGTCTGCCGGGTACTCCTGCACCCGAGTTGGCCAGGCCTTCGCTGGCGCCACCCGATCGTGATCGTTCAGCTCGCCAGCCCCAAGTGCTCTGGATCGATGACCATCCCGACAACAATCGTGGCGAAAGGGCCGCCTTGGAGGCCGAGGGTGTGACCGTGCTGTTGGCCTCCAGCCCAGAGGAGGCGATCGAGCTGCTGGCGGCTTCCGCATCTGTGGATCTGCTGCTTTCCGACCTGCGCCAGGGCGATGATCCAGTGGCCGGCCTGCGGTTGTTCCCGTTGCTTCAGGCCAGGGGGATCGTCATCCCCGTGATGTTCTACGTGGGTGTGTTGAATGATGAACGCACGCGTAAAGCCCTGGAAGCGGGAGCGCTGGCCGTGATCAATCGGCGCGACCAGCTTCTCGAAGCTGTGCAAACGCAGTTGGCGTCCCGGGCGGCGGAGAAGCCAGCCTGATGACCACGCCCGCCGCCTACATCTCCTATGCCTGGGGCGACGACGCCTCCCCTGAGGGCAGGGAGCGGGAGGCGATCGTGGATGATCTCTGCCATAGCTTTGCCGAGGAGGGAATTGTGATCGGCAGGGACAAAAATGAGGTGAAGGTCGGGGATTCGATTGAAGCTTTTGGTCACCGCATTGCCCAAGCGCAAGTGATCCTTGCGGTGATCAGTCATCGATCATTACGCTCTAAATGGTGCATGATTTATGAACTTTATGAGGCATTTTTACGCCGCGGTCAATCGGGCAAAGAATTTGGCAACAATGTAGTCGCACTCGTTCTTGATGATGCCTCGGAGGATCTTAGTGAGGCCAGCATGAAGCCCTTGCTTGAGCATTGGGATAAATGGTGCAAAGATCTCGAAGAAGCACTACAGATCGCAGAGCGGCGTGGCAGGAATAAAAGCCCTGATTCAAATCAAGTTCTAGAGAAGTGCAAGGACATGATTGCATGCCTCCCAGACATGCTGTTGGCCATCAGGCGCATCGCCATGCCCCGCGGCAGCGCCGAAATCCGCCGTGATGACTTCCAGTCGATCCGGGAGTATGTCAAGAGCAAGCTGCAGGCAGGCCATGCTGATGAACCGGCCACATCCCTCAGCCGGGGCATGGGGACTTTGCCCATCAATCAGTCGACAGCCACTCGCCAAGCTGCTGGCATCCCCGCAGGCCAGGCATGCGATGCCGTGGCTCTATTCCTGACTCAATCAGGAGGAGAGAACCATGCCCAGACATCCTATGAATGGAAGGCTTTCATTCGATATCATGGGCAAAAGATGTTTGGTGATATTCCCAACTCCACCCTTCGCGCCAGCGCGAGCTATGTAAAAAAAGACTTGCCCAAGCTGCTCCAGTGTCTCCGCTCTTGGATCGCCACTGAACTGACGGCCGAGCCGCTACTGGATATCTATGTGCCGATTGAGCTTCTTGATGAAGATTGGGGAAGCTTTTACGTAGAGGGCGGCAAATCCAAAAAAACCATGCGTGCTTATCAGCCCTACATGCTTCGTTCGACGGATCGCGTTCTCAAGCGCGAGCTAAACTTTCGCCAAGCTGCGCTCCGCCACATGCATGTTCACCTTCATGATGGAACAGGAACCTGGCTTCCAAGTGAGGATTCTGGCAGTAGAGACGTCATTGCAAATCTAAGTGGCGAAGCCATAGCAGAAGAGGAGGTGGTCTCAGCCATTTGCTTTTTGCAATCTGATATCTCAAAGGCGGCCAAAAGTAGGGCCGCTTGGATCAAGACAATGCTCAATTCTGCTCTCGATTCGATGGCCCCCCTCGTGGTGTGGCCAACGAGGAAGTGCTCATTAGATGATTCCCAGGTGCACCTCTGTCTGAACCGTCTGGCAATCAGCAAGCCACAGATCTGTGAAGGGAAAGAATTGCAGAGGCCTCATTGCCCGGACCAGGCACGACTGGCTGAGATCCGTCGGAGATGGCCACACAAGGATATGGATATTCGCGGTCTCCAAATCCTTGTTGATCATCCAGACCGTGCCCTTGATCGCGCCATGCTCCAAGCCCTCTTTTCGCCACCCCGCCAGGACACTCCTGCCGCTGCTGAAGACCTTCAGCCAGCCCGTCAGCCAGCCCCTCAGCTTTCGCTCATCATTTCCCCCTTGTCATGACCGAATCCACCCCCAAAACCTGGGAGCTGTTCACCAACAGCGGTATTCCGCACCCCGAGAATGCTGGCTGGGACATCCCTGTCCCCCCCTGGCGGAAGCGCCAGCCTGCGGCTGGCGTTCAGCCACAGGATGTTCCGCCGCTTGATCCTAACTCCAACACCGTGCAACGAGGCAAAGCGTTTCGATTGCCGCGCGAAGGAAAAACCATCACCCCGCAGGGGGAACGGTTGCGCACGGCGGTGAATGCGGCGATCCATCTGCGTCGGCCACTGTTGGTCAGCGGCGACCCGGGCACGGGCAAGACCAGCCTCGCCTATGCGATCGCCTGGGAGTTGAATCTGGGCCCGGTGTTGTGCTGGTCGATTTCACCCCGCAGCCAATTGCAGGAAGATGGTCTGTTTCAGTATGACGCCATCGCGCGCCTGCAGGATTCGCAGATCTATAAAGATAAAGATCACATCTTTCCGGTGGCTGATTACATCCGCCTTGGGCCTGTCGGAACCGCTTTTCTGCCCTGGAACCGCCCGCGGGTGCTGCTGATCGATGAAATCGACAAATCTGACATCCAGTTGCCCAACGAATTGCTGAGTCTGTTCGAGGAGGGCTCCTATCTGATTCCCCCGCTCCAGCGCGAGGTTTTCCGGCGCCCAGCGAGAGGCCGAGCGCGGCCTGCAGGCGTCTCTTTCCACCGAATCGCCCGCAGGCCCCGCCACTGACTCCCTGAACGACGAGGCGAAGGTGCGCACCGCCGATCCTGATGGCAGCGCGGTGGTGCGGGAGGGGCAGGTGCAATGCGGTGAATTTCCGATCGTGGTGATGACCAGCAACCGCGAGCGTGATTTTCCGCCCGCCTTCAACCGCCGCTGCATCCGGGTGGAGATGCCCCATCCCAGCGAGACCGATACCCTCAATGCCGTGGTGTTGGCCCATTTTCAGCCGGACGCCAGTTCAGCCAAGGGCCGCAAGTCGGACTCCTTTTTGCGCCATCCAGCCGTGCCGGCTGAGATCCAAACCTTCCTGGAGCGGGATCAGGAAGGCGAGCTCGCCACCGACCAACTGCTCAATGCTCTGCACCTGCTCACTCTGGAGCAGAACCGTGACCATCCCTGGCCCTCCCCTGACACGGCCGCCGCTGAACGGCTGCGGACCATCCTCTACCGCGACCTGCGCAGCCGCGATGGCGAGGATCGGGAGGGGGCCGGCTGATGCCTGTCCGCCAGCCCTTGTCTGCGGCTCTGGCGGAGGCCATCGGCTGGCTCGTGGCCCACAGCCAGGAGGCCAGCCCCGAAGCGCTGCCGCCTGGCCCTCGGGAACTGGCCGAGCTGCTCTGGCTGGCTGGTCAGCTGCCCCCGACGCCGCGGCGGCCCGGCGGCGCTTCGATTCAACCCACCACCACCCCTGAGCCCAGCCTTCCAGCCAAACCCCCCGTCTCTGAACCCGGGCCACAGCGCCCCAAGCCGGACATCCCCCCCGAGTGGCCCGGCCTGCCGCCCGACCCCTTCCTCCCCAAGGTTTTCCCTGCCGCCGCTGACACCGCCCCGCAGGACACCCTTTTGCCGGTGATGGCGCTGCCGACCGATCGGGATGTGGCCAGGGATCTGGAGGGGGTGTTGAAGGGCAGGGTGCGGCGGGAGCGGCCCCTGGGGGATCGCGAGGCGCTGGTGCGCGCTCTGGCGCCCCTGTTGCGGCGCCAGGCCGATCCCCGCCGGCAGCGCTTCGCGGAGGAGGCCACGGTGGCCCTCTATGCCCAGACCGGTTTGCTGCAGCCCCAATTTGAGCCTTGCGGGGGGCCGGCGTTCGACGAGGTGCTGCTGCTCTGCGATGGCGGTGTGTCGATGCGGGTGTGGCGACGCCAGGCGGCTGAGCTGCGGCAGGTGCTGGCCTCCACCCAGGTGTTTGCGCGGGTGCGGTTGGGGGAACTCCAGCCGGGCCCGGTGCGGCGCGACGAGTCGCGCACGGAGCGCCGCGCGGCGGTGGCGCGGCTGAGCGGCGCGGCCCGGCTGCATCCGGGGAGCCGGCCTTTGCTGCTGGTGCTCAGCGACGCGGCGGGCCGGCACTGGTGGGATGGACGCATGTTTGCCGTGCTGGAGCTTTGGGCCCGTTGCTGCCCGACGGCGATCCTGCAACCGCTGCCGCTGTGGCACTGGAATCGCACCGCCTTGGCGGCGGTGGAGCGGGTGTCGGTGCGCAATGGCCGACCCGCCGCCAGCAATGGGGCCTACCGGGCTGAACCATTGCCGTGGTGGCAGCCTCCGCTGCCGCCAGGGCGGGATCTGGCGGTGCCGGTGTTGCCGCTGGAGCGGGACGCCCTGGGCACGTGGAGCGCGGTGGTGATGGGTCAGCCCGCTTGTGCCAGCGCTGGAGTGGCCTTGTTGACCGAGCGGCTGCGGCGGCAACGGCTGCGGCGGTTGCTGGGCGATCGCGACCTGGCGGCGCCCTCCGCCGCCCCGCCGCCCAGCACCGCCGAGGAGGCGGAAGCCCTGTGGCAAGCGTTTCAGTCGATGGCTTCGGTTGAGGCCCAACAGCTGCTGCGGGTGATGGCCACGTCACCGCTGCTCACCCTGCCGGTGATCGATCTGCTGAAGGCGGCCAGGCTGCCGGAGGTGGACAGTTGCCTGCCGGTCGCCGAGGTGCTCACCAGTGGCCTGGTGGTGGGCAAGCAGGCCACTGCCGCTCCGCTGCCGCAAGCCAGCGGCAGAGATGCCCAGGTGCGGCGAGCGGAGCAGCTGGAATTCGAGGTGTTGGCTCTGGTGGCTGTTCTGATGCGCCAGCAGCTTTCCGCCCTGGAGCGCCGCGATGTGATCAGCCGCGTCAGCGCCCTGGTGGAGCGCCGCTGGAACCGTAATCGCCGTGCTGATGAACCGTCGTTTGAAGCGATGTTGTGCGATCCGAAGGTGGCGCCACCCAAGGGAATGGAGGGCGTGGTGCAGTTCGCCGCTGTCACCGCCCGCCTGCTCGACACCTTGCCCGGTGAGGCGGCGCGTGCTTTCGCCGAACGGATCCGCAAAGGCAGCCGTCTGCCGCCGGGCTCTGTCTGGCCTGAGGCGATGGTGTTCAAGCCCCTGCCCTTCGAAACAGCCGCCGTTGTGGCCGCGCCGCCAACGGAGGGCCGAACCATCACCGCAGCCTGGTTGGCGCAGCTGGAGCTGCAGCGGATCTCGTTCAGCACGGCACGCGTGACGACGCAAATCAGCCCTGGGCGGGTTGTGGAACGTTCTGATGAGCCGCAGATGGTGTTGAAGGAGCCAGGCGCATACGCTGCCGTCACGGCGCTGATCGGTTTACCGGATGGACGCCTCGCTGCGGGGTCTGCCGATGGCAGTATTCGCGTCTGGGACCCTGCCAGTGGCTCCGTCAACGCTGTGTTGCAGGGACATCGCGGTGCGGTGTGCGCCCTGGCGCTGCTCCCGGAAGGGCGCCTGGCTTCGGGCTCTGGCGACGGCACCATTCGCCTCTGGGATCTCGCCAGCGGCTCTTGCTCGGGTGTTTTTGGAGAGCATGAACATGAGCATGAGGGGGGGGTGCAGGCTCTGGCCGTGCTCCCTGATGGGCGCCTGGCTTCTGGTTCCAGGGATTCCATCCTGCAGGTTATGGAATCATCCGCTGGCTTGACATCAGCGAGCTTTCGTAGTGATTGCGATGGCCTCAATGCTCTGGCGGTGCTTCCCGATGGCCGCCTCGCCCTGGGCTGTGGTGATGGCAGGATTCGTTTCTGGGATTTGGCTACGGGCGCCTCCGAAGAGCTGTGGGAGGGGCATCACGGCGGGGTGAATGGCCTGGCGGTGCTGCCCGATGGCCGCCTCGCCTCTGGCTCAGGCGATCACACCATCCGCCTCTGGGATGCCTCCAGTGGGGTCTGTACCGATGTGGTCCAGGGCCATCAGGACGGGATCAGGGCTCTGCTGATGCTGGCGAATGGTTTGCTGGCGAGCGCCTCCAGTGATGGAACGAGCCGGATCTGGAATCTGGCCTCTGGTGATTGCCAACAAATCCTGGAAAGTAACAGTGGCTCTGTGCAAGCCCTGGGGCTGCTTGCCGATGGCCGCCTCATCGCCTCAACCGAAGACGGGCGCATCCAGGTGTGGCAGGCGATCGCTGATCCCTTGCCAAGACCCGAAACAGTGGTGGGTTTTTCTTCGCAAGAAGCAACGGCCTGGGGTTTTCACGAACCGCTGCGGCGCGACCACCTCCCCTTGGGGGCTGTCGTCGAACGGCCCGATCCTCTGGCTCTCACCCTCGTTGAGATCCCGGCGGGTAGCTTCCTGATGGGCTCCCCCCCCGATGAACCCGAGAGATATGACGACGAAGGCCCCCAGCATGAGGTGACGCTGGAGAGCTTCTTCATGATTCAAACGCCGATCACCCAGGCCCAGTGGCGGCAGGTGGCCCTCTGGAAGCAGCGTCCTGGCGAGAGCTGGGGGCGGGAGTTGGACCCGGAGCCGTCGTTCTTTCAGCCGCGCAGTAATCAAAAGGCCAGGGGTTACGGCGACGGCCGTTTTTCACTGCAGGAGGGAGAAACCAGCAGTGATCAGCGCCCCGTGGACAATGTGAGCTGGTTGGATGCGATCGAGTTCTGCAACCGCCTGAGCCAACGCACCGGCCGCCATTACACGCTCCCCAGCGAGGCGCAGTGGGAATACGCCTGCCGTGCGGGCAGCAGCACACCGTTTCACTTCGGAGTCATGATCACGCCGGAGCTGGCCAACTACAACGGCAGCGTCACCTATGCGAATGGCCTCAAGGGAGAGTATCGAAAGCAGACCACTCCTGTAGGGATGTTCCTAGCCAATGCCTGGGGCCTGCACGACATGCACGGCAACGTGTGGGAATGGTGCCAGGATCACTGGCATGACAGCTATGACGAGGCCCCCTTTGACGGCCGTGCCTGGCTCGCATCTGATGGCCAGGACCCCAAGGCGGAGGGTGAGCGGGGGAGGCTGCTGCGCGGCGGCTCCTGGTGCAACTTCCCCAGGGACTGCCGCTCGGCCCTCCGCGGCCGCTTCCGGCCCGACGATGCCGACGGCAGCGTCGGTTTCCGTGTGGTTTGCCTCCCCCAGGGCCCTTCCGTTAACGATTAATCCATCAATCCCTCAACACTGGCTGTTTCTTAACTCTGGCTGTTGGCTGTTGGATCGCGGCCGTTGGCTTGCGACTGTTGGCTTGGGGTTGTTGGCTGCTGGCTGTTCCCTGGAAGGCGCCGAAGGCGCCTCGATTTTTGGCGGCTTGCAGGTTCCCTATCCCTCAGCCAATGCCCGCCCCTCCATCAATGCAAGGAAGATCCGCAATCGCTCTCGATTGTTGGTGGAGGGGTCGAGTTGGACGCGGGCGGAAAGCAGAGCC
This sequence comes from Cyanobacteria bacterium K_Offshore_surface_m2_239, assembly GCA_016882305.1. Taxonomy (GTDB): domain Bacteria; phylum Cyanobacteriota; class Cyanobacteriia; order PCC-6307; family Cyanobiaceae; genus Cyanobium. The sequence continues at coordinate 8,791 of VGQX01000128.1, forward strand.
GATCGACGCAAGAGAGCAAGTTCTCGAGCTTGGCATTTTCGCGATCGAGCTGCTCGATTTCGTT
>VGQX01000129.1 GCA_016882305.1 Cyanobacteria bacterium K_Offshore_surface_m2_239
CGCCGAACGGGAGCAAGTCGACCACTGGACCACCCTGCTCGCGGCCGAGGCGGAGCGGTTGTTGAACAAGGTGTAGGGGCTGCGGGAGTCCAGCGGGTGTCCGGCAACACGACGCATGGTGACGAGTCAGATTCGGGTGGCGTCCCAGTTGTTCGCGCCGTTCCGCACCCACCGCCGCCGCGACCTGGTGGACAGACGTCTGCGTTCCGGGGTTGCCACCCTCCCTGGCGGCCGAAACGCAGCGAGCGTTGCGGATTGCCGCAGCCAGGGAAGCGGAGCAGCAGAATCTCGAATCACTTCTCCCCTCCCGCCCCCCCACGTCCTGTGAGCCTCCTTGAGCTGGATCCCTTTGCTGAAGGAAGCGGGCTGGACGCCCCCCTCGCCGGCCCCGGCTCTGGAGCTGCCATCGCCAGCTCGGATCTGGATCAGGCTCTGACCGCCCAGATCGTTGTGGCCTGGGCCGGTGAGGGTGGAGAGGAACCCCGGCTGGGGTGGTGGCAGACGGATCTGGTGTCGGAGTTCGGCGGGGAAGACCTGCTCAAGCGGCTTCTGCCACGGACGTGGCCCTGGGCCCTGCTCCAGGCCGTGCAAGAGGCCGCTCGCCGCAAGGACGAGGAATTGCGCGGGATGGCCAGTGATCCAGACCAGCTCGTGAGCTTGTACCGCTTCGGGTTCGAGCTGGATGAGCTGATCGAGGAGCGGCTGCAGTTCCACAAGCGCAGCGGCCTCCCTCCTGTGGAAGCCCTGCCAGCGCTGGCAGAGGTGCTCGGGAACGCGCTCCACCAGAGCTGGGACCAGGATCAGTTCCAGGGATGGCTGGAGGCCCATGGCCCCGTGCAAGCCGAGACCGTGCCCACCGGTCGCCTGCTGAAGGGTCCCCTGCCCGCCGGCTTGGACCGCCGCGTGACGCTGCTGGTGGCAGCGCTGGCACCTTTGGCGGAGAGATACCCCCTGCCGCACTTCCGGGTGAAGCCATGAGCCAGGGAGGCCCCAGCAAGGCGGCCACCAGCAAGACGACCGCAAGCAAGGCGAGCCTGGCGGCAGCGAGCCAGTCCGCTGCGAGGGCCCAGCCGGCGCCGCGGAAGACAAGGGCACGCCGGGCCCGAGCTGCCAAGCCACCAGCACGGCCCGGGGAAGAAGGCCGGCTCCATACCCGCGTGCTCAAGTGCACGCTGGAGCTCGCCAACTCGCGCATCTTCTGGGCGGAGAGCGCCGCTGCGGAGCCCATGCAGGCGGAGGTCGCGTTCGAGGCGGGGTGGTTCGGCCATCGCAGCCTGTCGCGGATGCGGGAGCTGCTCACCAATCTGCGGGCGCGCTACGGCGCGTTTCCTTCAGCGCTGCAGGTGCTTCATCGCTGGCCGCAGATGGGCGGCGACACCCAGAAGCTGATCTGCCATTGGCATCTCCAGCTGAGCGATCCGCTCTACCGCCAGTTCAGCGGCACCTTCCTGCCCGAGCGGCTGCTGCAGGAAGACCCCACCATCCGCAAGCTGCAGGTGGTGACCTGGTTGGGGAGGCCGGCGGTGGGCGCTGGTCGGGGAGCACGCGCCTGCAGCTGGCCAGCAAGCTCTTGTCCACGGCGCACGGCGCAGGCCTGATCCAGGGCAAGCGGGATCCACGGCCGATCGTGGTCCCCCTGGTGCCCGATGACGCGCTGACCTATCTGTTGCACCTGCTGCGGGAGGTGGACTTCGAGGGGACAGTGCTGGCGAACCCCTATCTCCGCTCGGTGGGCCTGGAGGGGAACCTGCTGCATGATCGCCTCAAGCGCCTGCCGGACCTGAGCTACGGCCGCCAGGGCGATCTGGTGGACATGGGCTGGAAGCACCCCGACCTGTCCGCATGGGCCGCCCACGCCGGCGTGGGCGGGCTTGAGCAGCGGGAGCTGGCGGTGGCATGACGGGCACGCTTCCGCTGTTCAACCAGGAGGATGGGGCTGTCAAAGAGGCCATCAACGCCCTGCGCCAAGATCTGCTGGATCGGGAGGGAGGCCCCCGCATCAGCACGATGCGCAACTACCGTTTCGCGATCGTTCAGTACAAGCCAGACCTGGAATATCCCTTGCGCCGGGCCGTGCAGCGGTTGGTGTCTGAACTGGAGGCGCGGGGCTGGTTTGTGCTCAGCATCGACCTGCAAAAACTGCTGCTGGAACGCATTCGCTGCCAGCCGGACGCCTGGCAGGAGAAGGTGATCGCCATGGAGACCCGCATGGCGGAGCGGCAGCTGGATCGGGGTTTGAACTACCTCAAGAGCAAGCTGCTGCCCCTGGTGGAAGGCCCCGAGGGCCTGGCCGGCGACTGCCGGCGCCTGATTCAGGACTTCGTTGAGAAGCACCCCGACAAAGCTGATCAGACGCTGGTGCTGATCGGCCGGGCAGGCGGGCTCTATCCCTTCTTCCGCTCCTCGGCGTTGCTGCGGCACCTCGACGGGCAGACAGGGAATGTGCCTGTGGTGCTGCTCTACCCGGGCACGAAACAGGGACCGACGTCCCTGTCGTTCATGGGCGTGCTCAACCCCGACAGCGACTACCGCCCCCGCATCTACCCGTAACCAGCTCCGTGACCAGCCCCCTGAGGAGCGCCATGACCTCCAAACCCCTCCACACCCTCTTCCAATCGGATGTCACCCGCGATATCTCGCCGGTGGTGTATTTCCATGAGCAGACCCCGGCCAAGATTCAGACGGAGGTCAGCGAATACATCATCACGGGCGGCTGGCCGGAGGGGCACCCCAAGCGCCAGCGCGTGCCGGATGGCATTCATGAGCAGTACGTGCGCCTGCTGCGTGGCATCAGCCGCGAGCTGGACAAACCCGGCGGCCCGGAGCTGCCCACCGCCTGGATCTCGGGTTTCTTTGGATCGGGCAAGTCGATCTTCGCCAAGTTGCTCGGCCTGGCCCTCGATGGCATGACGCTGCCGGATGGCACGTCGCTGTCTGAGGCCTGGCTGAGTCGGGACAGCTCACCCCTGGCGGCTGAGTTCAAGGAGGCCTGGGCGGCGCTGCGCCAGAAGATCGACCCGATGGCCGTGGTGTTCGACATCGGCAGCGTCGCCCGCGACAACGAGCACGTGCATGCCGTTGCCCTTGGCCAGGTTCAGAAGCGCCTGGGCTACTGCTCCACCGAGCCCCTGGTGGCCGACTTCGAGCTCAAGCTGGAGCGTGATGGGCTCTGGCCGAAGTTCCTTGAGACGGCGGAGCAGACCCTCGGCGAACCCTGGAGTGCGGTGAAGGATCAGCAGCTCGCCGAGGAGCAGTTCTCGCTGGTGCTCTCCGAGCTGTTCCCGGAGCTCTACCGGGATCCGATGGCCTGGTTTGAGAGCCGGGCGGGCACCCACCAGCGGCGCGATTCACCGGAAGAGGTGGTGAAGGCGATCCGCGACATGCTCAAGCACCGCCAGCCGAACGCCACCTTGTTCCTGGTGATCGATGAGGTGTCGCAGTATGTGCTGAACAACCGCGACCGCACCGACCGCCTGCGGGCCTTTGCCTCGGCGCTGGGATCCACGCTGCGGGGCAAGGCCTGGCTGCTGGCGCTTGGTCAGCAGAAGCTGGATGAAGCTGCGGGCGACACCTTCCTGTCGTGGGCGAAGGATCGTTTCCCGCCCCAGCTGCAGGTGCACCTGGCGCCCACCAACATCCGCGATGTGGTCACCAGCGCATCCTCGCCAAAACCTCCGAGGGCGCGGCTGAGCTGCGGGAGCTGTTCGATCGCCATCGCGCCGATCTCAAGCTCTACGCCTATGGCTGCGAGGATCCGCTGCTGAAGAAACGGCTGCTGTGGATCGCGGGCAACAGCGAGGCGGTGGACGACCTGGCCCGGGAGCTCCATCGCTCCGCGGCGATCATCCAGCGCTATCAGCCGCGGCGAGAGTCGCTGGCGCCGGCGCGGCAGCGGTTGCTGCTCGATGAGCAGACCCGCCGCGATGCGCTGATCCCCCAGCTGAAGCAGGCGGTCGCGCAGAACTGGATGGAGGGGACGCTCTACTTCCAGGGCCGCAGCCTCCATCCCCAAGGACTGCGGCCAGAGTTTTGGAGCGGCACTGCTGGCGGCCGGTACCCAGTCCCTGCCCCTGCTTTACCCCTACTTTCGGGCGATTCAGATCCTGCCCACAGAGCTGAACCAGTTGCTGCAGCCGGAGCTTACCGGCGCCTCCACCAAGTTCCTGCCGGAGGGGCTGGGCATCCTGGAGCTGGACACCAGCCGCTACGCACCCGCCTGCAGTGGCGAGATTCCGCGGCGGGTGCTGCAGACCATTGAAGACGACCCCGGCCTGGAAGGCGGCGAACTGCTCAAGCAACTGGGCTCCGCTCCCTACGGCTATGCGCCAGGTGTGGTGAAGGCCTGCGCGGCGGGCTTGTTGCGCGATGGCAAGATCGCGATCCAACCGGAAACCGGCCCTGAGATCACCGCCACGCGCGATGCAGGCGTGCAAGACCTCTTTGATCAGGATCGTGCGTTCCGCAAGGCCCGTTTCGGCAAAGGCGGCGAAGGCGGCCTCAGCCGCCAGGACCGGGCGCGGATCTGCAAACTGTTTGACGAACTGCTGAAACGGGACCTCGACCGGGAAGAAGGCCCGATCGCCGACGCGGTGTCGGAGCTGTTCCCCGATCTGGCCAAGCGCCTGCGGGAGGTTCAGACCCGGCTGAACCGCCTCCCTGGCGATTTCGAGGAACCCGTTGCCCTGGCCAAGTTGCAGACCGCACTGGAGCAGTGCCTGCGCAATCCCAGGCTGACGCGCCCAACGGTGCAGGCGGTGCTGCGCCATCTCGACGCCCTGCGCGACGGCCTCACCACCCTGCAGGTGCTGGAAGCCGAGGTGAATGACGCGGCGGTGCAGGCCCTGCGGGAAGCCCACACGGTGGTCACGCGCATGGCCAGCCAGCTGGAAGGCCTCGGCATCCAGGCCACCAATGTGGAAGCCGCCGCCACCTGGGTGCGCGAAAAACTCGAGAGCCCGGAACCCTGGCGGGGCCTGGCGGATCTAGAGGGTGATCTGGAGGAAATCCGTGTTGCCTACCGCAGTGAGCGCAGGCAACTGCTGCTGGAGCAGGAGCAGCGGCTTGAGGCCAGCCGCCAGAAGGTGCGCGGCTGCAGTGGCTACAGCACCCTGGGCGCCGACCAGAGCCATGCGGTGCTCAAACCCTTCGCCGCCTGCGCGATCAGCACCGATGAGCAGGCGATCGCACCGAGCCTGGAGGAGTTGAAGGATCCGTTTGCGGCGCGGCTGCAACGGGCGGAGCGGGAGGCGGTCGAAACGTTGGATCGGCTGCTGGTGGATAAGGGCGAGGTCACCCAGCTGACGCAACAGGTGGATCTGGGGCTGCACAACCGCGAGCTGAGCAGCGTGGAGGACGTGCGGGCGCTGGCGCGGGAGATCGAGAGCCGCCTGTTGCCGTTGGTGCAACAGGGAACCCGCGTGCGGATTCAGTGAAACGCTTCAACGACTGGCGCTATCCACTCCGCGATCGCTCTGGGGTCCAAGCGGCAGATAGAGAGATCTGGGCGAGTCTTGGAAGCGGCGGAAGCCGTGGTGCGCGTAGAACTGAACGGCCACTTCATCCTTGGCGTCCACAAGCAGGGCATAACCGCCGATGGATTGGCGCACCTCCAGGCAACGCTCCACGGCAAGGGCAAGGAGCAGGGATCCAAGGCCTTGGCCCCGGCAGCTCAGATCCAGCGCCAGGCGGCCCATGCGGCAGCAGGGAACCGGGTAGAGGGGAAGAGAGGCGGCATCATCCGGCTGGAGGGCAACCCGCTCCACCTGAGCCGGCGCAAGGGTGTAATAGCCCAGGATCTTGTCGGGATCAGAGGCTTCCACCAACACGAAGGTTTCCCCGAAGCCACGGCGGCGGTTCTGGCCGGCCTGCTGAGCCCAAAAGCGGTCGAGGGCTTCGACTCCGCAGCGGAAGGCCTTGCGGTTGTGGCGGCTTGGATCGAGCCGCTGCTCCTCAAACACGCCGCACCTGGGAGCGAGCCCGCTGCAGGGCTTCCTCCAGAGGGGGCGCGGGGCGGAACGGCTCGTGGATGGCGGCGTGGAAGGCGTCGAAATCCCGTTGGGAGAGCCGCAGCTGCCGCTCCCGCAGGATGGCTTCGCTGGCCTGCTTCTTGGCGGCCGACCGCACGAAGGCGGCCAGGCTCATGCCTTGTCATCAGCTGCTGATCGTCGAGGCTTTTGCCTTGATGGGCTCCTCATCCCTCCCGCCCAGAGGATGGGAGGGATCCCCCCCTATCCCATTAGCGGCGCCGCCTCGCCCCAGCCCACTCCGCCACCCGGCACCTCCAGGCGCAGCAACCAACCTCGTTTGTCTCGCAGCAGCCCCCGGGCCGTGCGCAAGGGCTGGGGCAGGGACTGCACGAACGGCCGCCACTGCAGCCGCAGATCACAGCCAGCGGCGGCCGTCAGCTCCACCGGTCAGCTCCACCACCGCCCCAGGGCCAGGCCCAAGGCCAGGCCCAGACCGTTCAGCGCCTGAAAGCGCAGGGCCAGAAACGTGCTGCCGCCGATCAGATCGGCCCGGTGATAGTGGTCGCGCAGCAGGGCGATCAGCTGACGGGCCGGTGGCAGGCCCACCGCCCCCAGCAGGGCGGTGAGCGGCCAGCGCTGGTGGTGGGCGGGCAGCAGCAGCGGCCCCCACTGCAACGCCAGGGCAGCGGCCACGAACCAGGGCACCAGGCCGGCGGCCCGGCTGCTGCCCAGCTGCACCACCGGTGAGCGCTTGCCATGGGCCGCGTCCTCCTCCACCTGGTGGAAGTGGGAGCAGAACAGCACCAGGGTGGTGGCCAGGGCGGGCCCACTGCCCAGCAGCAACGCCTGCCGCCAGGGCACCGTGGCGGCTGCGCTGGCGGTTGCCGGTGGCGCGAGGGCCAGCAGGCCCGCAGCGGTGGCGCAGGGACCGAAGGCCAACCAGCAGAGCGGCTCGCCCAGGCCGCGGTAGCCGAGGCGAAACGGCGGGTCTTGATACAGATAACCCAGGCCGCAGCAGGCAACCGTTGGCCAGGGCCGCCACGCGGCCGGGCTGCCTGGTGAGGTTCACCACAGAATGGGGTTTGCCATGGGTATCCACCCCGGTGTCGGCATCGAACACGTCGTTGGCCAGGTTTTCCCAGGCCAGCAGCAGCACCGCCGCCAGCAGGAACAGCAGCAGCTGGCCGGGCCGCACCGTCAACCCCTGGCCGAAGCGCCAGCCGGCAGCCAGCAGCACCGGCATTACCGCCACGGCATACATCGGCCACTTGATCGCCGCCCGCCAGAGCCGGCGGCGGGCGTAACGGCTTGCGACGACCTCGGGCTCAGGCGTGGGGGGCAAGGGCGACGGGCGGGGCAGGGCCCATACATTTGAGTTGAGCAGCTCAATCGAGCCGCGCGTCGTGGCAATCTCCTGGGCCGAACTGCTGCACACCGGCTCCGGCTTCGGTGAACTGCTGGCCAAGGCCGACCGCTGCGCCCGCCAGCTCGAGGAGGACGGCCTGCTCAGCCTGGCCATCCCCCTCCAGGCCTGCGACCCGCTGCGGCTGCTGCCCCACCTGGATGGGGTGGATGGCGACGGCTTCCGCTTCCTCTGGCATGGCGCCCCCGGGCTCTGCATCGCCGCCAGCGGCCGGGCCCACAGCCTGGAGCTGAGCGGGCCGCGCCGCTTCGAGCTGGCCCAGCGCTTCGCCCGGCTGTGCCTGGGCCGGCTGGGGCAGGCACCGGCGCGGCCCACACCCCGCCTGGCCCGGCCCCAGGTGCTGCTGGCCATCGGCTTCTTCGATGCGCCGTTGGAAGCAGATCCGCTGGCGGTGCCCGGGGTGCAGGCGGTGCTGCCCCGCTGGCAGCTGAGCCGCCACGGGCAGCACTGCTGGTTGCGGCTGCAGCGCCCCCTGGGGGGCAGCATCACCGCCCGCGGCCTGGCCAAGGAGCTATGGGAGAAGGCCCGCGAACTGGAGGTCCTGGCCAGCAGCCTCCCCGACTGGCCCGCCTCGGCCGAGCTGCACGTGCTGCAGCGCTCCGCCTGGCAGGAGCGCTACCGCCTAGCCGCCAGCCAGGCCCTGGCCCTGGTGGAGGAGACCCGGCTGCAGAAACTGGTGCTGGCCGTGCGCCAGCAGCTCGAGCTGAGCGCTCATCCGGATCCCCTGGCCCTGCTGGCACCTCTGCGGCGGTGTTCGGCTCGTTCAACAACATCATGAAGCTCTCGCCGCGTACGATCGCCCTCTGGGCGGCGCTGCTGCGCGAGTTGGCCGATGCCCGGCTGCTGCTCAAAGCGCCCTCCCTGGCGGACGCCTCGGTGGTCGCCCGCTTCCGGGGCCTGTTCGCCGCCGAGGGCATCGGTCCGGAGCGCCTGCTGCTGGAGGGCCCTGAGGGCCTCGAAGCGATGATGCAGCGCTACGGACAGGTGGATATCGCCCTCGATCCCACCCCCTACAACGGCGGCACCACCACCCTGCAGGCCCTGTGGATGGGCGTGCCGGTGATCGCCCTGGCGGGCGGCAACTTTGTGAGCCGCATGGGCGCCAGCTTCCTCACCGCCCTCGGTCGCAGCGAGTGGATCGCCAGCGACGAGGCCCACTACCGCGCCATCGCCCGCCAGCTCGCCGCCCAGCTGCCGGCCCTGCGCAGCGGCCGCGCCGAACTGCGCCAACAGATGGCCAGCTCAGGCCTTTCCGATCTCGAGGGCTACGCCGCTCACTTCCAGGGGCTGTTGCGGCGGATCTGGCGGCACCACTGCAGCGAGGATTGCGAGAGGCTGCTGGCTGCGGAGATCTGAACGCCAGTCTTTCTTCAGCCATGAACATCGCCCTGGCCTGGTGGCACTACACAGCAAGAAGCAGTTGTGCGGGCGCTCTTGAGGCCCCCGACAAACCGCCCTA
>VGQX01000130.1 GCA_016882305.1 Cyanobacteria bacterium K_Offshore_surface_m2_239
CGACGCCCCTCGCCCCGTCAACGCGCCGCCCCTATCGTCAGGTCGGTCGCTCCCCCCGTCTCCGGGCGACCGAACGCCCCAGGCCATGGCTTCCGGCCGCGCTCACGACCGCGCCACCCTGCTGTTGGCCCTGCCGTTCGGCCTGCTCTGGGGGCCGCCGCTGGGGGCGGCGGGCATCCTGATCGCCAGCCTGGCGTTCCTGTTCGGCGGCCTCTGGCTGTCGCCCGACCTCGACACCTTGTCGCGCGCCACCGCTCGCTGGGGGCCGCTCTGCCCCCTGTGGTGGCCCTACCGGCGCCTGCTGCGCCACCGCTCCCCGCTCTCCCACAGCCCTCTGCTGGGCAGCGCTGGCCGGCTGGCCTACCTGCTCGCGGCCCTCGCCCTCCTGCGCGGGCTCCTCGAGCTCACGCCCGTGGCGCCGCTGCCGGTCCCCGCGCCCGCAGCCTGGCCGGCCCTGGCCTCCGCCCTCTGGCGGAGCCACCCCTGGCTGGTGCTCTGCGCGTTGGCGGGGGTGGAGGCGAGCAGCTGGCTGCATCTGCTGCAGGATGGCGACCCCCTGCCCCGCTGGCCGCGCCGACGCCTGTCGCGCCGACGTCGGCGGTGAGGATGGCCCCACCCGTTCCGGTCGCCATGACCCCCTCGCCGGTGTCCTCGTCCCCTGCCTCCGAGCCGGCCCTGGCGGCCCTGGAGGAGCTGCTCGCCACCGTCGCCACGCTGCGCGATCCCGAGCGGGGCTGCCCCTGGGACCTGGAGCAGACCCACGCCTCCCTGATCCCCTTCGTGCTGGAGGAGGCCCATGAGGTGGCGGACGCCATTCGCCACGGCGATGATCGCCATCTGGAAGAGGAGCTGGGCGACCTGTTGCTGCAGGTGTTGCTCCACGCCCGGATCGCGAGCGAGACCGGGCGGTTCAGCCTGGCGTCCGTGGCGCGGGGTCTCCACGGCAAGCTCGTGCGGCGCCATCCGCATGTCTTCGGCGACGGGGAGGACGCGGAGACGCCCGCCGACCAGCGGAGCTGGGAGGCGATCAAAGCGCGGGAACAAGCCCTCGCCGCTCCTGGCGACGCCTCGGCGCCCGCTTCGGCGCCCGCCTCCGCCAGCCCCTTGAGCGACCGCCTGGCGGGCAAGGTGCGCGGCCAGCCCGCCCTGGCCGGGGCGCTGACCATCTCCCGCAAGGCCGCGGCGGCGGGCTTTGAGTGGGACGACCTGGCCGGGGTGTGGGGGAAGGTGCACGAGGAGCTCGACGAGCTCAAGGAGGCGGTGGCCAGCGGGGATCGTGCCCACGCCCAGGAGGAGCTGGGGGATGTGCTCTTCACCTTGGTAAACGTCGCCCGCTGGTGCGGCCTCGATCCGGAGGAGGGCCTGGCCGGCACCAACCGGCGCTTCCTCGATCGCTTCCGCCGGGTGGAGGCCGCCTTGGGCGGGGATCTGCGGGGGCGCTCCATCCGTGAGCTTGAGGGCCACTGGCAGGCGGCCAAGGCCCAGATCCGAGCTGAGGGGGCGACGGGCTGAAGCCGGATCGGCTCTCAATCCAGATGGTCCCGCCGCCGCCCGCCCTTGATCACGCCCCGGCGGCGTTTGGCCTCCAGGCGCCGCTCCACCGCCCCCCGACCGGGGCGCGTGGGACGCCGGGGCGGCGGCGGCGGTCGCAGAGCGTCCTCCAGGAGCGTCCGCAGGCGCCCCAGGGCCGCCTGGCGATTGCGCCACTGCCCCCGATGCTCCTGGGCCACCACCACCAGCACACCCTCCACCAGTCGTGCCCCCAGCCGCGCCGCCGCCCGCGCCTTCAGCGCCTCCGGGATCGCCCGGGAGCCCAACAGGTCAAACACCAGCTCCACTCGGGAGTCGGTGGTGTTCACCGCCTGGCCGCCGGGGCCGCCGGCGCGGGAGAACCGCCAGCGCAGCTCCTCTGCGGGGATCAGCAGCGCCGGGCCGCGGCTGAGGGTGAGGAGCAGGGTGTCCGCCATCACCCCAGCCTGCCTGCGCGACGGGATGACAGGGGCGCCGCGAACGGTTAGCTCTGGAACCGGAATGTCCCTCCCCCATGTCTGCCGCTCCCCCTCCCGACACCGCCACGCCCATGGAGGCAACCCCGGAACAGGAGCCCTGGATTGACGAGATTCACGAGGGCGTGCGCTATGGCCTGGCGGGACGGGTGGTGTGCGAGGAGCGGAGCTCCTTCCAGCGGGTGACGATCATCGAGAGCGCGCGCTACGGCAAGGGTCTGCTCCTTGATGGCTGCTGGATGACCGCCGAACGCCAGGAGCGTCACTACCACGAAGCGCTGGTGCACCCGGCCCTCTGCGGCGCGGAGCGAATCGAGCGGGTGCTGGTGATCGGTGGTGGCGATGGCGGCACGGCGCGGGAATGCCTGCGCCATCCGGACGTGCGCCATCTCGACCTGGTGGAGATCGACGGCCTGGTGGTGGCCTGGAGCCAGAGCCATCTGGCGGCCATCGGCGCCGGCTGCTGGACCGATCCCCGCCTGCGGCTCACCGTCGGCGACGGCATCGCCTGGGTGCGGGAGGCGCCGGACGCCAGCTACGACGTGGTGATCGTCGATGGCTCCGATCCGGCGGGGCCCGCCGAGGGGCTGTTCAACCGGGCCTTCTTCGAACACTGTCGGCGCCTGCTGCGGCCCGGGGGCGTCTTCGCCACCCAGAGCGAATCCCCGGAGGCGTTCCGCCAGGTGCACCTCGACACGGTGGCCCTGCTGCGGGAGGTGTTTTCCCGGGCCGACCCGCTCTACGGCTGGGTGCCGATGTATCCCAGCGGCTGGTGGAGCTGGACCTTCGCCGCCCTCGATGGTCCCCGCTACCTGGAAGCCCGACCGGAGCGGGCCGCGGCGGTGGCTGCGGGCTGTGAGATCTGGAGCCCCCGCTGGCAGCGGGGAGCGTTCGCGGCGATGCCGGCCTTCGTCGAGCGAGCCCTGGCCGCCGCCTCTCCCGCCCCCTGACACCCCCGCCCCTTCACCCGTCCCCTGACTGCCGCCCCACCCCCATGTGTTCCCGCCAGCCATGACCACCCTTCCCGAGGGCTTGTTCGACCGGGACGGCGCCATCTACATGGCCAGCCGTCGCGATCCCGCCGGCTGCCGCGTGGCTCTCTTCGGCGTGCCCTATGACGGCACCACCTCCTTCCGCCCCGGGGCTCGCTTCGGTCCGGCGGCGATTCGGGAGGTGAGCGCTGGCCTGGAAACCTGGTGCCCTCAGTTGGAGCGGGATCTGGAGGAGCTGGCCTTCGCGGACCTGGGGGCGGTGGCCATTCCCTTCGGCGCCCCGGAACCGGTGGTGGCGGCGGTGCGGCAGGCCACCCGAACCGTGCTGGACCTCGGCGCCGCTCCCCTGATGCTGGGGGGCGAGCACTCGATCACCAGTGGCGCGGTCGCCGCCGTGGCCGCCCGCCATCCCGACCTGCTGCTGGTGCAGCTCGATGCCCACGCCGATCTGCGGCAGGAGTGGTTGGGCGCACGCCACAGCCATGCCTGCGCCATGCGCCGCTGTCTGGAGGCGCTCCCCAGCGGAGAGCTGCTGCAGCTGGCCATCCGCAGCGGCACGCGAGAGGAGTTTCAAGAGCTGCGCGCATCGGGACGGCTGGTGGCGCTGGAGGCCATGGCCGCCGCCCTGCGCCCCCACCGGGGACGCCCGCTCTATCTCACGGTCGATCTCGACTGGTTCGATCCCGGCGTGCTGCCAGGCACGGGCACTCCGGAGCCGGGGGGCTTTCACTGGCGCGATTTCGCGGCCCTCGTGGACGAGCTGCGCCACCACCGGCTCGTGGCGGCGGATGTGGTTGAACTCGCGCCCCAGCTCGATCCAACCGGCGTGAGCGCCGTGCTGGCGGCCAAGGTGGTGCGCAGCCTGCTCCTGCTCCTCGGCAACCCGCCTCCAGGCCAGGATCCCGCCGTGGCTCCCGTCCGGGAGCCGTGACCCTCAGTAGACGCAGGTGCCGCTCGCCCGCTGCTCCCGCAAACGGTTGTGCTGTTGCCCGATCAGGAGCAGGGCCAGGGTGGGGTGATGGTGGAGCAGGTTGAGGAAGCTCAGCCGCTCCAAGCGCAGCACCTCCACGGGGGTGCGGGCCAGGGCGTCGCTGCCATGGGCGCTTTCCCGCCAGACAATGTCCTGAAAACTGAACAGCTCCCCCGGTCGATAGCAGGTTTTCTCCCCGTTCTTGCCCACCAATTCAACGATCCCCCGTTTCACGGCATAGATGGCCGTGGCGGCGGAACCGCGGGCAAACACGCTGGAGCCGGTGGGCAGGGTGAGGTGCTCGCATTCCAGGTGCGAGGCGAGCAGATCGATGGGATTCAGGGTGGGAGGGGTGCTGATCAACTCAGGAGACCTCGACAGCAAGGGACAAGACCTCTTTTTACACCCTGTGGCGGGCTTGGGAAGTGCCGGCGGATGCAGTGCCCCGCGTTTTTTGGAGCGTGCTGACCGTCCCGTGCGCCTGGAGCGCCATCCCGTGCGCCTGGAGCGCCATCCCGTGCGCCCGGAGGGTCCTTTCGCTGGTCGGAGGGCGCCGCGAAGGGACCCGTTCCCGAGGCATTTCAAAGTGATGAAGGGGCTGGGCGGATCAGTAGTCCTTGGGCAGACCGGTGAAGGAGAGCTGACGGCTCATCAGGGGCCTGGAGGCCTCGGACGCCTCCTCGCCCGCCCCGCCCACGGTGGGCAGCCGGGGTGGACTGGCCGTCCAGTGATGGCACCACAAATCCCCCACCAGATCCGGATGGATCGACAACTGCCGCAGCTGACACCACCCCAGTTCCGCACCCTTGGGGGGAGTGCAGTGGCGGCAGCTGCGGCAGTTGGGGCGCTTGCCCATCTGGTGCGGGAAGAGGGGGTATTGGCCGCTCAACTTAGTCACGTGCGGGGCGTTTTCGAAGGGAGAAATCCCGAATCACAGTCTTTCTTCGGAGTTCTGAAGCGAAGGCGAAACGGCGGCCTCCATCCATAGGATCCCGGCTAGAGCGCGCCTCCCTCCGCCATGGCTGATCCCTCCTCCCTCCGGCACACGCCCCTCCATGCCGCGGCCCAACGGGCGGGAGGCCGCATGGTGCCTTTCGCCGGCTGGGAGATGGCGGTGCAGTTCACCGGCCTGGTGCAGGAACACAACGCCGTGCGGCAGCACTGCGGCGTGTTTGACATCTCCCACATGGGCGTTCTTCGCCTGTGCGGCGCCAACGTCAAAGATGAACTGCAGCGCTTGGTGCCCACCGATCTCCACCGCATCGGTCCCGGCGAGGCCTGCTACACCGTGCTCCTCAATGAGGCCGGCGGCATCCGCGACGATCTGATCATTTATGACCGGGGTCCTGAGGAGGTGCTCACCGTGATCAACGCCGCCTGTGCGGAGGCGGACACCGACTGGCTGCGCTCTCAGCTCGAACCCCGCGGGATTCAGATCAGCGATCACAAGGGCGATGGCGTGTTGCTGGCCCTCCAGGGGCCGGACGCTCCGGCGCGGCTGGAGGCGCTGGTGGGCGAATCCCTGGACGGGGTGCCCCGGTTCGGCCACCGGGAGGTCAGCCTGCGGGGGGAGGGCCTGGAGGGGGCGGCCGTGTTCGTGGCGCGCACCGGCTATACCGGCGAGGACGGTTTTGAGCTGCTGCTCAGCCGCGACCAGGGCCTGGCCCTCTGGGAGCGCCTGCTGGCGGAGGGTGTGGCGCCCTGCGGCCTCGGGGCTCGCGACACCCTCCGCCTGGAGGCCGCCATGCATCTTTATGGCAATGACATGGATGACGCCACCACCCCCCTCGAAGCCTCCCTCGGCTGGTTGGTGCACCTGGAGATGCCCGCCGATTTCATCGGCCGCGCCGCCCTCGAACGGCAGACCGCCGAAGGGGTCAGCCGGCGCCTGGTGGGGCTCAAGCTGGCGGGGCGGGCCATCGCCCGCCACGGCTATCCCGTCCGGCATGACGGAGCGGTGGTGGGCGAGGTGACCAGCGGCACCTGGGCCCCCACCCTGGGGGAGGCGATCGCCCTGGCCTATGTGCCCGCGGCCCTGGCGAAGGTCGGCACCGCGCTGGCGGTGGAGATTCGCGGACAGGACCAGCCAGCCACCGTTGTCAAGCGCCCCTTCTACCGCCGTGGTTGATCCCCTGCTTCCGCCGCATGGCCCGATCGACAGTGACGCGATCGAAGGAGACCCGATCGAGGGAGACACGATCGAAATTCTGGGCCTCCGCGCCTATGGCCACACCGGCTGGTTCCCGGAGGAACAGGCCCTTGGCCAGTGGTTTGAGGTCGACCTCTGGGTGGGACTCGACCTGACGCCCACCGGCGCCAGCGACGATCTGACCGGCGGCCTCAACTACGCCGACGTGGTGGAGCGGGTGAAGACGCTGGTGGAGGGCAGCCGCTGCCGCACCATCGAGCGCCTCAACACCCTTCTCCTGGAGGCTCTGCTCGCTTTCCCCGGCGTGCGGCGCGTTCGGTCCCGGCTGGTGAAGGTGGCGGCGCCGATCCCCGGTTTCGGCGGGCGCATCGCCGTCTCCATGACCCGTTCGCGGCCGGAGGGCGCCTGAGGTTCGCCCCATGACCGCCCCCCCGGCCGCTTCCCACCCTGTGGCCCTTGCCCTGGGCGGCAACCTCGGCGACAGCCTGCGCCTCCTGGAAACGGCCCTGGACGACCTGGACCACGCCCCGGGCCTCCGCCTGCAGGCCCGCTCCAGCTGGTGGCGTTCGCGGGCGGTGGGGCCGCCGCAGCCCGACTATCTCAACGGCTGCGCCCTCCTCGACACCCACCTTTCCCCTGAGGCGCTCCTGGAGGTGATGCAGGCGATCGAGCTGCGCCATGGCCGCATTCGCCGTGAGCGCTGGGGTCCGCGCACCCTGGATCTCGACTTGATCTTCTACGCCGACCTGCGGCTGGACACCGAACGCTTGGTGCTTCCCCATCCCCGCTTCCGGGAGCGGGCCTTTGTCTTGATGCCCTTGGCGGAGCTCAGTCCCGCTTGGGTCGACCCCGTGACGGGGCGAACGGTGGCGGAGCTGGCGCAGGCCTTTGAGGATCAAGATTCCGTCTGGCCGTTGGAGGCGGAGCGGCACCGGTCGCCATCCCCAGCGCCATGACGACTGGGGAAGGAGTTCTCGAGGTCCGCGACGCCTCAACCAAAGGCGCCGCTGTGATACGCCTCACTGAACTCCTGCCAATCGCGCTTCACTGTTTTGGCGTAGTCCTTGCCGTGGTGCAGCACCGCCTGGCGCCAGCTTGTCTCCTGGCCGAAGGCCATCCATTGATCCAGGGTGGCGGAACCGTGCCAGCCAGAGGTGCGCATATGGCTCCAGGCGACGAGCCGTCCCATCGAGGCCAGCACGCGCTCCAGGCGCTTCCATTTGCCGTTCCAGCTCTGCAGGCACAGGCTGTCGGAGGTGGGCATCAGCTCCCGCAGCACATAGGACGTGCCGCCGTGGGAGACGGGGGCGGCATAGGCCGGCGCGATGGCCTGCGCGTGGCTTTGCACCGCCACCACCCGGGTCGCCTCGCTGGGCCACGCAGGCTGCGGCAGGGAGAGATGGGGCTGGAGGCTGGAGCCGGGTTGCACCTTCAAATCGAGTAGAAAGTGGCCCTCCACGCCGCCCCGACCATCCACCAGGATCGAATACCGCTCCAACCCCAAGCTGCCCACCCCGGCGATGCGGCGTGCCACATCAAGCACCTGGAAGAAATTGGCCTGCTCATGCGCCCGGGTTTCCGCCACCGACGCCAGGATCGCCCGCACCTTGGCCTGGCTGTTGGCATCGGCGGCCAGGGTGCGCTTGCCATCCACACGCAGCCGTTTGCCACCGGGCTCGGTGCGCTCCTCGATCAAGTTTTTGCGGGAACGATCTTTGAGGCTGCGCAGCAGATCGCGAATCATGCCCTCAGCGGTGTTCCGTTCAATCCAGCGGGCCTTGCCCAGGCGCAATTCCGCCGTGTAGGACTCAAGGAAGAGCTGGCTCAACGCTTCCGCCTGGCTCTTGTCCAGCTGGAAGCCCTTGCGGGCGGTCCAGAGGCTGGCCAGGATCCGGGCCAGATCCCAGGCGGCGGGCGCTTGGACCGCCTCGTCGAAGTCGTTGATGTCGAAGTACACCAATCTGTTGTCGCCCTTGTAGCTGCCAAAGTTTTCCAGGTGCAGATCGCCGCAGATCCAGGCGGCGGGTGTGGCGTCCAGGGGTGAGCCCTTGGGCCATTCTTCATAGAACAAATGGCAGGTGCCGCGAAAGAAGGCGAAGGAATCCTTGGCCATGGCGGCGTATTTCATGGCCAGGCGCTCGGGATCACGGCCCTGGTTGAACGCTTTCAGACGGTCGGGGATGGAGGCCATGGCTGGGGAGGGCGAGGACATGGAATGGCGACCCGCCAATGCATCCTGCCCCGTCAGGGCGGGGGCCCATGGCCCTGGCACCCCCGCCTCAACGATGGGACTCCACCATCGCCTGGATCTGTCCATGGGTGAGAAGTCCCTCGTGGCGGGCCAGCTCTTCGCCTCGGCACGCCGTTGTCCCAACCCATGGCCCTGGCATCCCCACCGCCCCCCTGCCGCCTGAACTGGCCGCGAAGCTGGTGCTGCCAGCGGGGCTTGAGGGTGGGGTCGACGCTCTGGCGTGGCTGATCCCCATCCCCAGACGCGGCTGGTGCTGACGGCCGCAGGCCACCACAGAGCGAAAGCGATCGCGCAACACCAGAGATCAAGAGACCACCTCATGGTACTTCTGTATTGTCGGGGGGGCAACGCGCCGGCTGGCCCGGCTAAATTCATGTCTTCAACTCCAGGGCCCCAAGCCACGGCTTCGGGTGAGGTCTCGCCACCGCTGGATCCGATGGGCTGGGTCTCTCTGGCGGCGGGGCT
>VGQX01000131.1 GCA_016882305.1 Cyanobacteria bacterium K_Offshore_surface_m2_239
CAGCCGTCGCTAACTTCAAGCCAGTGTGCTCCGCCAGCGTGTCCGGTCGCAGAGACAGGGAGGGCTCCCCCGACGCCGCTGGCGGCGGGCCACCGGGGGCGGGCGCGGGGCGCTTCTGGCGTCGCGGCCTCCTCCAGCTCGCGCTGGCGCTTCTGCTGGCCTGCACCCTCACGGCCTGCGGGGGGGCGAGCGCTCCCCCCCGGGCCACCCTGCTCAACGCACTGGCTTTGCAGATTCAACTCACCCAGGCGGATGTGGCCCGCGCCCTGGGCCTGGACAGCGTGGGCCTGCCGTTCGTGAGTCGGGTGCGGGTGGAGGAGCAGCAGCCCGTCACGATCGGCGACAGCGCCGGATTGCGGCTGCGAGGCCGCTTCGACTGGCGCCTCGGCAAGGATCCCTTCCGGGTGGACGCGCCCTTCGAGATCTTTCTGGAGCGGGGATCGCGGGGGGAGAGCTGGCGGCTGGCCCGCCCCGTCGGGCCCGCTCCGGGGGGAGGTCAGGATTGGCTCACCTATCCGCTCCCCTTGCGGGCGGAGGGCGGCCCCGCTCCCGTCGCCCCGCTGACACCTCCGCCGCCGCCGGTTTGAGGGACCTGGCTCCACAATGCTGACGTCCCCGCGACCACGGCGTTGGCGCTCCCCCGCTTCCATCCCCGCACGATCGAGGCCGTCAAGGAGCGGGCCGACATCGTCGATGTGGTGGGCGAGCACGTCCTCCTGAAGAAGAAGGGCCGGGAGTTCGTCGGCCTCTGTCCCTTCCACGACGACAGCTCGCCGTCGATGACGGTGTCGCCGGCCAAGCAGATCTACTACTGCTTCTCCTGCGGCGCCGGCGGCAACGCCATCAAGTTTCTGATGGAGCTGCAGCGGGCCAGCTTCAGCGATGTGGTGCTGGAGCTGGCCCGCCGCTACCAGCTGCCGGTGGAAACCCTGGAGGGGCCCCAGCAGGAGCGGTTGCGTCAGCAACTCTCCCGCCGCGATCAGCTCCATCGGGTGCTCACCCTGGCGGCGGGCTGGTTCGCGGCCCAGCTTCGGGCTCCGGAGGGGGGACGCGCCCTGGTCTATCTGAAAACGGAGCGCGGCCTCAGCGAAGCCACTCTGGCGGACTTTCAACTGGGCTACGCCCCGGATCGCTGGGATGGGCTGCTCTCCCATCTCGGCCAGGTGGAGGGCTTCGCCCCGGAGGTGCTTGAGGCGGCCGGCCTGGTGGTGGCCCGCAAAGGCGGAGATGGCTTCTACGACCGCTTTCGCCATCGGGTCATGGTGCCCATCCGCGACCGTCAGGGTCGGGTGATCGGCTTCGGCGGGCGCGCCCTCGATGGCGGCGAACCCAAATACCTCAACTCCCCGGAAACGGAGGTGTTCGCCAAGGGGCAGCATCTGTTTGCCCTCGATCGGGCGGCCGATGCGATCCGCCGCGCCGATGGGGCGGTGGTGGTGGAGGGCTATTTCGATGCCATCAGCCTGCACGCGGCGGGCGTCACCCAGGCGGTGGCGGCCCTCGGCACGGCCCTGAGCCAGCAACAGATCACCCAGCTCTGCCGCTGCTGCGACAGCAAGCGGCTGGTGCTCAACTTCGACGCCGATCGGGCGGGCGTGCGGGCGGCGGAGCGGGCCATCGGCGAGGTGGAACATCTCGCCTTGCAGGGCCAGCTCGATCTGCGGGTGCTCCAACTCCCGGAGGGAAAGGACGCCGACGACTTCCTGCGCCGCCATGGCGCCGCCGCTTACCGCGCCCTGCTGGAAGCGGCCCCCCTGTGGCTGGACTGGCAGATCGAGCAGGTGTTGGCGGGGCGCGATCTCAGCCAGAGCGATCAGTTCCAGCAGGCGGTGGCGGCTTTGGTGGCCCTGTTGGGCAAGCTGCCGCAGAGCGCCGTGCGCAGCCGCTACTTGCAAACCGTGGCGGAACGCCTCTCCGGCGGCCAGGCCCGCCTGGCCCTTCAGCTCGAAGCCGATCTGCGCCAGCAGGTGAAGGGCCAGCGCTGGCACGGGCGCTCCAGCCGCTGGGACAGCCCTGCCACCGGTGGCATTCAGGAGCGGGCGGAGGCCCAGATCCTGCGGCTCTATCTCCATTGCCCTCAGCTCCGGGGCGAGATCCGGCGCCATCTGCGGGGCTGGGAGCAGGAGGACTTCTGCCTGCGCCCCCATCGACGCCTCTGGGCGGTCATCACGGAGCTGGAGGAGGCCCATCTCGGCCCCGAACGCCTGGAGGCCATCACCCGTGACGGCGCGGAGGATCATGATCTGGCCGATCTGCCTCTGACCACTCTGCTCACCTCTCGCCTGGCCATGGAGGACGAGGAGGGGAGAGGGGACGACCGCCTGGATCGGTTCATGCCTCTGTTGGAGCCGAGCGAGCTGCAGCGGCAGGCGTTCCATCAACCCCTGCTCCATCTGCGCGGGGCCGTCGCCAGCCGGGCGCGCCTGACGGCGGAGAAGCGCTGCCGCCATCTGCTCGATGCCTGGCAGGCCCAACGCCTGCACACCCTTGAGCACTGCCTGGCCCGCTTGCTGGAGGAGGATGGAGGCCAAGAACGGGAGCGGGAGGAGACCGAGACGTTCGCGGATCGCGCCGACCCCGTCACCGCTCCGGCTCTGGACATGGAAACCGAGCTGCAGCGGTTGTTTGACACCCTCAATGCCGATGCTCTGCGCCTGCAGGCGGAGTATTACGCCGAGCGCCGCCACCTGCGGGATCTTGACCAGCATCGGCGCACCGCCTTGGTGGACATCGTCCCGGTCCCCTGATGCGGATTCGCTGTCGCCTGAGGCGCGGCGAGGCGGCGCTCCGCCGCAGGCTCCTAGGGTTGAAGTCTGCATCGGGGCGCCCCAATGACCAGCCCTCCCGCCAGCTCTTCTCCCCCTGGCTTTCCCATTCCCGCCGATGAGGAACAACGTCTGCGGGAGCTGCATCGTTTCGGCGTGTTGGGCACCAGCAGCGATGTCCACATGGATCGCCTGGTGGAACTCGCCACGCTCACTTTCGGGGTGCCCATCGCGGCCATCTCTTTGGTGACCGCCGATCGCCAGTGGTTTCTCTCCCAGCGGGGTCTGCCGGTGAGCGAAACTCCTCGGGAGGTGGCCTTTTGCGCCCACGCCATCCTGGGCTCCTCGGTGATGGTGGTGCCCAACGCCCTGGAGGACGAGCGCTTCCGCACCAATCCCCTCGTCACCGCTTCGCCCCAGATCCGCTTCTATGCCGGCGCGCCGCTTCGCACTGACAACGGCCACAACCTGGGCACCCTGTGTGTGATTCACCAGCAGCCGCTGCAGCCGACCCCCCAGCAGCTGCGCCAGCTGCAGCTGCTCTCGGAGCTGGTGATGCGGGAGCTGAATCTCCGCCTGCAGATCGCCCTCTGCCCGGTGACCGGCCTGCCGATTCGCCAACGCTTTCTGCGCATCGCCGCCCAGGAATTCCAGAAGGCCAAGGTGGAAGACCACCCGCTCTCCCTGCTGTTGTTCGACATCGACAACTTCCGCGCCTTCAACAACCGTTGGGGGCACCACGCGGGCGACACCGTTCTCGCCGATCTCTGCACCCTGGGGCGTCAGTTTTTGCGCGAGAAGGATTTCGCCGGTCGGCTCGGCGATGGGGAATTTGCTCTGCTGCTGGTGGACACCTCCCCCGATGAGGCCTTGGGGATCGCCGAAACCCTGCGCCACGCCGTCTCCACCATGCCTGGGGTGCACAGCCATTCCGACGTGTCTTTGCACATCAGCGGCGGCCTCTCCTGCCTCGGCGCGCGGGACGCGACCTTCGACGATCTGCTGCGACGGGCGGAGCAGGCTCTGCATCTGGCCAAGAGCAACGGCCGCAATCAGATCGCCACCTTCTTTGATGGCCTCTGAGCTCACGCCCACACCACCGGCACCTCCTCCAAGCGGGTGGTGCCGGAGCGGGAGAGGCGGGAGCGACGCATGGCCCAGGGGGAGCGCAGGCCGCAGGCGGCCCATTGGATCGTGCCGCGGCCGTAGCGGGCGTTGAGGGCGTCGATGGTGGCGAGCAGGGACTCCCGGCGCGCTTGCTGGGCCGCGGGCAAGGGGGAGAAGAGATGGTGTTGCAGCTGGTTGGCGGATTGGAGCGCCTGCAACAGCACGCCCGCCTTCTGCAGGGGGTGATGGGGATGGAAGAGGCGGTCGGCCAGGGGCAGGGCGGCCGCCAGCAGCACGGCGGTGTCGTCGCTCGCCAGAGGAAGGGTGATGGTGGCGGCATTGCTGTAAAACGGGCGCCCGCTGAAGGGGCTGCTGCGCACAAACACCGTCAGGCTGCCCGCGCATTGCCGCTGGCGGCGCAGTTTTTCCGCAGCTCGGCTGAGGTAGGTGGCGATGGCCTCCCGCAACTCCGCCACGGTGGTGATCGGCGTGCTGAAGCTCCGACTGACGCAGGTTTCCTTCTTCGCCGCCGGCAGGGACACCAGGGGAAGGCACGGGTGCCCCCGCAGTTCCCGCTGGAGGCGCAGACCCACCACGCCGCAACGGAGACGCAATTCGCCGGAGGGCATGTCGCGCAGTTGGCGCGCATCGCGGATGCCGCGCAGGCGACACCAGCGGGAGAGGCGGCGGCCAATGCCCCAGACCTCCTCAATGGCGATGGCTTCCAACCAGGGATCGGGATCGGCGACGGCTCCGAGGTCAAAGACCCCCGGCTGAGGCAGGGAGGGGGAGTGCTTGGCGAGGCGATTGGCGATTTTGGCGAGCACCTTGGTGGGAGCGATGCCAACCGCCACTGGCAGACCCAACCGCTGGCGCACGGCCTGGCGCAGGGCCTGGCCCCAGGCGAGCAGATCCGCGCCGCTTCCCGCGCTGGTCCGCGGCCGATGCAACACACCGAAAGCCTCATCGATCGAATACACCTCCAGCTCTTCCACCCAGCTCTCCAGGGTGGCCATGAGCCGCTGGCTCATGTCGCCATAGAGGCTGTAATTGGAGCTGCGCACAATCACGCCATGGCGTTCCAGCTGAGGGCGCACCTGAAAAAACGGGGCGCCCATCGGGATGCCGAGGGCCCTGGCCTCTGCGCTGCGGGAGACGATGCAGCCATCGTTGTTGGACAGCACCACCAGGGGCCGGCCCAACACGGCGGGATCGAGCAGGGCCTCACAGGAGGCATAAAAATTGTTGCCGTCGATCAACACCGTGGCCAGGGGAGTGGCGGTAGACACGGCCGGGTGCGCGGCGTCAGGACGCTCATCCTAGTACGGGTGAACCATCGCGCCTGTTGTCCTGGCGGGGGGCTGGGGTCTTGCGGGGCCGGGCTCTTGCGGGCTGAACTCTTGCGGGGCCGGGCTCTTGCGGGCTGAACTCTTGCGGGGCCGGGGTCTTGCGGGCCGTGTCGCTCGTCGGGCTGGCGCGGGCGCGGGGCGAGGCTGGCACCAATAATTGCCACACGACATTGACTCGGCCCCGCTCACTGTCCTGCTGCTCCTTGCGGGGCAGATTGATAAAGTGGCGGCAAGGTTGCACAGCATCGGTGATCTGACAGTCAAAACCTCTCGCGGAAGACCACGCAGTCAACACCTGACGTCGTGACCTGACAATCTGGACCTGACTTCACAGCCTGTTCCGTCAATCCCTCCAGCGATGGAGGCGCGGAAGACCACACCTCAACAGGGCGGATCTCTTCAACGTGGGACAGTCAACCTCTGGCAACAGGGCCTCCTCGTCCGTTACGTGGCATGGCGGCTGTCCGTTTGGTTCGCCCAATCCTTTCCCCTTGGCCCTCGCTTCCTTTCTCCATGACTGTTCCCCTCCCCCCTCGTCGCGGCACCCTCGCACGCCTGGGGAGCCTCGTCATGGCGGCTGGCGTGGTCAGCTCGCTGGTCGCCTGCGGCGCGAGCGGCACCTTGAACGGCGCTGGCGCCTCCTTCCCGGCCCCCATCTACCAGCGGTGGTTTCAAGATCTGGCCGGCAAAGGCGTGCGGGTGAACGACCCATCCGTGGGATCCGGGGCCGGAGTGCGTCAATTCATCTCCCGCACGGTGGATTTCGCCGCCAGCGATGTGCCCATGCACGGGGATGACATCGCCAAGGTGACCCAGGGTGTGCTTCCGATCCCGATGACGGCCGGAGCCATCGCCGTCGCTTATCAGAACAAATGGAACGCGGAGCGAGGCGCTGAACAAGATGTTCAGCCAGACCCTCTCTGATTCGGCCCAGGCGTTGGCGGAGGGTTTGGGCTTCATTCGTCTGCCGGCGACTGTGCTGGAGAAGAGCCGAGCGGCCCTCGCCACCCTTCAGCCCTGAGGCCAGCGGTCACGGGGGGCTTCCGGCGGACCGGCGTCGGGCGTCAGAGGGCGCAGACCTGGAGAAACCGTTGGCTCTCCGGCGTGGGGCCATCGATGGCCCAGCCATGGAACTGCAGCAGCTCGGCGAAGCGGCACACCTGCCGTGTGGAAAAGAAGGCCTGGCACGAGGGGGGATTCTGGTCGCACGCACCGGTGGAGCGGCCGTGACAGGCCGCGTAGCGGTTGTCAGCTTCTTTATAGATTTTCCAAGTTCCCTTGAAGGGTTTGCCGTGATCCACAAGGGTGAGCAGAAGTTGGCCGTTCATCGGAGGCGCCTCCAGGGGACACTTTGCTCTGTTTTTAGCCGAAAGGTCCCGCGGTCAGCTGTGACAGCCAGGACCCATGACAAAAAATGGCCAGATCCACACAGGATCGGGTAACAAGAAAGACAATTCACAGGCACCCTGCCAGCGCTCCGTTCTGATGGCCGCCCTCACTCCCTACCTGGAAATGAAGGCTGTGGAGACCTGGCTTGGCCCACTTCAGGTGTTTCGTGACCTCACCTTGTCGCTGTTCCACGGCGAACACACCGTGGTTCTGGGCCCGAACGGATCGGGAAAGAGTTCCTTGATCAAGCTGCTGGCTCGGGAGCTCTATCCCGTGGTGAAGGAGGGCTCTTCGCTGCGACTGTTCGGAGAGGACACCATCAATCTTTGGCGCCTGCGCGCCCGCATGGGCTTGCTGTCCCAGGATTCGCGCCTGGCGGACAAGCCTTTCGTGCCAGCCCATGATGTGGTGCTCTCCGGTTTTTTTGGATCGGTGGGGCTGGGGCGTTCTCAGCGGCCGACCCGAGCCCAGCATCAGAGGGTGGAGATCCTCCTGCGGCATTTTGGGCTGGCGGAACTCGCCACGCGACCTTTTGCACAGCTGTCCGAAGGGCAGAAGCGTCGTTTTCTGCTGGCGCGGGCCCTGGTTCATGATCCGGAGGTGTTGGTGCTGGACGAGCCGACCAACGGGCTGGACATCGGCGCGCGGCTGCAGGTGTTGCGGCACCTTGGTGCCCTGGCCCGCGCGGGCACAACCCTGCTGATGGTGAGCCATCGCATTGAGGAGGTCATCCCGGAGATCCAACGGGTGGTGCTGCTCAAGGATGGCTGTGTTGTCGGGGATGGCACCGCCGCTGACTGTCTGCGAGATGAACCGCTGAGTGCTCTCTATGGCCTTCCCCTGCGGGTGGTTCGCAGCGGGGATTGCCGGCAGATTTTGCCGGTCTGAGCCGCAGCGGAACGGCGTTTCGTCCCCAGCAGGCCCGCGTCGAGAGAGGGGGTGGCCTGGCTGAAACCCAGTTCTGGCAGGGCTTCTGACGGACTTCAGGGCAAATCAGTCAGAAGGTGCACCGATGGATTCTAGAGGATGGGGCTGCACACTCTCTGCATTGCTGAGTGGCATGGTGGGCGACTGGCTTTACAGAGTCAGGCGGACCCTCTGAAGAGGGAATCCAGCGGGTTTTCAGGCCCTTGGCACGCCCCTGATCCTGAGGCTGCGTCAGGGTTTTGGCCCCCATCCGCGGGACTCACCCTCAATCTCCCGGCAAGGTTAAGGAAGAGTTCGAGTTGATGCGGGGGCATGAGACGTCGTGTTTTGCCATCGGCTGTCTGTCCAAGGTGAGGCCAGCGAGGGTCAGACATGGCCAAAACACTTGCCCTGAGAGGCATTTGGCGATCGAGACCACTGTGGTGGCTGGAGATCTCTGGCGCCCATATGCCTTTGCTGATCGACGGAAGAATTTCCCTCGTGGCTTGGCTAGCCGAAAGGCTCTCCGACTTGGTACACTACGAGTGTTCTTTGGGGAACGAATCATGTTGACTGGAGCTGACCTTCTCAGCAAAGTGAAAGAGCTGGGCGATGTCTCCAAATCGGAGCTTGTGCGCAGCTGTGGCTACGTCAGCACCAAGAAGGACGGGACCGAGCGTCTCAACTTCACCGCCTTCTATGAGGCGCTGCTGGAGGCCAAAGGGGTCAACCTCGCTGAAAGCGGCTCTTCCAAGGGCAAAGCGGGCCGCAAGCTCAGCTACGTGGCCACTGTTCAGGGCAACGGCAATCTGCTCGTGGGCAAGGCTTATACGGCTCTGCTCGACCTCAACCCCGGCGATGAGTTTGAGATCAAGCTTGGCCGCAAGCAGATCCGCCTGGTTCCCGCTGGTGCTCCTCAAGACGAAGAGTGATCCAGGCCTGAACACGCGTCGCGCCAGTCCGGGTGGGGGTGTCATGCCCCTGCCTGGGCTTGGTTTTTTTGTTGTGGGCTGGCATGAAGCTCAATGCGCGACAGCGCATTCGCTATGAATTCGGGCGGCGTCGTCAGGCTTCTGGACCTGTTTGCTGCAAGTCGCACCAGCAAATCGTCCAAAAAAGTCTTTACATCTCCATTCCTGAAGCGCGGCCCGGCCCGAAAACAGATCCTGAAACCGACCTGAAACCGACCTGAACCCAGCACGGACGCGAGTGCCGAGAACGTCGCATTGGCGCGATCGGCTCCGTTCGTCTTCTCGGGCCCGTCCTCCTTCTCGCGACTGTTCCGCTTCTC
>VGQX01000132.1 GCA_016882305.1 Cyanobacteria bacterium K_Offshore_surface_m2_239
GACTGAACCATGGTTCCTCCCATGAAATCCTGGGCATAGGCCGAGTCTTTCAGCAGCGTCGCGATGGCCAGCTGACGTGCAGCATGGAATTGAAAGGCAACCCTGTGCTGTTAACCCCCAGCTTCTGGCGGGCCAGCCGCTCGCCGATGGTCTGGCAGATCAAGGCATGGAGAAAGGGCTTGGACAGGCTCTGGATGCTGAAGGGCTGGCGGGAGTCCCCCGCATCGAACAGCAGGCCGTTGCTGGCGGCCACGCACACGCCGAAGTGGTTGGGGTTGGCGGTCGCCAGGGCTGGAATGGAAGAGGCCACCTCTCCGTCCACGAGGGATTGGAACCGCTGATGGGCCTCGCCCACCAGCGCCCGCACCACCTCCTCAGTGGGCAGCTGCCCGGTGGAGACCCCGCCCCCTTCCCAGGGGAGCTGGGGAAGGCGATACAGCGCCTCCCGCTGCGCTTCGCGCCAGGTCTCGATCATGGTGGCGAGCATCGGATCATCCCCTTCCACTCGGAGCTGCTGCGCAAGGCCAGAACCAGGGCGAACCGACTCGCCGGCGCGATCACGTCCTATTGGGCGGAGACAAACAACAGCACCCCGGCACCCAGCAGCACCGCCCCCAGAGCGAGCATCAGGGGAAGGGCCCAGTCGGGAGCGGATGGCGTCAGGGTGGCGGGCCTCAAAGGCGGTGATCGCCGTCGCGGTCTCCGCGCCGATCAATCTGAGCTCCCGCCAGCGACGCAGCTGTTCCGCCAGGTTCCCTCGCCCGGGTTCCGCCCCACGCGCCCCTGCCTCTGATTTCATGCCATTCTCTGCCCATGTCGCCTGCGGTTGCCTCCCCACCTCCCCTGATCGCCCCCGCGGCGGCGGCGGCCTTCGCCACCACCACCACCGTGCGCGTGGAGGTGAACGGGGTGGTCGGAGCCCTGGAGGTGGACGGCAGCGCCGTGGAGCGCGCCAGCAACACCGTCGCCGGCTTTCCCTTGCGCAATGCCCTGACGGTCAATCAGGACGCGCGCCTCACGGTCGACACAAGCGTGACGGGCCAAGACCTGTTCCGACTGCGCCTGCGCGCTGGAGACTTCGGCCCCTCAGGCTTCTTGTCCAATCCCCCCACGCCGCTGACGCGCCTGGACGTGGCCTTCCAGGACCCCCTCTGCCCCGACGCGCCAGCAACCTGCGGCAACGTCGTGTCGGTCAACCGCGCCTTCCTGCGGCTTCCCCTCGGTCCGACGGTTCGCGTCACCGCCGGCAGCCGCCTGATGCAGGTTGATCTGCTGCCGGTGTGGCCCAGCGCCTACACCGCCTCGCCCATCCTGGAGCTGTTTCAGCGTGCGGGCGCGGCCGGGGCCTACAGCCGCCGGGTGGGGAGTGGGTTCGGCCTGTGGTGGCAGCCCGAGGGGCAGCTGCGGGGCTGGTCGTTGGCCTACGGCTATGTCGCCCCCCTGGGAGGGGAGGGCGCGCCCGCCCGGGGTGGTTGGTTCACGGCGGGGGGCGACGACACGAGCACCGTGCAGCTGGCCTGGACGCGCGCCAACTGGAACCTCACCGCCGCCTACACGCGCAATGGCCAGCGGGCGCAGTTGCGGGGCACGCCGCTGGCCAGCCAGCTCGCCGCCGACTCCCGCGGCGGAGCGCTCCAGTCCTGGTCGCTGGCGGGCTACTGGCAACCGTCGCAACCCGGCTGGATGCCGACGGTCAGCGCTGGTTGGGGCCAGGATCGCTTCGCCTTCCGCCAGTTCCCTGTGGCGGGCCTGACAGGGGTGACCACCGCCTCCTGGAGTGTGGGCCTGAGCTGGGTGGACGCCCTCGGACCCGGCAACAGCGTGATGGCGGCCATCGGCGCGCCGGCCCACGTGCGTCGTCTGGAGGGGCTGGCGGGGGGCACGCCCGATGATTCGGGCCTGGCCCTGGAGCTGGCGAGCGCGATCCGCCTCAGTGATGCGTTCACCCTCACCCCTGCCGTGTTCTGGCTGACGAGACCCCGAGGGGCGATGGCCCGCACCGCCAGCCTCAACGACGCGTTGCGCCCTGGCGAGGCCAAAGGAAACGGCACCCTGGGCGCGTGGGGGGGGCTGGTGCGGGGGACCCTGCGGTTTTAGGCGGATGGGGTTCGGTCTCAGCCTGGCAGGGACTCAGGAGGCTTTTGGCAGAAGACGGAGATGACTGAACTCGCCGATATCAAAAGCCGGCGTCTGAGCACACTGGTTTGTAGTCATTTTATTTGCCAAGCCTGCGGGGTCATCGATCGCCACAATGAATACGCCCACCCTGTACTTGGTAATGACGCCCTTGATCGCTCAATCCCTGGTGATTGCCAGGTCGCCATTGGCGTGAGCCATCGGCGGCAGGGGCTGTCTTCAGGTCACGCCGCCCTCAAGCCAGCGGTTCAGCTCCTCGGCTTTCTTGAAGTCGAGCAGGGCGAGGGCCAACTCCTCCAGCCGCTCCAGGGTGAGGGCCTCAACCCGTGCCCGACAGGCGGCATTCAGGGGGCCGAGGAGCCGTTCCAGTTGACGCAAGGTCAGGGAAAGGGCTTCTCTGTGGCGACCCTCTGAGGCACCTTCCAGCCTGCCTTCTTCTCTGCCTGCTTCTCTGCCCTCTTCCCTGCCTTCCGCCCTGCCTGCTTCTCTGCCTTCCGCCCTGCCTTCTTCTCTGCCAACTTCCCTGCCTTCTGCAATGCCTTCTGCAATGCCTTCTGCAATGCCTTGAGCCATTCCTTTCTCCCGGCCTTCCGCCAGGCCTCGGTCTCGGCCCTCCCGCAAGCCCTCCGCCAGGATCTCCTGGAAGAGGGGGGTGTGACGCCAGAGGTCCTTGGAGACGCCGAGGGTTGCCATGAGCTGCGCGGAAGAAAGTCCTTGAAAGCGTTCGGTCAGAATAGGAAGGATCAGGTCGATCAGATCGGGCCGGCGCCTGAGGATGCCCTGACAGGTGGGTGCCAGGTCGGGCTGGGGGCGCACGGGCAGGGTGAGCAGGGCGAGGGTCGGATCGAGGTCCGGGCGACGGGCGAGAACCCCCAGGTCCACCCAGGTGACGTTGTGCCGCAGGAAGCGCCGCAACAGGCGGGGAGGATCGGAGCCGAGGGCCAGGCGCCGGTGGGGCACGAGCACGAGCACCCGCAGATGGCGGATGGTTTCGTGTTGCTGCAGCAGATGGAAGGTTTCCGCGCCCAGGCGGCGCTGGAAGAGGGGATCGCTGTGCATTTGCACCTCCAGCAGCACCACTGGTTCCCGTTCGCTGCCGCCAGGGGGATGGCGGGGCCAGAGCACGCCATCGGGATGGTAGGCCACGGATTTGAGGGCCACGGGCCGGAAGAGGTAGGCGCTCTCCCGAGAGGCCCTGTCAGGAGGTTGGCTGGAGTCCTCTCCACGGGCGTCCGCAGAGCCAACGGCTTCCGCCGTGGCGCGCGGCGGGCTGGCCAGGTCGGGGATCAGCTGGCGCCCCAGATCCGGCAGGACTCGAAACACCTCATGGAACCAGTGATCGCTCTTCAAGGGGGCGGAACAGCGGGGTGAACCGGGAGGCCGACGGGGCCCCAAGGAGTGAATGCCACCAGGGGACGCCGTTTGTCACAACCAGCTGAAAGCGCGGCCCGGCCAGCGGCCCGGCCCACCCCTGCCACAATGCCCCCAGCGGACCCGCCCCTGCGACGTGCCCCAGCCAGCCCCTGAGCATCGCCGGCACGTGTTCATCAGCTACAGCCGCGCCGATCGCGCCTGGGTGGACCGGTTGCGCACCTTCATGGCCCCCTGGCTGCGGCAGGCGGGCGAGGAGCTGCTGCTCTGGGACGACAGCCAGATCCGCCCCGGCGAGCGCTGGCAGCAGACGATCGAAACCGCCCTGGCCCAGGCGCGGGTGGCGCTGCTGCTGGTGAGCGCCGAGTTTCTGGCGTCGGAGTTCGTGATGGGGCGCGAGGTGCCGGTGTTGTTGGAGGCGGCGGAGCGGGAGGGGGTCACCATCCTCTGGGTGAGCCTGAGCCCCTGCGGAGTGAGCCGCACGCCGATCCACGCTTACCAAGCCGTGCTGCCGCCCGACCCCTCCCTGCTGGAGATGAGCGAGCCCGAACAGCGCCGCGCCCTGCTGCGCATCGCCGAGGGGGTGCATCAAGCCCTGCTGGAGGCCACCGAACAGGAGCGGCGGCGGGAGCGGCAACAGGAGGTTGAGGCGACGCGGCGGCGGGAGCAGCAAGAGCGGGAGGCACAGCTGGAGCGGGAGGAGCGGGAGGCCTTGGCCCGGCGGCGGGCCGAGGAGCTTGCCCGGGAGGAACGTCTGCGGGTGGAGGCCGAGCGCCAGCGGGACGCGGAGCAGCGGCAGCGGGAGGAGGCGCGCCTGCGGCAGGCGGAGCAGGAGCGACGGCAGCGGGAGGAGGAGCAGCGGCGGCGGGAGCGTCAGCGACAGGAGCAGGAGCGGCGGGCCAAGCGGCAACAGGAGCTCGAAGACCTGCGAGCCCGCTGGCGGCGGGATCGCCAGCGGGCCTTGGAGGGATTGTGGACGCGGCGCCGGCTCCTGATCGCCGCCGCCGGCCTGCCCCTGGGCGCCCTCGGGCTGGCTCGGCTGTCCTCCCGGGGGCCCGCTTCGCTGCCGCTCACCACCGGGCCAGGCGGGGGTGGGGGTGATCAGGCCCTGCGGACGGCCGCCTCTGGCTCCGGCCGCCAGGGAACCCCCCAGACCATCACGGTCAGACGCGGCTGGCTGGAGCGCTCCCGGCTGGGTTGGCAGATCCAGACCCGCCCCCTGCAGGTGCGCAGCCGCCTTGAACAGCTGGCCCCGAATGTGACGCTGCGACTGATTGAGATCCCGGCCGGGCGTTTTCTCATGGGGTCGCATCCAAACGAGGAGGGGCGCCATGCCAGTGAGGACCCTCCACACGAGGTGACGCTGAAGGCTTTTTGGCTGGGGCAGACGCCGATCACCCAGGCCCAGTGGCGGGAGGTGGCGGGCTGGCCAAAGCTGGAGCGCGAGCTGGAGCGGGAGCCGTCGGGCTTCAAGGGCGACGATCGCCCTGTGGAGAACGTGAGCTGGCACGACGCCAGGGAGTTTTGCGGCCGGCTCAGCCAGCGCCTTGGCCGCGCCTTTTCCCTCCCCAGCGAGGCCCAGTGGGAATACGCCTGCCGAGCGGGCACCACCACGCCCTTCGCCTTCGGGGAAACGATCAGCCCGGAGCTCGCCAACTACGACGGCAGCGTTGCCTACGCCAACGGCCCGACGGGCGTGAACCGAGGCCAAACCACGCCGGTGGGGAATTTTCCCGCCAACGCCTGGGGCCTGCAGGACATGCACGGCAATGTCTGGGAATGGTGCCTCGACCAGTGGCACGACTCGTACGAAGGGGCTCCTGCCGATGGGAGCGCTTGGTTGTCCATGGGTGGTGAAGACGTCACCAGGCTGCTGCGCGGCGGCTCTTGGTACCGCGTTCCTCACTACTGCCGCTCGGCCTACCGCGACAGGAACCACCCGGACGACCGCAATCAGTACAAGGGTTTCCGCGTCTGTTGCCTCCCCCAGGACTAATTCTTTACCCTTTAACCCTTTAGTTCTTTACACTCGGCTGTTGGCTTGCGGCTGTTGGCTGTTCCGGGAAGGCGCCGTAGGCGCCTCGATTTTTTTGTCTTTTCGCCTGAAGCGGAGCAGCGGGAATGGTGGCCACCTTCATGGTCGCGGCCCAGGGGCTTACCCCGTCCCATCAGAGTCCTCCCCCTCCAATGGCTGGGACGCCATCAGGGAGAGGAAGGCTCGCAATCGGGCTCGGTTGCGGGTGGTGGGGTTGAGCTGGACTCGGGCGGAAAGCAGAGCTGATCGACGCAGGAGATCAAGTGCCGCGTTTTGGCGTTCCATTTCCTGAGCCTGGCGTTCTCGCGCCTCAGCCGCTCTGTGTCTTTCTTGATCAGCTCGGTGTCTTTCTTGATCAGCTCGGTGTCTTTCTCGATCTGCTTGGTTTCTCTCGCGATCCGCTCGCTGTCGCTCCTCACCCGCAAGATTTCGTTCTCGAGCTGCCTCGTTCGCTCCTCGATCTCGCGCACGGGTCTCCAGTTGAGCGTCGATAACAAGGAGCGCCACCGAGGCAGCGATGAGGGGGATGCCCCACTGCTGGGGGATGGGGAGGGCGCGGCCGAAGAGGGTGAGGTGGTCATAGGAGGAGAAGAGGGCGATCAGGCCGATGGCAAGGCCGCCGGTGGCTCGGATCAAGCCAAGGCGATCGAGGCCCGGCCAGGGGCGTTCGGCGGAGTGAAAGTCTGGCGCGGGCGGGGGCTGCTCGCCGTCCGGTGGCGAGCCGACGGGGCTGGTGGAGGGGGACACGGGCTTGGCTGGCGCGAGGGGTGGGCTCCACGACGTCAGTGCCACCATTGCCGTCCAGTGTCCCAGGCCTGAACCGGCCCCTCAGCCATGGGGGGACCAGGCCCGGGCACACACCTGGTAGGCGGAGAGCTGGCAGCGAGTCGGCGATGCAAGGGCTTCCTCTAGCCGCCCAGGCGATGGCTGGCCGGCCAGGACTTGTTTTGTGGTGAGGCGCCCCTGCCTCAATGCCCCGAGCGGACCAGCCAGCAAGGAGCGTGCCCCCATCAACCCCTGAGCGCCGGCATGTGTCCATCAGCTACAGCCATATCGATCGGGCCTGGGTGGAGCGACTGCGACTGATGATGGCGCCATTGCTGCGCGGCGACGAGATGCTGGATCTCTGGGAGGACAGCCGCATCAAAGCCGGCACGGAGTGGCGCCCAGCGATCGAAAGGGCGCTGGCGGAAACGAAGGTGGCGCTGCTGCTGGTGAGCGACCATTTTCTGGCCTCCAAGTTTGTGATGGGCCAGGAGGTGCCCGAAGTGTTGGCGGCGGCCCGAGCCGAAGTTGCGGGCGGTGGGGTCGAGCTGGACGCGGGCGGAATGCCGAGCTGATCGACGCAGCCTCCCAGGGCTCGGCGGGAGGGGTTCCGGGGACCCTGGCGGAGCCGAGGGCTTGCCGCTGTCAGGCGAGGGCTGTGAGGCCAGGGGGACGTCCACGTCCAGACAGCTTTTGCAGGCCACCAGCGGGAAGACCAACGCTGGCGGCGAATAGCGGTGACCTAAGCTGATTCAATCCAGTTAAAGAATCTTCAACGTAACACAATCTTCAATGTAACACAATGTTCAACTTAACACAATGTTCAACTTAACACAATGCTCAACTTAACACAATGCTCAACGCAACACAGATGAATCCTGTTGATGGTCAGATCCAGGTGGCCTCCGCGCTCACCTTCACCCTTGGAATCCTGGTTCTTTTTCTTGGTAAATCACTGAATCGTCATGTGCGCTTGTTGCGTGATTTCACGATTCCTGAGCCTGTCAGCGGTGGTCTGTTTGTGGCGCTGGTGATCGCGGTGCTTCATGGCGTCTTTGGACTGGATTTCAACTTCGGCATGCGGGCCCGCGATCTGCTGCTGGTGTATTTCTTCACCACGGTGGGCATCAATGCCAGCTTCGCGGACCTGCGCCGCGGCGGACGGTCGCTCCTGGTGTTGCTCGCGCTCACCATCCTGCTGATGCTGGCGCAAAACAGCCTGGGCCTGGCCCTCGCCCGGGCCATTGGCCTGCCACCCGCCGCTGGCCTGTTGGCGGGCACCGTGTCACTGATCGGCGGCCATGGCACCACCATCGCCTGGGCGCCCCGTTTCGCCGCCGAGGCCGGAGTCACCAATGCCATGGAGCTCGGCATCGCCGCCGCCACCTTTGGCTTGATCCTCGCCAGCGCCACCGGCGGCCCCGTGGCGCAGTTCCTGATCCGCCGTCACCGCCTGGCCGCCAAAGCGCCCCAAGCCCCGGGACGACCCGCATCGGTCCAGCCCGCTCCCTCTGACGACCGGGGCACCCCCGCACCCGGCGAGAGGGTCCCCACGATGTGCGCGGACGATGTGCTCGGGGCGGTGTTGGCCATCAACATCTGCATCATCCTCGGGTCGATCCTGCAGGAGTTGATCCGCGATCGGGGCTTGTTCCTGCCCCTCTTCGTGCCCTGCTTGATCGTGGGCATTCTGCTCAGCAATCTGTTGCCCCAACGGATTGGTGGCGTCCGTCTGCGCTGGCCCTCCCGCACCCCCGCCATCGACCTGATCGCTGAGATCTCCCTCGGCGCCTTCCTCGCCATGTCGTTGATGACGATCAAATTCTGGACGCTCGTTGATCTGGCGGGACCGCTGCTGGTGATCCTCATCGCCCAGTTCTCCCTCGCCCTGCTCCTCAATCTGTTCCTGGTCTTTCCTCTGCTGGGTGGCGGCTATGACGCCGCCGTGATGGCCGCCGGCTTCATGGGCTTCACCCTCGGCTCCACTCCCACCGCCATGGCCAACATGACCGCCGTCACCCAAACATTCGGGCCTTCACCGAAGGCCTTCATCGTCCTTCCCCTGGTGTCAGCCTTCTTCATCGATCTGCTCAACGCGATGATGATTCCCTACTTCCTGCATCAATTGGGATGACCTTCTCCACCCAGCGGTCGCAAAACGTCTCTACAGGCACTCCACTATTGAACGACGTAGGGAGGGACTGTCAAACTCCGCTGACATGATCAAAGATGCTCGGGCTGGACAGGTCAATCCGGAAAGAAGCGCTAGGCCGAACAGGCAGCCAAAACGTTTCAACATTGATGATCAAAATGTGTGATGTCCCGTGGGGATTACATAGTGGCGAAGAATTCGGCAATGATGTTGGCATTCTCTCATGGACTCATCTCGGGCTCGGACGCCAGCAGATGCAGCCCCAGCCGCTCGGAAAGGAAGGCGGCGGTGAGCTGGCCGCGCACGCTGTTGCCAGCTTCATCCAGAGGCGGGGAATAGGT
>VGQX01000133.1 GCA_016882305.1 Cyanobacteria bacterium K_Offshore_surface_m2_239
ATGGGCAATCATAAGAGATCACTCCAAGATTGTCCTTCCGCTACCCGCCGATGGATTCCGCAATGCCAACGCAACCGCCGGGAACCGGCACCCCATTCCACCCCAACCGCGCGGCAGGCGGCGCCGTCAAGCTGGCGATCGCACGCTTTGCCGGCAGCCTGGCCCTCGCCTCCACGGTCACCCTCTCGCTCATCGGCGGCATGGTCCTGGTCCTGAGCCTCGCCACCGTCTTCATCCTGAACAGTGAGGATCCCCGAGGCGGGCTGGTGTTGGCCCTCGGCATCACAGTGCTGTTCAACCTGCTGATGTTCTTCCTTTCGCCGTGGCTGATGGACCTCAGTCAAAAGTTCCTCTACCGAACCCACTGGACGGATCTGGAACGCATTCGTCAACGCAGCCCAGAAACGGCAACAGTAATTGAGCAAATCTGTACGCAAAAGGGCTTGAAACAACCAAGACTGGGCTTGATTGATGATCAGAATCCCACAGCTTTTACTTACGGCTCGCTCCCGAATACGGCCCGTATTGTCGTCAGCGAAGGCTTGTTCACCTATCTCAGCGATGATGAGATCGCAGCGGTGTATGCCCACGAACTTGGCCACATCATCCACTGGGATTTTGCCATCATGACCCTGGGTGCAACGATGATCCAGATCTGCTACCTCTTCTTTGTCTTCAGCAATCGTCTGGGCGATAAGGCGAAGGAAGCAATGCGCATCCCCAGCCTGGCCGCCTATATCTTTTATTTCATTGGCACATATTTACTCCTATACCTCTCGCGAATTCGTGAATATTACGCCGACCACTTCTCCTCCGAAGTGACAGGCAATCCCAATGCTCTCTCACGCGCCCTTGTCAAAATCGCCTACGGAATCGTGGAGGAAGCCAAGCGTTCTGACACGCCCAGCCAGTTGCTGGCAGGCACCCGTGCGCTGGGAATCAGCGACTCCAAGACCGCCGTGATCGCAGGGACGGCCTACCGGGTCAGCACCTCCATGGATCGCATCGGCAAGGTCTTCCTCTGGGACATGTTCAACCCCTGGGCTGGCTGGATGGAACTCAATTCCACGCATCCCCTGACAGGCAAACGCATTCGCGCCCTGTCGAACTATGCGGAGCAACTGGACCTCACGCTGGAATTTGACATGGCCAGCGTGATGCGCCAGGGCCAAAAGCTTTCCAAGCCGCGACTCTATAGCGGCTTCCTCCTGGATGTTCTTCTCTACTCCGCTGAGGTGATCGGCGTTGTCCTCGGTGTGTTGGTGGGCTTTGGCGTCAGCAGCCAAACCCAGAACTTCAGCGCCATGGTCGCCTGCCCGTTGATCGGAGCGGGAATCGGCATGCTGATCAAGGCGATGGTCCTCTTTCCCAACCCCTCATTGGCTCGCACGACTGAGATCTTGGATCTCTTCTCCGATCCTTATGCCAGCCCCCTGCGTGGCCTCCCCGCAGAGCTCAGCGGCACCCTCATCGGCAGGGGCCAGGCCGGTTTTGTTTTTGGCTCCGATCTTCAATTCCAGGATGCAACGGGGCTGCTCTTTCTCCGCTACGCCTCCCGCTTCGGCTCCATCGGCAATGCTCTCTTTGGCATGAAACGGGTCCACGCCTTGATCGGCAGCCAGGCCACCGTCAAAGGTTGGTTTCGACGCGGTGTGGCCTCCTCCTTGGATCTCCTTCGCATCAGCAGCCCCGATGGGTCGATTGTCAACAGCCACCCCCGATTCTGGACCGTGATCTTCGGAGGGCTCTTGATCATTTTGGGCATGTTTTTTCTCCGCTGAAAACCTGCCTCCCCCGCCGCCTTCACCCCGCCACCCCCGCGGGAGGAACAGCCACCCCCCGCGGCGGCGGCAAACAGCAACTGACCCCCCAGGCCGCCGCCACCATGAGAGCGGACACGAGCAAACAGGCCTCGAGGCCTCCCCTGAGGAACAGGGCACCAGAGAGCAGGGTGCCGACCAACCGACCGCCGGCATTGGCCATGTAGTAAAAGCCCACATTGAGGCTGACGGATTCGGCATCGGTGTAGGCCAGGATCATGTAGCTGTGGATTGAGGAATTCATGGCAAACACCACGCCAAACACCGCCAGGCCCACCACCACCGCCAGGCCGGGTTGACCCACCTGGCGCCAGAGGGCGATGGCGATCAAGGCCGGTATGGCGGTGAGCACGGCGCTCCAGAAACGCACGGCCGCCACCCCGGGAGGGGACGCCTGCCCCCAGGCGTGGCGCAACGATGGCGCGCCCGCCTGCACGATCCCGTAGCCGATCACCCACAGCCCCATGAAGCCCCCCACCTCCCAGAACCGCCAGCCCAGGGCCCCCTCCAGAAACACCGGCAGAGCCACCACGAACCAAACATCCCGGGCCCCGAAGAGAAAGAATCGCGCCAACGACAACACATTGATGCCGCGGCTCTTGGACAACAGAGCGCTGAACGACGGTTTGCGCTTCATGCGGCCCAGGTCCGACGGCAGCCCGAGGGTGCCGAAGAACGCGAGCAGCAAGGCCCCAGCCAACACGGCCACCGCCGCCTGAAAGCCAATCGCTGTCAGCAGCACCGCCCCCAGAAAGAAGCCCACCCCCTTGAGCGCGTTCTTGGAGCCGGTGAGGAGGGCCACCCAGCGGAACAACCGCCCCTCACCGCGCTCCGGATCCTCCGGTGTCGCCGCCACAACGGTTTTGATGGCGCTTTTGGCACTCATCTTGTTCAGATCCTTGG
This sequence comes from Cyanobacteria bacterium K_Offshore_surface_m2_239, assembly GCA_016882305.1. GTDB lineage: Bacteria > Cyanobacteriota > Cyanobacteriia > PCC-6307 > Cyanobiaceae > Cyanobium. Next base: position 2,724 of record VGQX01000133.1, read on the forward strand.
CGATCCGCTGATGGCCTGCGCCGCCATCACATAGGCCACACTCCACCAGCGCGGCCAGCTCTCCTCCACAGGGATCAACAGCAGCAGGGCCGCCACTTGCAGCAAGGTGCCGGCCCACAGGGTGAGGCGCAAGCCAAAACGTCCGCCCAACCAGCCGCCATACAAATTGGTGAGAACACCAAAAAGCTCATAGAACACAAACAGCAACGCGATCTCCAGGGTGCTGTAGCCCAAGGAGTGAAAATGAAACACCACGAGCATGCGCAGCGCACCATCCGTCAGCGTGAAGGCCCAATAGTTGGCCGTCACGATGGCGTATTGGCGCAGGGGAGACAGGGAGTTGGTCATCGGGTTTCACCTCAACGTGCATCGATCAGCGCCACATGGCGCGCCAGATCAGCCAGCCGACAGCTATAACCCCATTCGTTGTCATACCAGGCATACACCTTGAGCTGGGTGCCATCGACCACCAGGGTGGACAACCCATCCACAACGGCACTGCGGGGGTCATTGACATAATCGATGGACACCAAGGGGCGCGTTTCATAGCCCAAAATGCCCTCCAAGGCGCCGTTGGCAGCCTCCTCAAAGGCCCGATTCACTTCCGCGACCCTCACGGGGCGGCTCAGCTCGAACACCGCATCCGTGAGGGAGGCGTTCAACAGTGGCACGCGCACGGCATGGCCATTCAGCTTGCCCTGAAGTTCCGGGAAGATCAGGCCAATCGCCTTGGCCGATCCCGTCGTGGTGGGGATCAGGCTCTGCCCGGCGGAACGGGCCCGCCGCAGGTCGCTCTTGAACCCATCCACCACCACCTGGGTGTTGGTGACGTCGTGCAAGGTGGTGATGGAGCCATGGACGATGCCGAAGCGTTCATGCACCACCTTGACCACGGGCGCCAGGCAGTTGGTGGTGCAGGAGGCGGCCGTGATCAAGCGATGGCGCTCCGGGTCATAGAGATGGTGGTTGATGCCATAGACAAGGTTCAGCGCCTCCTCCCCGGCGATCACGCCCTTGACGGGACAGGCCACCACCACGCGTCGCAGGCCGACCGTGTCGAAGTAGGGCCGCAGGGTTTCGGGCGTCTTGAACCGGCCGCTGCACTCCAGCACCATCTCCACGCCCGCCTCGCGCCAAGGAACGGCGGTGGGATCCGCCTGCCGGCTCCAGCCCACCGCAGTGGTGCCCACCACAAAACCCGCCGCAGTCGCCTGCACCGCTTGCGGCCAGCGACCATGCACGGAGTCGAACGCCAGGAGGTGGGCCGCGGCGGCGGCATCGCCGGCGGGATCGTTGACATGAACGATCCGCACTCCGGGGCGGCCCCACAAGGCTCGAAAGACCAGGCGACCGATGCGCCCGAAGCCATTGATGCCGATGTTCATGGGAGTCGAGGGTCTGGGGATGGGGAGGGTCTGGGGGCTGCGGGTGCGAGCGGGAGGCGGCAAACGAACTTAGATCAAGAAAAGTTGATCTGTAATGCGTTGCGCGACACAGGCGCGTCCCCGTGTCACGCGCGGCCCTGTAACAAACTCGCCGGAACACAGGACGCGACGTGGAGGATTTTCTAAGTTGCGACAAAGTGGTCTCTCTGCGGATGAGCATCCTCGGCGTCGTGGCGGCGACAGAAGCCCGCTTTCGCCAGCGCGAACGCGAACGCGACAGCAACCTCGCCCGGATCGCCCGGGGGGACATCCTGCAAATCGCCGCCAACACGCCAGAACTGGTGACCCAGCGCCTGCGGCGCCTCCATGCCGATCCCGAACGGGTGCGGGCCCTCACCGCCGGAGGACTCCACTTTGATCCCCAGGGTCCCGGCTGCGGCTCGGAGCGCTTCCCCCGAGCCCTGGAGCGGGTGCTCGATACCAACGATCTGGTGGGGATGCGCTTTTTCGAGCAGGGCCTGCGCGTCGCCCGCTCCGTGGGACGGGTGCACATTCGCGGCGAGCGCGGTGACGCCCTCGGTTATGGAACGGGCTTTCTCGTCTCCCCCCGCCTGCTCCTCACCAACCAGCACGTGCTACCCACCCCGGGGCAGGCCAAGCGCTCCCTGGTGGAGTTCAACTATCAAGAGTCCGCAGGCGGGGAGATGCGGGTGAGCCAGGTGTTCCCCTTGGCGCCAGAGGAGCTGTTCCTCTCCGATGCGGAGCTCGACTACAGCCTGGTGGCCGTGGCCCCCCATCCCGAGCTGGCGGCTTATGGCTGGCTGCCCCTGATCGCGGACACCGGCAAGGTGCTCGTGGGGGAATCGGTGAACATCATCCAGCATCCGAACGGGGAGCCGAAGCAGCTCGCCATTCGCCACAACCAGGTGGTGGATGAGCTGGAACTCTTCCTTCACTACCAGACCGACACGGATCCAGGGTCCTCCGGCGCGCCGGTGTTCAACGACCAGTGGGAGGTGGTGGCGCTGCACCACTCCGGCGTGCCGAAGCGCAACGACCAGGGAGAGGTCGTCACCAGTGATGGTCGGATCTGGCAAGAGTGGATGGGCGAGCAGCGCATCGCCTGGGTGGCGAATGAAGGCGCGCGCGTCAGCCGCCTGGTGCGGCACATTCGGGCGTGCCCCCTGCCGCCGGAAGGCGAGGCGCTGCGGCGGCAACTGCTGGAGGCCGCGCCGCCACCCGCCGAGAGGCCACCCCTCCCGGTGAGCCTGCCCAACCCGCCCGGCCCGGCCACCTGGACGATCCCCCTGCGGTTGAGCATCAGCTTCGGCGCCCCGGTGCCCGAGCCCCCAGCCCCCCTCCAGGGGGGCGTCGGCCTGGGCGCGGACGGGGCAGATGCGGTGGAGGCACCCATCGCGATGGGAGAGCCGACCGCCGCGGAAGATCCAACCGCCGCGGAAGAGGCAACCGCTGCGGGGCTGAACGCGGCAGCAGAGGCAGCAGCGGCAGTTGCCGCCGGAGCCGCTGGCGCCGCCGAAGCGACAGGCGCCGCCGGGGACGCCGGAGCGGCGCAGAGCCCCGGCCTTGGCGTCGAGCGGGACCTGGACGAAGACGCGGCGGCGCGGGAGCGGCTGGCCCTCTTCGGGGGGCGGCCCCCCGCGCCCTCCGTCCCAGCCCCCACCCCACCGGTGACCCCCGCCGACTTTCGCCTCGACGCCCTGGCCCGCACCAGCTTCGATTGGCAGGCCAGCCTCTCCCTCTGCCTGGCCAGTGAACTGGCCTACAAGGACGCCGCCGCCGTGAAGGCCCAGGCGCGGACCTGGGGCTTCAGCGACGTCGCCTTCGTGGAGCGGGGTCCGGCCCAGGGTTTCCTGGCCTGGACCCCGGAGCTGTCCATGGTGGCCTTCCGCGGCACGGAAAGCACCGCTGACTGGCTCAGCAACCTCCACCTCACCACCCGTGACCTCCCGGGGCTGGGGCGGGTGCATGCCGGCTTCCTGGAGCAATTCCAGGCCCTGCGCCCGGAGCTGGAGCGCCTTCTCAACCTCCGCCCCGCTCTGCCCCTGCTGGTGACCGGCCACAGCCTGGGGGGTGCCATCGCCGTTCTGGCAGCCAGCAGCTGGGCCGCCACCCGCCCCGTGCGGGCCCTCTACACCTACGGCCAGCCCGCCGTCGCGGCGGATTCCTCCACGGCCATGGCGATGGCCGCCGCGTTGCCAGGCCGCTGGCACCGGCTGGTGAACGATGCCGACATCGTGCCCCGGGTGCCGCCCACCTTCCGCCATGGCGGCCATCTGCTGCGCTTTGACCACACGGGCCGCGTCAGCGGCCTGCGGAGGGGACCCGCCTCCATGGGCGCCCGCGCCGCCGGCATCGGGCCTGGAATGGACGTGGCCCCCCTCGTACCGCCCCCCCTGGCGGAGGACAGGATGCTCACGGCGGAAGACTTCCGCGCTCTCCAGGCGCAACTGCGAACCGGCGCCCAAACCCGTGGACTGGCGGTCAGTCGCGGCCTGATCAGCGACCACAGGCTGCCCGGCTACTTGAGCTGCATCCGGCGGCAGATCGTCTAAAGAGACGCGGCGAGCCCCCCCCGCAGCGAGCAACCAGGCCCCCTGGCGGGATGCCGCCGCGCCCGGAGACCCAAGCTCCACGGAGAGCGTTTAATCTCCACAAATCTCCCTTCATCCCCATGCCTTCAGCCGTTCCCGCTCCCTCAGCCCCTGTGAACGTCAAGGAGGTGGTGGTGCGCGATGCCCGGGGGGTGGAGCGGCGTCTGGGGGAATGGGCCGGCCAAGTGCTGCTGATCGTCAACGTGGCCAGCCGCTGCGGCTTCACCCGCCAATACGCCGGCCTGCAGGCTCTGCAGGACACCTACGGTCCCCGGGGACTGGTGGTCCTGGGCTTCCCCTGCAACGACTTCGGCGCTCAAGAGCCAGGTTCCTTGCCGGAGATCCAACAGTTCTGCTCCACCACCTACGGCGCCAACTTCGAGCTGTTCGACAAAGTTCACGCCACGGGCTCTAAAACCGAGCCCTACACGACCCTCACCCAAGCAGAGCCCGCTGGGGATGTGGCCTGGAACTTCGAAAAATTTCTCATCGGCCGTGAGGGCACGGTGATCGCGCGCTTCAAGAGCAATGTGGAGCCTGATGCCGCCACCCTCACCTCCGCCATTGAAGCCGCCCTGGCAGGTTGAGAGTCGCGTTGCTGGGATCGTTTGCTAGGTGTGGAGGGACCGGCCAGCACGTCATGCCCGGCCGGTCGCCCTTTCAGATGTCTTCCATGACTTCCTTGCGTCGCGTGCTTGCGACCTTCGGCAGCCTCGCCCTGCTCTCCGGCCTCAGCGGCATGGCCGTCAAGGCCCTTCCCCTCGCTGGCAACATCAACACCATTTACGGCTTCAGCTGTGTGGAGGCCGCCGGCAATTACTACATTGGCCTCGGCACGATGCCAGCCCCCATGGGCAACGTTGCCATGAATCCCCGCAGCGTGCAGCCGCTGCAGACCTCTGGCGCCGTGCCGGTGGCACGCATCACCTCCTCCATCGGCAACTATGCGGTGGATCGTCGCTGCTCCACCATCGCCACCCGACTGACCAATCTCGCTCTGGCAACAGGGACCGCGACTCCCAAGGGAATCTTCAATCTGGTCAACTATCTGGTTCCGGGACAAATCGGCAGCCAGCAGGTGATTGCCATCGATAAGCTCACCTTTGGTGATGTGTTGGCCACGGTGGGTAACGGCATGAGCGCCAAGCAAGCCCTCAATGTTTTTGGCCAACGGATCCAACGGGTGGCCGCGCGCCAGGCGATCGCGAATTCCTTGCAGGATGGCGACATCATCCTCTTCGAGTTCGTGGAGATCAGGCCCTAGACCTCTTCCGCACGCCCTCAGACTCGCGCCGCTCTCCGATCCCCGCCGCCGTCAGACCGGCGGCGCGCCGCTATCAGACCGGCGCTCCCGGGCCCAAGGGCGGCGCGGCTCACTTTGGAAGCGCGGCAGGCTGGGGTGACGCTGTTCGGACCAATTTGGACGGGACATAGAGAACTTACACTATGAGCCTCAATCAAGCCATAGCTGAGATCGCGAAAGAAGATGGCGAGAACGCAGGATTACCAGGTAGACTTTGAGCTATTCCTTCTGGCATGGTCAGAGGCCCATGGTGCCATGGCTCTAGATGATGAACTTCAAAGCCTGGTGGGCACTCAGATCATGAGTGCGATCAGCGCGCTCTCGGCTATGGGTTTTCGCTGTAGAGACATTTCCAGGCAAGCCATTCATCCTGTCCTCAAACCCGCTGGCACGTTTCTTTGCACCGCAGGCGACGACAAGGTCGCCACAACGCAACCGCTCTCGATCCTTCTCCCCTTTTCCGAGCAGGGCGTTGTGATCGCCGTGATCCCCAACGCACCGGGGAGCCAGGCCTGAAGCCCGGGATCAGGGCACCAGGGAGACCGCGTTCCACAGGCAGCAGGGAGACCGCGTTCCCGGAGAAAGCGGAGAACCGCACCACCCCGGAGCTTCATAATCGGTTACTGTTGCCGTAACACTTCGAAACAACCATGACGGAAGACACTCCTCGCTTCGGGTTCGTTGCTTTCGCCGAAACCTGGAACGGTCGCCTGGCCATGCTCGGGTTCGTGATTGGCTTGGCCACCGAGCTG